>JAPYUI010000055.1:22555-24354 GCA_029936175.1 Kiritimatiellia bacterium
AAAATCACTATGACCCCATCCATGAAACGCCGTTCATTTATGAAGACCGCAGCGGCTGCCTCAACGGCTGTAGCGGTCCCCACGATCATCCCGGCTTCGGCCCTCGGCAAGGACGGGCGCCCCGCCCCCTCCGAACGCATGACGCTTGGCTGCATCGGCAATGGGAATAACGGCATGAACTGGATGCGTAATTTTCTCTCTGATGACCGCGTCCAGGTCGTGGCCGTTTGCGACGTGAACAAATATTCCAAGGGGTACTGGGCCGACAGGGAGGGCGGTCGAGACGTCGCTCGTGCGGAGGTCAACAAACGCTACAAGAATCAAAGCCTGACCGAGAAGGATTGTTATCCCGATTTCCGCGAGCTCCTCGCGCGCAAGGACATCGATGCGGTTCAAATTGCAACCCCGGACCACTGGCACGCCCTGCATGTCATCCATGCCGCACGGGCGGGTAAACATATTTATGGCCAGAAGCCCCTTTCACTCACCATCCGGGAAGGCCGCATGATGTCAGACGCCGTGAAAAAAGCCGGGGTGACTTTCCAGACCGGCAGCCAACAGCGGTCCAGCATTCATTTTCGCAAGGGCATTGAGCTGGTACGTAACGGCTTTATCGGCAAGGTCCACACGATCAAGGTTGGCCTGCCCGGCGGCCATCCCGACTACAACAAGCACGGCCGCGAGAAGGAAGAGACCCCCGTGCCGGAAGGCCTGGACTATAAGCTCTGGCTGGGGCCTGCCCCGGAGGCATTCTATTGCCCGGCCCGGCTGCACGTGAACTGGCGATGGAATCTCGACTACTCCGGCGGCCAGGTCACCGATTGGGGAGCCCACCACATCGACATTGCCCAGTGGGCCATGAAAAACCAAAAGACCGGGCCGGTCTCCTTCACCAACCTCAAGGGCCACTTCCCACCGCGAAGCGAACTCTACAATACCGCCGACCGCTACGACTGGGAATGCACCTATAAAGACGGGCTGAAGCTCCTCGTCGGGACCGGCCAGAAGGGAGGAGTGACCTTCGAGGGCGAGGACGGAAAGTGGATCCACACCAACCGCGGGCGTCTCCAGTCAAATCCCGGAGACATCGTGAAGAGCAAGATTGATGACAGCATGGAACGGGTGTACGTGAGCAACGATCACGTGCGGAATTTTGTGGATTGCGTGTTCAGCGGAAAGGAACCCATCGCCCCAATTGAGGATGCCCATCGCACGATTTCCATTGCACACCTGGGGAACATCGCCCTGCAACTTGAACGCGAAACCTTAAACTGGAATCCGGAGAAGGAAGTCGTCGTCAATGATGCCGCGGCCAACAAGATGCTCAGCCGCCCCTATCGGGCTCCCTGGAAACTTGCCTGACCCGGCGGGAAATTCATGACAAGAGTGGGAATGCAAATGAAATACGGAATCGTCCTTGTCGTTTCAGCCCTCAGCGTACTGAACAGCTCGGCCAGGGAATTGCTGGTCATCACGAACGAAAAGCGTACGATGGAGATCTGCACTGAAGCCATTCGTACCGAGCACCATGCCCTGGGGTTTGAGAAGGATGAAGCATTTGACCTGGTCCAGCTGACCTACCAGTACGTCCCGGGACGTCCGATCGACGGGGAGGTGCTCCAGGTCGTGATCGATCAGCGCCGCCCCTTTGATGTCGATGCCGAGAAGATCGGCACCGTAACCAAGACCACCTCCAAGCGCCATCGTTTCGTGGTGATGTTAACCAAACACGGGCAGGTCAAAAGCATCACCCGGTCAGAAAACACCAGCTTTATCATGGGCAAGGCCCTGCCGGGGGA
>JAPYUI010000268.1:0-2831 GCA_029936175.1 Kiritimatiellia bacterium
ACGGCCTTTGCACTGCCGAGTCGTCCGAGTTCGTCGCAGGCCTTGGCTTTTTCATGCAGGCTGGTGCTGGCTGATTTCAGCAGGCTGAGCGCGGAGGCTTCGTCGGCGCGTGTGTGCAAGGGAGCGATGGCGCACGCCGCGGTAATGGTGAGCAGGTAAACAAGTCGATGGGTTTTCATGAAGGTGCCTTTCAGGTAAGATAGCGAAAAATTAAACGTGCCAGGGAGCGCGACGAGCGCGACTGCGCATGCGATTGGCTTCGTCGTCCCCGACGAAGGCCTCGGCCTTGGGGTCAAATTGCAACTTGCGCCCGAGTTTCCAGCTGATCGCGGCGGCATGGCCGGCGACATGGCCGTATCGCGCTACGGTCGAGTTGCAGACCGGCTTCTCGCGCGTCTTTACGCAGTCGAGGAAGTTACGCACGTGTTTTATGGGGTCGGTGCCGTATAACTCGGGGTCGTAGGTTTGTCCTTCGAGGAGTTTCGGATCGCTCACCTCGATCTTTCCGAAGTCCCCGGCCTCGACCCAGCCTTCGTCCCCTTCGAAGCGCACGGGGCAGCTGCCGAGGCCGGGCTTCCAATCCCCCTCGCCCTTAAACCCGGCAAGGCGCATGACCAGCTTGAGCCCGTCTGCGTACTTCGCATGCACGCTGGTGTCGTCGATGGCCTCGTACTCCACCGGGGTGGTGCCATCCTTGGCCGCGGCCCATTGACAGAGATCGATGGTGTGCGAACCCCATTCGAGCAGCTTGTAGCCGGTGGCGAGCCCGTGATGGCCCCGCCATCTTCCGTCGCAGTAGGCTTTGTTAAACGGACGCCATGGCGAAGGCCCGAGCCAACGATTCCAGTCGATCTCTGACTTGTCGGGTTCGGGTTTAGCGGGCAGCCAGGGCTGGTCGGCCTCCAGCCGGATAATACCCGCGTACACGCTGGTCAATTTCCCCAGCTTCCCGCTGTGTGCAAGGTTTGCTGCCACCTTGAAATTGTCGACGCTGCGACGTTGCGTCCCGGCCTGAAACACCCGCCCGTAACGCAGGATGGTGTCGTCGAGTTCCTGGGATTCGCGAATCGTCATGGTGCACGGTTTTTCGGAATAGATATCCTTTCCGTGTTGGGCCGCGATCATCGATGCGGTGGCGTGCCAGCGATCGCCGGTGGCAATCAGCACCACGTCGATATCCTCGCGCTGGAATACGTCGTACATGTCCTGCACCGGTTTGCACTCCTGGTTGGGATACAGCTTCGAAACGTAACGTTGAATGCTTTCGCGTCGTTCTTTTTGGGGGTCTGCGGTGGTGACAAAGCGGACTTCCGGTTGCTTGAGAAAGCAGCTGAGGTCTTTGCGGCCACGGCGACCGATGCCCACCCCGCCGAGCACGACCTGGTTACTGGGAGCAACCTGCCCGTTTAAGCCAAGGACCGAGGAGGGGATAATCGTGGGTATACCGAGGGCAAGGGCCGACTTTTTTACGAATTCCCGACGGGTGGTGTTGCGCTGTTTTGTCATGCGATGCTCCTTTGACCAGTTGAAAACAAGGGGCTCAGGATGCCACTTTCAGTCTGAATCAACGAGCGGGAAATTGCAAAAAATCGATGATCCGGTCGGATGCCTTGGTGCCTGGGGTGGAAATAGCTACGAAGCGGTGCCCTGCGGTTCAACGGCGGGGGAAGCAGTCCACCGGGTTTACCCTATGGATGTTTCCCGGAATCCGGGAAATATCCTGTGCGGCCGGTGACGTAGCGACCGTTGCCGCCGGGGGGGATGCGGTCGGTGGACCGCTTGCCATCTGCCCGTTCGAGGGCGAAACCAAAGGGGCTGCGTCCGGGGCGCTCGACGTACATGCTCTTGCGGTTGGCATCGCCCCAGCGGCCCCACGTGTCGCCGGGGGCCACGATGTCGAAACGGGTGAAAACCTTTGTTTTGCGGTCGTATTCCAGGCGGCCCTCGATAGCGGAGGCGAAACCCTGGGCCAGTGGGCCATTGGGAGTCGTGGCCTTGCCGGGCTCATAGTCGCTGCCCCAGTGGATACGGCCCGCCAGTTCCATGCGGATGCTTTGCGGTGTGACCGATACCACCTTCAGCCCAAGGCGGGCTTTCTTGACCAGCTTGGGATGAATGATACCGCCCTCGCTGGTGGTGGCGCGTTGCGGGGTTAAATGGAATCGGGCCATGCGCATTGCGAGGGCCGGGTCGACGTCCAGCCGCTGCCCCTTCACGGGACGGGATGGAACCAGTGCCCGCCATTCGTCGCGGGTCAACCACATGTACTCCGTGTTGGGTTGAAGGAACAGGGCCCAGGATCGCAGCACCTTGGGCTTGGCAAGCATGAGCGGGAAATCGGCCGTGCGTGCATGGCGCAGGGTGCCGGTGTCATCCCGCGCGAGGAAACGGGCATGGACGCGCAGTACCATCCCGCCCTCCGGGGGCGACGGGATGCGTTGCTCGGCGGCGGAGAGCTCCCCGACCCGCACCGCGCCGGGTGCGCGCTCGGCGGCGGGGAGTTCATTGAATTTCTGCAGGACCGCATCGGATGGGCGAGCGCCGAGGAAGCGTCCGCTGGCGGATATGCAATGCATGTAGCCGCTGGATGTCACCCAGCGCTTGTCGATCCCGGCTTGGCGCAGGAAATCACCCTCCGGCCCGGGCGCCTTGGCAAGCCAGGTGGGCACGGACACGGCAACAAAGTTTTCACGGATAAGGCGAATGGTCTCGTCCGTCCAGAAGGTGAGCCCACGGCTCACACCACGGCCAGCCGTTCAACAGCCCGCGGCGGGTGCACCACCGCTACCCGCCATGAGAAAAAGCGGTTTGGCTTCTGCCGCCGCCTGCCG
>JAPYUI010000268.1:2931-4190 GCA_029936175.1 Kiritimatiellia bacterium
CCCTCGCGCACGGCCCACCAGGTCCGTTCGCCGCGCTTGCCCCGCCAGAAGAGGGTGCGGGCAAAGGCCGGCTTGCCCTGCGTGGTGTAGTCGACGATATCAAAACCGTCGAGGCGCCCGGGGTCGACCTCCGCACCGGCGAGCCGGATGATTGAGCAGGTGAGGTCGAAGGTGGCGCAGACCTGGTGACTGGTGGTGCCGGGGCGGATGTGGCCCGGCCAGCGCATGATCAGGGGCACCCTGATGCCGCCTTCAAGCGTGGTGCTCTTGGCCCCCTTGAGTGGCCCCATGTTGGCCGCGCCGGCAAAGCCCCCGTTGTCCGACACGAAGATCACCAGGGTGTTCTCGGTAAGCTTGTGTTTGTCCAGGGCCGCCAGCACCCGTCCGACTTCGTGGTCCAGGTCCTCGAGCATCGCCACGTACGCCTTTGCGTCAGGCTTGGTCCAGTTGGATTCATCCACGACCTTCTGCCCGTCGCCCGGCCCCTGGAATGGAAAATGCGGGCACTCGTGGGAAACATAGAGGAAGAAGGGCCGGTCCCGGTTATGCTCAATGAAGTCGATGGAGGCGTCGGTGATGAGCCGTGTCATGTATCCGTCCGCGTGGACCGGCAGTCGCCCGCGGAAGAGTACATGCAGGTCACTCAATTCGCGGTGGTTGAAGTAGTGCACGTTGCCGCCGAGGTATCCGAAGAAGGCATCCCACCCGTGTCGCATCGGGTTGAACCGTGGTTCGTAGCCCAGGTGCCATTTGCCGAATACGCCGCTGGCATAGCCGGCGGGCTTCAGGGCGGAGGGGAGCAGGGCCCGGCCGACCGGCAGTCCCAGTCGGTCTTCGCCCGCGAGGCGGATCGCCTCGTCGTAGCGCCCGACGTTACCGGTGCCGATGGCACATTCGAGGCCCATGGACCGCTGCTGGTATTGCCCTGTGAGGAGTGCGGTCCGTGTCGGGCTGCACTCCGGTCCATTGGCGTAATGCTGGGTGAAGCGGACGCCATCGCGGGCGAGTTGGTCGATTACCGGGGTCTGTGCCTGCGGATGCCCATAGCAGCCGAGATCGCCATAGCCCAGGTCGTCGGCGAGGAGTAAAACGATATTGGGCGGGACTGCCGACACGGAGGCGTGTAGCAGGACGGCGAAAAGGCAGGCTGAACATCGTTTCATGGTTGGACTCCGGGATCGCTTGAACGGGGCCTCCTTCACCTACTACAAATCCTTGCCCTCGGCCAGCCGGGATGCGCTTGGGAAGCGGTCTTTGCG
>JAPYUI010000269.1 GCA_029936175.1 Kiritimatiellia bacterium
TGGCACTTCAGGCAGCGCATGGTGGTGCTGAGAAAGGTTTGGCCGACGGAGTTGACCACGTCGTCGAGAAATATCTGCCGTGCCTCGGGAGCCTTGGTCATGGCGGGGTCCCACGGGCCCATGCGGAGGAAGGAGGAGGCCACCAGCAACCCGGGATCCTTCTTCCCTTCCGGTTGTTGCTCCCACAGCTCGTCGCCCGCGAGTTGCTCGACGACGAATTCGTTGTACGGCTTGTCCTGGTTGAAGGCCCGGATGACGTAGTCGCGGTACCGCCAGGCGTTGGAGCGCTCGAAATCGTTGGAGTAACCCCCGGTGTCGGCGTAGCGGGCGACGTCCAGCCAGTGCTGGCCCCACCGTTCACCGTAATGCGGGCTGGCCAGCAGCTTGTCGACGAGCTCGCGCCAGGCCCGGTCGGGGTCCTTGTCCCACGCGAGGCGAAACTGGTAGATTTCGAAGGGGGTGGGCGGAAGACCCGTCAGGTCGTAGTAGGCCCGCTTGACCAGGGTCCGGAAATGCGCGGTGGAGGCACCGGCGAAGTGGGCGGCTTTCAATTTACGGCCGATGAAGAAGTCGACCGGGTGGGCGTCTTGGGGAAGCGTAGGCTTCTTGACCGGCTGGAAGGCCCAGATGTCCTCATCCCTGTAACGCCGGTAGGTCCAGTCCTCGGAAAGACCGCCGCTTGTCCTGACCAGTACCCCGTCCTTGGTGCGTTCCCTGCCCCGCTCGGCCAGGATGTATTCCCGTTGCTGCTCCTCGTCCGGCCACGGCGCCCCGCCATCGATCCAGTCCCGCACCAGCTCGACCTGGGCCCGGTCCAGGCGGTCATTCGCCTTGGGCGGCATCTCGTAGTCCGCGTCCTCCCAGCGGATCATCTTCATGACGTGGGATTTCTCCGCGGAGCCGGGCACGAGGGCCTTGGTGAATTCCTCGCCCCCCTTGAGAAAGCCCTCCCGGGTCGTCAGGTTGAACTTCCCCTTCAGCTTCTTCCCGGGCGCGCCGTGACAGGGGAAACATTTCTCCACGAAGAGCGGCTTCACCTCCAGGGTGAAGATCGATTCCCGTTCCGCGCGCCGGGCGCTATCCTCCGCAACGGCACCGGCAGCGCCGAGCAGGAAGGCCACGTAATATCCAAGGGTTTTCTTCATGGTCAGGTGCGGTGCGGCCCGGTCGAAAAGTGCCCCGAATCCGCCTCGCGATGGGTAAAAAGCCCGCCAGGGGCTTCCACTGCCAGGTAACTATACGACCGGGGCCGCCTGAATCTCACGTCCTTTTTTCAAAAATACCCGCTAAATAGACGGGCAAAAACGAAACGGCGAGCGGTCGCCCCGCGTTTCCCGGTGGGCAGCTCACGCTGGACAGGGCAAAACAGACGATGTATTGAAGACCGGCCAGGATCACCGAACCACACGACCCCGGAAGCGATTACCCATGAAAGCCATACAACTTACCGAGCCCCGCAACTTCAAGGTCATCGATATCGAGGAGCCCGGTGCGCCCGGTCCCGGCGAGGCCCTGGTGCGCGTGGACCGCGTCGGCATCTGCGGCACGGACCTCGGCGGCTACCTGGGCAAGATGCCCTTCTTCTCCTACCCGCGCATTCCCGGACACGAGCTGGGCGTGGAAATCCTGGAAATCGGCGAAGGGGTCGAGAACATCCGGGTCGGCGATCGCTGCTCGGTGGAGCCGTACATCAATTGCCAGGCGTGCTATTCCTGCCGCCGCGGCCACACCAATTGCTGCGAGCATCACCAGACGATCGGCGTGATGTGCGATGGGGGCCTGACGGAGAAGATCCTTCTCCCCGCGCGCAAGATGCACCCGGCGAACAAGCTGAGCGCCGAGCAGTGCGCCCTGGTGGAAACCCTGGCCATCGGCTGCCACGCGATCGATCGCGGAAACCCGCAGGCGAAGGAAAGCGTACTCGTCATCGGGGCCGGACCCATCGGCCTGAGCGCGGTGGAGTTCGCCCGGCTCTCCGGGGCGAAAACGATCGTGATGGACAGGGTCCCGTCGCGGCTCGATTTCTGCCGGGACAACATGGGGGTGGAGCACACCCTCCTCGCGGGGAACGGGACCGAGATCGAGGAGCTTGAAGCCCTGACCGACGGAAACCGTGCCGACGTGGTGGTGGACGCCACCGGCAGCAACCAATCCATGGCGAAGGCCCTGGAGTACTGCGCGTTCAAGGGCCGCCTGGTGTACGTCGGCATCACCCAGGCGGAGCTCGCCCTGCCCCACGCCCCGGCCCTGCACCGGCGCGAGCTGGACATCCTCGCCAGCCGAAACGCCCTCGCCGGCGATTTCACCCGGATCATCCAGTTGATCGAGGACGGCGATATCAATACCCAGCCCTGGATCACCCATCGCACCTCCTTCGACAACATGATCGACGTATTCGAGAGCTTCACCCGGCCGGAAACCGGGGTGATCAAGGCCGTGGTGGAGATGGGATGATCGACCAGATCGGAGAAGCCGGGATTGTGCCCGTTGTCGCCCTGCACGATGCGGATGCCGCGTGCGCCCTCGCCGATGCGCTCTGCGAGGGCGGCCTGCCCTGTGCGGAGATCACCCTCCGCACGGAGGCGGCGCTGGACAGCATCCGCGCCCTCGCCGGGCGGGACAATTTCCTCCTCGGTGCAGGTACCGTGCACGGCGTGGACCAGGCCAAGGCCGCCGTCGATGCGGGCGCCCGCTTTATCGTGGCGCCGGGATTCAACCCGCGCACGGTCAGCTGGTGTATCGAGAACCAGGTCCCGGTCTTCCCCGGCATCGCGACGCCGAGCGACCTGGAGATGGCCCTCGAGCACGGACTGGAGGTGCTGAAGTTCTTCCCCGCGGAGGCCCTGGGCGGGGTAAAGACCCTCAAGGCCTTGAGCGCCCCCTACCACACCCTGCGCTTTATCCCGACCGGCGGCATCGGGCCGGGCAACCTGCTGGCGTACCTGCAACTGCCCTGCGTGCTCGCCTGTGGCGGAAGCTGGATGGTCAAGCCCGAGCTGCTCGCGTCCGGGGCCTGGGACGAGGTGACCCGCCTCACCGCCGAGGCGCTCGCCCTGGCGCGGGGCTGAGGGGAACGCATCCCCGCGCACGCGGGCCTCATTCGATCACCGGCCAGGTGTCCGAGAGCCGGTAACCTTCCGGCCAGGGATCGTCCGGGTCGAGCGTGTGCTGGTGGGTCCCGCTGATCCAGGCCCGCCCCGTGATGGAGGGAATAATCGCGGGCGTGTCCCCGAGGCTCGTCACCCCCTCGATACAGGCCATGAATGTCGCCCCGATGATGGAACGCGCCCGGTAGCGATCGCCGACCTTCATGTCACCGCGCGCGTGCAGCAGGGCCATGCGGGCGGAACAGCCGGTGCCGGTCGGGCAACGGTCGATCTTGCCGGGGCGAATGGCAACCGCATTGGGCCCGGTCAACACGCCGTCGACCCGCTGCAGCTCCCCCGCGAACTGGCAGAAGGACAGGTGCGTCCATTCCGGGTTTTCCGGGTGGGTGAAGCCCAGCTGCTCCGTCGCGGCCGCGCTGATGCGGACCCCCGCCTCGGCCATGTCGCGGGCCTCATCCGGCTGCAAGCGGAAGCCCACGTCGCAGGCGTCGACGATGACAAAGCTGTCCCCGCCATACGCGGTATCCACCCGCAGTGTCCCGAGACCCGCCACCTCGACATGGGCATCCAGCCGGTCGACAAAGGAGGGGACATTGGTCACGCAAATCCGCTCCGCCTTGCCGTTGCGGCAATGCGCGCAGATCTCGACCAGGCCGCCCGGGGCCTCCAGCACCAGCCGCGTCTCGGGTTCCTGCATGGGCAGGATACCCGTGTCGAGGAGGACGGTGGCCACGCACATGGTGTTCGATCCCGACATCGGCGGCGTGTGCGCGGGCTCCATGATGATAAAGCCCATGTCGGCATCGGGATGCTTCGGCGGGACCAGGAGGTTCACGTGGCGGAAGACCCCACCCCGCGGCTCGTTGAGCACGAAATTGCGCAGGACCTCGTCCCGGGCGATAAAGTTCCGCTGCTCCCAGATGCTTTCACCCGGCGGGGGCGGGACACCCTCGACAATGACATCCCCCACCTCGCCCTCGGCGTGGCAGCTGACCACGTGGATCGTTTTCAATGCGCGCATGGGCGGAACCTAGCAATGCCGGCCGCGATGAACAATCCCGGGACCTCGAAAAAT
>JAPYUI010000056.1:0-3148 GCA_029936175.1 Kiritimatiellia bacterium
AGCTCGATCCTGCACCGCGCCCTCAAGGGCCTGGACTCCGTCGACCACGAGGAGATCCTCAAGGGTTTCAACCAGCCGGACGACGCCGCCATCGTCGAGCTACCCGCGGGAAAGCTCTCCATCGAGACCGTCGATTTCTTTCGTTCCTTCATCGACGACCCGTACCTGTTCGCCCGGATCGCGGTGAACCATTGCCTGAGTGATGTCTTTGCCATGGGGGCCCAGGCGCACCATGCGCTGGCCATCGTGACCGTGCCCCACGGCAGCGACCGGAAGGTCGAGGCGGAGCTGCGCGAGGTCCTGGCCGGGGCAACCGAGATGATGAACGAGGCGGGCTGCGCGCTCGTGGGGGGGCATACCAACGAGGGTCCCGAGCTGGTCTTCGGCCTCTCCGTCACCGGGTACACTGACCGGGAGCAGGTCCTGAACAAGGGGGGCTGCCAGCCCGGCGAGGTGCTCGTGCTGACCAAGCCGCTGGGAACCGGCACCCTGCTCGCCGCCGACATGCAGTGCAAGGCGAAGGGCCGATGGATCGCATCCGCGATGGACATGATGCTCCATTCCAACCGGCAGGCTGCGGAAATCCTGCACGCACACAAGGCCTCCAGCTGCACCGATGTCACCGGCTTCGGCCTCATGGGGCACCTCCTCGAGATGGTCAAGCAGTCCGAGGTGACCATCGCGCTGGATCTCCGTGAGGTCCCGGTACTCGAGGGGGCGGTCACGACCTGCAAGCGGGGTATCCTGAGCACCCTGCACCCGGCCAACCGGGAGTCCGATGCCTTTATTTCGAATCGCGCCGAGGGCGAGCAGCACGAGAAATACCCACTGCTCTTCGATCCCCAGACCTCCGGCGGCCTGCTCGCGGCGTTTCCCCGGGAGCACGTTGCTGACTGCCTGAGGGAGCTCCACGCGGCCGGCTACGCGGACGCCCGGGTCATCGGCCAGGTGCGGCCGAAGGCGGATTTGGTTTATCCGGTCACCCTGTCCCTCTAGGCGCGGGTGCCCGGCGGGGCCGGCTACCGGCACCGGTAGCTGACCGAAACCGTCTCCACATCCTCCCCCGCGTCAAAGCTCCAGCTCGTATCCTGCGCCCCGTTCGCGTAGCGGTGCTGGGCCACTCGCAATTCCCCGCCGGGGCCGTTGCGCCAGGCAAAGCGCAGCTCCAGGGGATCCGTCCCCGCCCGGTAATACGCGTGCGCCTCCACCTTCCGGTATCCCTTCCGGCTGTCATTGCTGAAGCGGACCTGGACCGGTCCTTTCACCCCCTCCAGCCCCTGCTCCCCGTAGCTGAAGGACTGGCTCCAGAAATCCGCCGGCTCATCGCCCCGGCGGATAATCCGGTCGTCCTTTAGCAGGGCTTCCCAGCTCGTCCCGCCGTTGGTGGAGGTCTCTATGTGCCACTTCACCGCCTGCGGGGGTGCACCCGAGCGGTTCCAGCTCGCCGCCGAGATCCCGGTGATCGCCTCACCGCGCGGCGCGCGCAGCTGCAGGGTTGCCCCCGACTGGTCCAGGCCCCCGTCGACCAGGTGGGCCTGCGCCTGGTCCCGGTTCGGTCCGGCCGAGACCATGCCCGTGCCCGATGCGCGGTAGGCCACCCGGTTCATCCCGTCGACCAGCCGCGGCAGGACCGCGACGTTTGCCTGGCAGACCGTGGTCCAGCGCAGCTTCGCATCGCGCAGGTCCGCTGCCGCCCGGTGAAAGCGGATCCAGTACTGCTGGTGCCCCTTGACCCGGTCGGTCAGGTCCGTCCTGCCCGCCAGGGTGCCGCCGTCCTGCCAACTCTGCCCGCAGTCGGTGGAGACGCTGACCTTGCAGCCGTCGCCCCCCTCGACCACCAGCCCGTTTTCCCCCCCGTCCGCGTAGATGCCCCAGGGGCTGTCATCCGGCGGGCTTGCCGCGATGATGTAGGGCGTATAAAACTCGAAGGTTACCTGTTCGGCATTCGCATCGATCACGCCTTCCCGCCAGGCCCCGGACCCGAAGTCCGGCTGGTAGTGGTACACCGCATTCGCGTAGCGCACCCGGCTGGGCACCCAGCCCGTTCCCTTTTTTGAGCGGTACATCTTCTCCGGCTGGTTCACCCAGGAGCGATCCCGGCTGGGCCCGGGGATGCCATCCGCCTGGTAGTTGCGGCCCCAGAACACGAAGGTCTTGCCGTCGGCCAGGCCGGGCCGGTGATACCGCGTCAGCGATTCCCCGCGGCGGAGATGCACGATCGGCCTCGGCCCCGCGTATCCCGCGCGGTACTCCGCCACCCGGTAGGAGCTGAAGGCCCCCGCGTCGCTGTCGTGCAGGCCGGCCACCCGCCAGCCCTGTTGGCGCTCCGGCTTGTACGTGGGATCCTTCAGGGTCTTGAGGCGCTCCTTCACCTCGCGAATGCCCAGCAGCCGCGAACCGCCCTCGTCGAAAATCACCGTGGAAACATCGTGGTCCAGCAGGGCCCAGCGCCCGGTGCCGTAGGCGCCGCCGGTCAGCCAGACCTCGAAGGAATTGTGGCCGGTCACCCCGACCGCCCGTCCGCGGCAGGGCCCGAGCAGGTATTCCATTTCCGCGGTCCACTGTGCGTGGGTGGTTCCACAGAGGCCGAAGCCGTGCGCGAACAGCCCGTGCCAGTACTCCCGGTTCCAGTCGCTCTTCCCGAAGCCCTGGTCGAAGTAATCGCCCTTGCCTTCCTCCCCGTGTGCGAAATGCGTATTCCGCCACAGCCAGGCCGCCAGCACCTTGTCCTGGTCGCTCTCGACCCCTTTCCCGGTCACCCGCCGGTAGACCCGCGCCTGGGTCTTCGCCAGCCGCTCAAAGGATGAAAGCGCCAGCTCCCCCGGGTACCAGGGGTGCTGGGTCATGAGCTGCGGGTCGCCCACCCCCGCAAGGCTTCCCATCGCACCCAGCCACCAAATGATCATTGCCATTGTCTTCATCCTGCAGGCTCCGTTTTCCTCCTGCTTATACGCCGCTTCCGCCTTCCAGGCGAGGCCGATTTGCCCCCGGCCACGCGGCCGGTGCCCCTATTGGACTTGTCGAAACCCCAAAGCGTGCTTTAGTGGCCGCGGAGAGTGAAGGGTGCCTGGTGGTCCCCGCGGTCTTCAAAACCGTTGTTGGGCGGTCACCCGTCCAAGGTGGGTTCGATTCCTACCCTTTCCGCCAA
>JAPYUI010000056.1:3248-4618 GCA_029936175.1 Kiritimatiellia bacterium
CCGGAAGCGGAGCGGCGGACCCTGGTCCGGCGCTTGTCCTATGACCTGCACGGGCTGCCGCCCTCACCGGCGATGGTGGAGGCCTTCGTCCGGGATCCCGATCCCGGGGCCTATGGGAAACTGGTCGATCGCCTGCTGGCTTCGCCGCATTACGGCGAGCGCTATGCCCGGCACTGGCTGGACATTGCGCATTACGCGGACACCCACGGTTTCGAGCGGGACCGGCGACGGAATTCCGCCTGGCCCTACCGGGACTACGTGATCGACGCCTTCAACGCGGATAAACCCTACGATCGGTTCATCCGGGAGCAGCTCGCGGGCGACGTGTTGTGGCCGGAGGACGCACAGGCGGTGATCGCCACCGGCTTCCTCGCCGCCGGCCCCTGGGATTTCGTGGGGCAGAAGGAGACCCAGAGCCCGCTGCTCCGGCGCTCCGCCCGCAACCTCGACCTCGACGACATGGCCACCCAGGTGATGACCGCGACCATGGCCATGACCGTCAACTGCGCCATGTGCCACGACCACAAGCTCGACCCCATCTCCCAGGAGGAGTACTACCGGCTCCGCGCGGTGTTCGCCGGGGTGAAGCGCGAGGAGCGGGTCAACAGCGAGGCCGCGCTGAAAGGCTACGAGGCGAGGCGACTCCCGCTGCTCCGCAAGCAGAAGAAGCTCTCCCAGGAGATCGGTCGGCTGGAAGGCAAGGGCATCGACCTCGCCGATATCGTGGGCGGCGGCAACGGGCGCGGCACCGGCACCTACCGCAACGCGCTCGATCCGCGCAACGCGGTGGTGCAGACCCGGAACTTCGGCAATCTCGGCAACGTGAAGACCAACAAGTTCTCGGCCTGCACCTTCGACTTCGTGGACGGGGTCTTCGTGCCGGACGGGGACGCCGGGAAGGCGAAGATCCGGGTCAGCACGACCGGGCTGACCATCACCGGGATTCCCAAGACCTCGGGCAAGGCCTGGGACATGATCCGCAACGGCCCGGTGGCCAGCCAGCATTCGAACCAACACGGCGGCATCGATTTCACGAAAGACGGCCACACCCTGCTCGGCCTGCATGCCAACACGGGCATCACCTTCGACCTCGCGGCGATCCGCAAGGCGAGCGGCATACAGGGGCTGCGCTTCACCGCAAAGCTCGGCTACTTCGGGGCGGTGGGCGATTACCGGGCCGACGCCTGGGCCTTCGTGGACGGCAAGCAGGCCTATGCGCGCAAGCACCTGAAACGCGAGCACGGCCTGCAGTCCGTCGATATCGCCCTGCCGGAAACCGCGCGTTTCCTGACCCTGGTCTCCACCGACGGGGAGAACGGCTACAGCCACGACCAACTCGGCTGGGGCGATCCGAAGCTCAAGGCCGATCC
>JAPYUI010000056.1:4718-7885 GCA_029936175.1 Kiritimatiellia bacterium
CGTCGGAAAGCGCTGGCTGACTGGATCACCCATCCCGACAACCCGCTGACCCCGCGGGTCATCGTGAACCGGCTGTGGCACTGGCATTTCGGGCAGGGTATCGTCGACACCCCGAGCGATTTCGGCCACGGAGGCGACCGGCCCTCCCACCCGGAACTGCTCGATTGGCTGGCCGCCGAGCTGGTGCGCAAGCACGGGTCGCTGAAGGCGATGCACCGGCTCATCCTGAACAGCGCGGCGTACCGGCAGGATTCGCGCTACGCGGCCGATGCGCCGGGCGTCTCGGTCGACGCCAACAATCGCCTGCTCTGGCGACAGAACCCGCGGCGCCTGGAAGCCGAGGCGATCCGCGACGCGGTGCTGTTCGTCAGCGGCAAGCTGAATCACGAGCGCGGTGGCCCCGGCTTCGAGGACTTCACGTACCAGGACGCCTACGCGCCGATCTACACCTATGTCACCGCCGACGAGCCGAAACTGTGGCGGCGCAGCATCTACCGTTACATCGTGCGCACCACCCCCGACCGGTTTTTGACCACGCTCGACTGTCCCGATCCCGCCAACCTGACGCCGAAGCGGATGACCACCACCACCCCGCTGCAGTCGCTCGCGCTGTACAACAACGACTTCATGCTGCGCCAGGCGCGGTACTTCGCCGAGCGCATCGAGGGTGAAGACGCGGTCGACCGCGCGTTCCAGTGGGCCTTCGGCCGCGCACCCGACAAGACCGAGGCCGCGCTCGGGAAACAATTCGTCGACCAACAGGGCCTCTTCGCCTTCTGCCGCTCCCTGTTCAACACCAACGAGTTTGTCTATGTGGATTAGGGAATCCATTTCCGGCCATTCCCGCCGCGCCTTCCTGCAGCGAGCGGGCGGCGGCCTGGGGGGTATCGCCTTGTCCGCCCTGGTGGCGCGCGATGCGCAGGCCACCCCCCATTTCCGTCCGCGCGCCAAGCGCGTCATCCAGATCTTCTGCCCGGGCGGGATGAGCCAGGTGGACACCTTTGACTACAAGCCCGGGCTGGAAAAACGTGCGGGCCAGCCTTTTGACCCGAGCGGGAAGTTGCAGTTCTTCGCCTCCAAGCCGGGGAAGTGCCAGCCCAGCTACTGGCCCTTCAGGCAGTACGGCGAGTCCGGGCGCTGGGTGAGCGACCTGTTTCCCAAGCTGGCCACCTGCGTGGACGACATGGCCTTTGTCTATTCCATGCGGAGCAAGACCGCGCTGCACGGCCCGGGCTGCTTCATGATGAACACCGGCCAGGCCCGGCCCGGGTTCCCGAGCATGGGATCCTGGGTGACCTACGGGCTGGGCAGCGAGAGCGAGAACCTGCCCGCCTTCGTGGTACTGCCCGACCCGCGCGGGTTGCCGCCGGGCGGGATCATCAACTGGGGCGCCGGCTTCCTGCCCGCCGCGCACCAGGCCGTCACCTTCGACATCAACGCCAAACAGCCCATCGCCGACCTGTTCCCACCCGAGGGCACGCAGGCCGACGACCGGGCGGGCCTGGATTTCCTGCAGCGGTTGAACCGGATGCACCGCGTGGAGCGCAGCGGAAACAGCGAGCTGGACGCGCGTATCCAGGCCTACGAGATGGCGGCGCGGCTGCAACTCAGCGCGCCCGAGGTCACCGACCTGCGTGGGGAGAGCGAGGCCACGCGCAAACTCTACGACATCGATCATCCCGAGACCGGCCCCTTCGGCAGGCAGTGCCTGCTCGCGCGGCGGCTGGCCGAGCGCGGGGTGCGCTTCGTGCAGATCTACTGCGGGGCGGAGAACACCACCGCGAAGAAGATCCGTCCCAACTGGGACAGCCACGAGGACGTGGTGCGCGATCACGGCTACTGGGGCGCGGTGCTCGACACCGGGGCCTCCGCCCTGCTCAAGGATTTGAAGTCCCGTGGCCTGCTCGACGACACCCTGGTCATCTGCACCACGGAGTTCGGCCGCCAGCCCGCCGCGCAGAAGAGCGGCGGACGCGACCACAATGGCGGGGCCTTCACCGCCTGGATGGCCGGCGGCGGCATCCGGCCCGGTATCGGCTACGGGGCCACCGACGAGCTGGGATTCGAGGCCGTGGAAAACGTCATGTACAGCTACGAGCTGCACGCGACCGCCCTGCACCTCCTCGGCCTCGACCACGAGCGCCTGTCCTGGTACCACAACGGCCTGGAGCAGCGCCTGGCCGGCCTGGAGGGCCGGGGGGTGATCGAGGACCTGCTGGCCTAGGGGCCCGTGAGCACCCGCGGCCGGCCCTTGTCGCCTAGTGCGCGGTCTCCAGGTGCTCGGCGATGAGGTCGCGCCCGAAGTCGCCGTCGAAGTCGCGCCAGGCGGAATGCACATGGTTCCCGTTGCCGGTGCTCATCTCGATGAGGTAGTCCCGGGTGAAGATCTTGTACTGGTTCAGGGTCCCGTCGAATTCCCCGCTGCAGGCGAAGCTCATGCTCGTGGTGTCCAGGATGCGCTTGCGGCGGTTGATCTCCCGCAGGATCCCCGGCCGGTACTTCCCGGCGTAGGCGAGGACCAGTTTCTGCAGGAGGACCTGCTGGGCCGGGTCCAGTTGCTGGAAGGGGATGCCCCGCTGGTTTTCATAGGCCCCGCGCACGAGCGCCGGCGAGGTGCCCGGGCCACCGCGCAGGCCTTCCGGGGCGGCCAGCACCCGTTGCTCGGGGGTGAAGGAGCGCGCGAGCTCCTGGGCGATATCCAGTTCCAGTGCAAATACCCGCTCGCCCTTGCGTGCACCCTGGGTGACCTTTACCGGCCCGGCCCCCCAGAACGAGGGGGTCACCGAGAAGTGTTGGCCACCGCCGAGGGTGACGTTGAGCGAGAGGTGATGCCCCTCGTAGTGCCAGGCCCAGGTTTTGCGGGGTGAGGGCTGGCCGAAAAAGGCGATGAAATACAAGTGCCGCGGATTGTCGGGGGCCGCCATGTCCTGTTTCAGGCCGTGGATGATGCGCAGCTTTTCCTGTTCGTCAAAGCCCTGGCTGGTGAGGAGTTGCTGGAGCAACTCCATGACGCCCGCGCGTTGCCCCGGCTTGAGCTCGTTCAGGGGCAGGCCTGCACGACTGGGCCGGTTGGGGAAGAAATGCCACGCTTCCCGGACCTTGTCATCCAGGGTGAACACCGCCTTCGCCCGTTGCCCGGCATCGAAACTGGCGATCAACTTCTCGGC
>JAPYUI010000056.1:7985-24075 GCA_029936175.1 Kiritimatiellia bacterium
TTTTATTTACCGGGTGAGCGCGCGGGCCGCCTCCAGTTTCATTCCGTCCGGAAGGCTGTATTTTACCACCACTTCCAGGTTCGGTAGATCCTTAAATCCATCCGGCACTCGCACGGAGCACCCGTTCAGGCCGCGTCAGCCATATTCCAACCGGCTGAGTTGAAGCTCCCGGGTCCCGGAGCGAAGATAGCTCTTGAGCGTGTTTTTACCCGCTTTTCCCCGGGGCGGCAGGTTGTAGCTCAAGCCCGATTCCCCAAAGCACTTAAAGGCCCCCAGGGTGAAGCGCCGCCAGTCCTTCTCGTCCTGCTTGAGCTGGAAATCCATCCGGACCGGCGGGCCGATAAGCAGCTTGTTTTCGCCCGACACGAGGGCTTTTTTCAGCGGGACTTTCTGGCCGCTCGAGGCGATTTTTACCGGGCTATGGTCCTTGCGGTGGAGCGTGGTCTCAGAGGCCGTCACGGTATAGGCCCCGGGGACCACGGCAACCGGTGCCCGGGTCGTGGCCACGAAGGAGCAGCCGGTTTCCCGGTGCACCAGGGTGAGTGCGCTTTGCCACTGCGCGTCCGACGCCTTGAGGTGGACCCAGGCCGGGGGCTCCCGGAACGCCGAGATGGCAAGGGTGTTTGCCTGCCGGGGCTTGGATACCCGGTAGATCCTGTCCTCCACCACCAGGATCTCCGTGAAGGGGATCCGCTTGCCGCTGCCGAACTGTATTTCGTCCTGCTTGTCCGGGCAGAACGCGCCATCCAGGTTCTTGTCAAAGACCTGGACCACCTGTCCCTGGTAGCGTGTCTGCAGGACGACCAGGCTGCCCAGGTCAATGCAGGCCTCCTTCGAGAGTTTAACCCGGATGGGATAGGGGATGAGTCGCTTGCCGATGGTGACCGGGATCGACAGGACGGACAGGCTGGGCACCCCGGTATCCCGGGCGTCGATCGCGCCGTCCCGGTTGCTGTCCCAGTAGACCTTGTTATCCAGCTTGCGGAGCTTCAGCTTGCCCGACTTCGTGGCAAAGTTGAATGTGAGGTACCCGTCCTTGAAATGCTTGTGGGTGGAGGCCGGTGGGGTCTTCTCATCCACCTTCACGATGGACAGCGGAAGGGCGTTCGCAAGGAGGTCGGGCTGCACCAGCAGGAGGGCGGCCCCGGCCAGGATGGGGATCGTTTTTTTCATGGGATTCTCCGGGTTAAAGCGGGCAGGATGGGCGGTTGAACGTAGGCTCTCTTGATCTTCTTTTCCTCCCGGTCGACGATCACGGCCGCATCGATCTGGCCGGCCTGGACCAGTTTTTTCTCCAGGGCGGCCAGGTGCACCAGGTAGTGCCCCATCAGGGCCTGTGTTTTCCGGATGGTTTCCTTTTCCCGGCTTCCGGCGGCGTTGCGATAGCCCCTTTGTGCCTTGGCCATCAGGCCGGGGGTGTTTGCCGGCGGCTTCGCGGGAACCGTCTGGCTTGCCTTGAAGCGGCTGATTTCCTTCCGGACAACCATCAGCTCGTCAAGCGCGCCCCGCTGCTGCATCAACCCTTCAATTCTTTTCAGGGTGGCGAGATAGTGCTGCTGGTATTGTGCAAGCCCGGCGTGATGGACCTGCCCGATATGCTCCAGTGAGGCATCGTAGTTTTTCTGGAGCGCGGTGAAATCCGAAAAGACCGATGTTACGAAAAAGACGACCCCGTAAAAAACGGTGAGCGATCGCATCATGCTGGAATCCTGTTTCATTACCCACCTACTCCCGTAGCGGGGGGAACCTGCCGAAAAAAAATCCGGCATTTTTTCCCGCGGGCCGGGGGGCGACCCTATTCCTCGGCCTGCTCGAGGCGATTCGTGGCGGGTGCGGGCTGCTCCTGCACACCATTCTTCCAGGCGGACCAGTCGGAGATCTGCTGGTCCCGCAGGATAAGTTTGTTCCCCGACGCGTGGTGGAGGACGGGTTTTGCCCGATCGCAGGTGCACGCGTTCCTCAGCATGGGGCCGAAGAGGAAGTGCAATCGTTTCGTGTCGCGAAAGACCTTCCGCAAGGCACGAACCTGGTTGTTCCAGCCGTCCTCGGGCCGGAAGCCGGGTTCCAGGGAACGCGGGATGAGCCCGTCCCCGGTGCTTCCCACGAAGACGATCGCCTGGCCCAGGCGGGTGAATTCATCCAGGCCGCAGTGGTCGTTGAAATGCGCCTGCCACTGCACGACGGAAGACCCCGGCCCCGGTACGCCGGCATCGAGCAACTGGAAGGCGAAGGCATAGTTCCGGCATTTCCGGAGCATCCGTTCTTCAAAGTCGGCGGCGGCGTGTGCCGCGAGGATGCCCTTGAAGTGGGCGCCGGAACCCTCACCGTGAATCAGGATGCTCCGGCTCGTGAAGGCCTGGCCGGTCTTGTCGTTGAGCCGGCCGGCCAGGTCCACGATATGGTCGAAGCGCTTCGTCCACTGCCCGGCGGTGGAGGGTTTGCCATCCAGGGGATCGTTTTCCCCGAAATGACAGCCCTTGACCATGTCGTCGAGGCCGGCTTCGGCCAGGGCGGTATAGCAGGTGGCCAGGTCCCGGGCCAGCTCCTCGCGCTTTGCGGCCTGGTCCAGGTGCCACTTCCAGTCGCTGAGGACAATGGACAGGGCGCCCCCCGCGTTCTCCTTGAGCCCCTGTACGAATTGCACGACCGGCTGCTGGTCGCCGTGGGAGACCTGGATCATCACCAGGTTCACCCCCATGGCCCGCATGCGGCGCGCGATGACCGATGGGGGCACCCCGTAGCTGAGGTCGGGCACGACCGGAATCTTCGGCTCCCGGAGGGCGGCTTTCTGCTGCACCCCGATGATCCGCTGGCTGAAGTCCAGCGCGAAGAGGGGGCGGACCTGGAGGGGCGCGCCCTCGCGCACCTCGGCGAAGTGGTTGCGCTCGACCAGCACGGAGGCCGCCCCCGCCCGTTCCGCCAGTTCAACCGATCCTTTATCCACCATCAGCCGGGTTTTTTTCTCCCGGGCCTCGATGCTGAAGCGGGTACCGACGACCGTGGCCTTTGCCCCCGGCGTCGTGATCACCAGGGGGGCTCCTCCAGCTTGCTTGGCCACCTCCGCTTTCAGCACCCCATGGACCAGGGCAACCTGCTTGCCGGCCCGGTCCGAGCGGAAGCGAGCCCGTGCCCCGGAAAGCAATTCCAGGCGGGTCGACTCGTTGGGAAAGGCAATGGTTGCCGCGCTGCTGGCCCCGAGTACCACGAGATCGTCCGGCTTAAGGGTGGTGAGGGGCGACGCGGCCACGCGCGGCTGCTCACCCCGGATAATGCCGACGGATCCCCTCAGCTCGCTGAGCAGTGGCTGGGGATGCGCCGGCTCCCGGAGGGCCATGAAGAGGCCCAGGCTGAGCACCAGGCAGGCCGCGGCGGCGAGCACCGGGCGCCAGCCCAGCTTCCGCGGCAGGGGCCCGGGTTCTTCAGCCTGCATCGCGGCCGTGTCGCGCAGGATGGCGTCCAGCTCGGCCGCGTGCCGGAAATCATCCCGCAAGGCGGGATCCTGTACCAGCAGCTCCTGCAGCCTGGCCGCTTCCTCCGCGGAGAGCCGGCCCATGAAATAGTCCTCGACCAGGTCCTGCGGATCCGGGGGATGATCCTGCCCCTGCTCCGGCCCGCTCATGACGGGACCTCCGCGGGGACAGGCTGGAGGGCATCCTCTATGCAGCGCCGCAGGGTGAGGCGCAGCCGCCCCATGCGCTTGTACAGGCTGTTCACGGTACGGCCGGATTGTTCTGCAATCTCGGTAACCGCGCGGTCAGCCAGGTACGGGGCCAGGACCAGTTCCCGGTTTTCCGGACTCAGCTTGGCCAGGCAGGACGCGAGGGCGCGTTGCCGCTCGGCAAAGGGCTGGTCCTCCTCGAGGCCTTCCTCCGCCAGCATCTCGATCAGCTCGTTGCTGAACACGTGCCGGTCCCGGGCGTGCTTGCGCCGCGCCTTCAGGATCTCGAAGCGCAATACCGTCTTGGCCCAGGGCAGGAATTCATCCGTCGACTGCAGCTGGTCGACCTTGCGCCACATGACCACGCTGGCCTCCTGCATCGCCTCATCCACGGCATGCCAATCGGGCAGGAGTGCCCGGGCATAGGCGCGCAGGGCCGCTTCATGCTGGATAAATACCCGCAAAAACCGGCCATCATTGAAATCCGTCTCGTTCGTCATTTTCCGTGCATGCTACCTACAGACTCCCACGGGGGGTGGAACCTGCCGCCGGTATATCAAATTATCTGCAAAAAGTATGTGGTGCAGGTGGCTGGGCCTTTCCCGCTTGCTGTATCCCGCGCAAAAGCGGTCTTTCGCCGGGAAACGGACAGTTAGTCCCCCGGCGTCACCGGTAGCGCGAAAGCGACGAGGCTGCCGCCTTTCGGCCGGCCGGACTTTCCGCCGCCGGCGGAGATAACGACGTATTGGCGGCCGTCCACCTGGTAGGTGCTGGGCGTCGCATTTCCGCCGAAGGGCAGCACGGCCTGCCAAAGGGTTTGGCCCGTTTCCTTGTCGAAGGCCCGGATGCGCTCGTCGGCGGTGGCGCCGATAAAGACCAGGCCGCCCGCGGTGACCACGGGCCCCCCGTAGTTCTCGGTACCGGTGGGCGGGATACCGCGCCGGGTGAGGGCCTCGTACTCGCCGAGCACGACCTTCCACTTGATCGTCCCGGTGTTGAGGTCGACGGCGTTGAGCGTCCCCCAGGGCGGCTTGATCGCGGGATAACCTTCCGGGTCGAGCCAGCGCCGAAAACCCGCGAAGGCGTAGCCCGGGCTCCGGTCGCTTGCGGCCTGGGCATCGCGCGCGGCCGCGGGGTCCAGGACGTAGTCGAGGATGGCGGCCCGTTTCGCGGCCGGGAGGTGCTTGAACGGCGGCATGCGGCCGGCACCGTCCCGCGTGACCTGGTCCAGTTGCTCCCGGGTTTTCCGCTTGTCGACATCGACGAGGCCCGGGAAGCCGGCGAGCGCGTTGCCCTTGCGGTCCAGCCCGTGGCAGGAGCCGCAGAGGATCATGTAATCCCGCTCGCCCTTGTGCAGCGGGGATCCATCCGGGCGGCGGGTCTCCACCATCTGCACCAGCCAGGGCATCTCGTTGATATTCACGTAGTAGATGCCGTCCGGGTCGGCGGCCCCTCCGCCCCATTCCATGCCGCCGTCGAAGCCGGGGAACATGATCGTCTCGTTCAGGCTCGGGGCGGGGAAAGGGCCAAAGTTCGGGGACGCCTTGATCCGGTCCAGGGTCAACTGGTGTGTCTCCGGTGAAATATCGGACGCGTCCGCCTCGGTGTAGCCCTGTCGCATCAGGGGGGGCGGACGGGTGGGAAAGGGCTGGGTGGGCCAGGCCTGCTCACCCACGAGGCTGGAGGCCGGCACGGGTCGTTCCTCGACCGGCCACAGCGGTTTGCCGCTCACCCGGTCGAAGACAAAGAGCAGGCCGTGCTTGGTGCCCTGCGCAAGTGCATCGATGGTCTTGCCCCCGTGCTTTACGGTCAGGAGAATCGGGGGGCAGGGGAGGTCCTTGTCGAGCAGGTCGTGGTGGACGGTCTGGAAATGCCAGATGCGCTTGCCCGTGTTGACGTCCAGGGCGACCACGCAGTTCGCAAACAGGTTTGCCCCGTGGCGGCGGCCGCCGTAAAAGTCGGGTTGTGCGGTCTTGGTGGCGACGTAGACGATGCCCCGCTTTTCATCCAGCGACTGCCCGGGCCAGGGCATGAGGCCGGTGGCGGTTTTCCAGGCGTCCTTCGGCCAGGTGTCCACGCCGAATTCACCGGGTCGCGGAATGAGGTTGAACAGCCAGCGCAGCTCGCCACTGCGCACATCAAAGGCGCGGACTTTCCCGGCACCGCCCACCCCGCCGACGACCAGGAGGTCCCGGTAGATAATGCCGGGGGTGTTGAGCCCGGAATGCAAATCGATGGACCCCTTCTCCCCGAAGTCTCGAATGACCTTGCCCGTGGCGGGATCGAGGGCGAAGAGAAAATTGTTCACCGCGGTGAACAGGCGTCGTTCCCCACCGGTTGCATCCTGCCAGAGGACGAGGCCGCGTTGGCGCGCGCGGCCCGACCCCGAGCGCTCCCCGGCGGGATCCCACTGCCAGATCTCCTCCCCGGTTGCGGCATTGAGCGCGATGACCTTGCGGCGGGAGGAGGGGGTGTAGAGCACCCCGTCGACCACGAGGTTGTTCGCCTGGTATTCGCCCTTGTCACCGGTTTCATACACCCAGGCGCGCTCGAGCGTGGAGACATTGGAGCGGTTGATCTGGTCCAGGGTGGAGTAGTTGGTACGGCCCTTGTTCCCGAGATAAACGGCCCAGTCGGCAGACGCGGCTTCATCGGCCCCGCCGAGGACGGTCATCCCTGCCAGGGCGGCAATCATCCAGCGTCCGTGCATCCGGTTCATGGGATCACCCTACCGGATGATCCGGCGAATGCAGGCCTTTTCCCCCGGAACCCTTCGAGATTTCCCAGGCCGCAACGGGTGTGGGAACGGTGGGGAAGACTAGCTTACCGATTCCTGGGAATCGGACTTCCCGGCGAGAAGAGTGGCGGGAATGCAGGTTCTTGATACCTTCTGTATGGTAATTGCCTCCACCGGACACACCTTTTCACACCGGCCGCAGCGGATACACTCGTTCTGGTCAATATAGAGGAGATCGTATTCGTGCGGCGTGGGGTCAGCGGCATCCTTGTAGGAAGTAATCCGGCCGTCATCGTCGTGGACCAGGGTGTCGACCCGCGCGATGCATTTATCCACGGGCATGACGTCGACGCACTTTTCGCAATAAATGCAGACATCATTATCAATTTCGAACTTGAAGTGACACAGGTAACAGCGTTGTGACTCGGTAGTGGCGGCCGGGAATTCATAGCCGGTATCCACCTCGGTCGTGAATGCCCGCTGGTCCAGCGGGATCGCCGGCATGTTCTGGCGGGGAATTTCGTCCATTTCCGGGACACGGGTTGTCTCGTAGCAGTTTTCGATCTCCGCGACTTCCTCAATCCGCACCTCGCCCATCAGGTAAGCGTCGACGGCAATTGCACAGGTCTTGGCATGGCCGATCGCATCGATGATGGAACTGGCCCCGAGCGCATAATCACCGGCGACAAAAACGTCCGGCAACTCGGTCTCAGCCTTCTCGCCGCTTTTTACCCAGCCCCGCTCATCGACGAGCGCACTTGCGAGTTCTTCGTCAATCCAGCTGGTATCCTGGTTCTGCCCGGTGGCGAGGAGCAGGGTGTCAAGCTCCGCCGCGAACTCGCTTCCCTCGATGGCCACGGGCCGGCGGCGCCCGCTGTCATCCGGCTCACCGAGCTCGTTGCGGATAAAGCGAACCGCGGTCATCCGGTCGTTTTCGCCCAGGTATTCGGTCGGCCCAACCATCAACTCCAACGGAATCCCCTCGTGCTCAACTTCATCGATTTCTACCTTTGTCACCGGCATTTCTTCCCGGGAGCGACGGTAGTAAATGGAAACCTCGCAGCCGAGCCGCAGTGCGGACCTTGCGCAATCCATGGCCGTGAAGCCGCCACCAATGACAATGACCCGTTTGCCTATATCGGCTTCTTCCCGTTCATTCGCCTCGAGAAGAAAATCCAGGCCGTGCCGGATGCCGGTGAGATCCTTGCCCGGGACATTGATGATGTTCGGGTCCAATGTCCCCGCGGCCAGGATCACCGCATCGTGTTCCCGGCGCAGTTCCGCAATGGTCAAGTCCTTGCCGATATCAACATTGCACTTGATCACAACCCCGAGGGCGGTGATCTGCTCAATTTCCTTCCGGATGAGTTCCCGCGGCAAGCGAAACTCGGGAATCCCCTGGTTCAGCATCCCGCCCGGCTCGGAATACTTCTCGTACACCGTGCAGCTGTGGCCGTACCGCGCCAGGTCCCGCGCCACCGCGAGTCCGGCCGGACCGCTGCCGATAACCGCTATTGATTTGCCGGTGGCCGGAAAAATTTTATCCATAATTACCAGTTCGGAGTCGTCAAAATCGGATGCGGAACGCTTGGAAAAACAAATGGCCACGGGCTCACCAAGCCCCTCACGGCCATGGCGGCAATCATCCTCGCAGGGGCGCGCACAAACCCGGCCCAGTACTGCGGGGAACACGTTGTCCTCCAGGTTGATGCGATAGGCCTTTTCGTATTCGCCCTTGCTGACCGCGTCGATATATTCAGGGATCCGGGTATGTGCCGGGCAGGAGGTCTGGCAGGGAATATTCTTTTCCAGCCAGTCCATGTCCTTGGGTTGGTTCGCGTAACCCAGCTCTTTCGAGAGGGAGGCGTGGTTAAGCCTGTTTCTGTCCGGAGGTATTTCCCGCATGCTAGATCCTTCGTGCCAATTCCGTGTAAAGCTGCCACTTGTCGTTAACGTCCTGCTGAGCCAGGGCCATCAACGATGCGGCGTTTTCCGGGTTCATCTTTGACAATTGATTGTAACGGTTTTCGTTTTTGGCGTAGTCGGCAAAGCTGATCGAGGCCGGGCCTGAATCCAGCTGCATCGGGTTTCGGCCCAGCTCCTTCAGGCGCGGGTCAAACCGATAGAGCGGCCAATAGGCGCTATCGACCGCCGCGCGCATCTGGGTCACCGTGTTGCAGAGGTCTATGCCTTGTGCGATACAGGTTGCATAGGCAATGACCAGTGACGGGCCGTCGTAGGAAACCGCCTCCTGGATAGCTTTCATCGACTGCTTTGGGTTTGAGCCAAAGGCGATTTGCGCCACATAGGCATGCCCGTAGGTCATGGCGATCATGCCGAGGTCTTTCTTTGCAACGGTCTTGCCGCCCGAGGCGAACTTGGCGGTGGCCGCGCGCGGGGTTGCCTTGGACTGCTGGCCGCCGGTATTCGAGTAGACCTCGGTGTCCATGACCAGGATGTTGACGTTTTTGTCACTGGCGATCACGTGGTCCAGCCCGCCGAAACCGATGTCGTAGGCCCAGCCGTCGCCGCCAATGATCCAGACGACCTTGCGGAGCAGGTAGTCTGCTACCGCGGCCAGCTCCTTTGCACGGGCAGAATCCATTTTTCCGAGGATTCCCTTCAACTCGGTGATGCGGTCGCGTTGCGCGTTGACCCCGGCGCCTGTTTCCTGCTGTGCATGGAGAATCTGGTCCGCGAGCTCAGAGCCGACGTCTTCGCTTAATTCTTCCAGGAGGGCGATTGCATCGCGGTTTAGTTTATCAATCGCGATTTTGAAACCGAGGCCGAACTCGGCGTTATCCTCAAAGAGCGAGTTGGACCATGCGGCCCCGCGGCCCGTGCCGGTTTTAGACCATGGTGTAGACGGCAGGTTCCCCCCGAAAATGGATGAGCACCCGGTCGCATTGGCGACCAGTGAATACTCACCGAAAAGCTGGGTGATCATTTTCAGGTACGGCGTTTCGCCGCACCCGGCACAAGCCCCGGAGAATTCGAATGTCGGTGTCAGGTACTGGTTATCCTTCACCCGCTGCTTCTCGACTTCACTCTGGCCGAATTCCGGCAGCGTCTTGAAGAACGCCCAGCTGGCCTTTTCCTGCTCCAGGATCGGCTCTTTCACGGCCATGTTGATGGGTTTCAGTTCATTGACCGGGTCAACAGGACACGCAGCCACGCAGAGGGTGCAACCGGTGCAGTTTTCCACCGCGATCTGGAGGGTGTAGCGCCTGCCGTCATTCGCAGCGATATCCCGACCCTTCAGGCGCTCCGACTTGAAACCTTCCGGCGCATCCGCGAGCAGGGATTCATCATAGCTCTTCATGCGAATCACCGCATGCGGGCAGACAATTTCACAGTTGCCGCACTGGACGCATAAATCGGGCTCCCAGATCGGCACCTCCTCGGTGATGTCCCGGGTGTCCCAGGCCGCCGAGCCCACCGGGTAGGTGCCGTCGATCGGCATCGCACTGACCGGCAGGTCATCACCGCGGCCGGCGATGATCTCTCCCAGGACCTTGCGGACGAACTCCGGTGCATCCGGGGACACCGGCGGGTGAATATTCTCGTCACCCCTGATTTCATCCGGCACGTCGACCTGGTGCAGGTTTCCCAGTGTGTGCTCGACCGCATCGTAGTTTTTCTGGACGACCTCTGCCCCCTTCTTGATGAAGCTCTTATGGATCATTTCCTTGATCTTGGTGATGGCCTCGTCCCGGGGCAGGATGCCTGCAATGGCAAAAAAACAGGTTTGCATAATGGTGTTTATACGGACGCCCATGCCGGTCTCCCGGGCAACGTCGTAGGCGTTGATTACATAGAAAGTCAGCTCCTTCTCGATGATGACCTTTTGCATCTCAACCGGGAGCTTCTCCCAGATCTCCTCTTCCGAGTGGGGGCTGTTCAGGAGGAAGGTCGCCCCCGGGGCCGCTGACTTGAGGATATTGATCTTGTAGATAAAGTTATACTGGTGGCAGGCAATAAAGTTTGCCGACTGGATGAGGTAGGGGGAATCGATCGGATCCGGCCCGAAGCGCAGGTGCGAGATCGTTTGGGATCCCGCTTTTTTTGAGTCGTAAACGAAATATCCCTGTGCGTGTTTGTCGGGAAGCTCCCCGATTATCTTGATGCTGTTCTTGTTTGCACCGACGGTACCGTCTGAGCCCAGGCCGAAGAAAATCGCGCGGGTAACCTCGTCTTTCTCGATATGGAAATCATGATCGTATGCAATACTGGTCCCGCAGATGTCGTCATTGATGCCGATGGTGAAATGGTTCTTCGGCTGGTCCTTGCCGAGTTCCTCAAAGATGGCCTTGATCATTGACGGGGTAAACTCCTTCGATGACAACCCGTAGCGACCGCCGATAATCCTTGGCATGGACTCGATTTCGCCACCGGCGAAGGCCTCGGACAGGGCCGTCACAACATCCTTGTAAAGCGGCTCGCCCTCGGCTCCCGGCTCCTTCGTGCGATCCAGCACGGCGATGGACTTAACCGTGTCGGGCAGGAGTGCAGCGATGAGCTTGGACGGAAAGGGCCGGTACAGGTGGATATTCAGCACACCGAGCTTGTCCCCCGTTTCGTCCTGCAGATAGTCGATGGCGTCCTGCACGGCTGATGCCCCGGAGCCCATTATGATGATCACGCGGTCAGCGTCCTCGGCTCCCGAGTATTCACAGAGGTGATACTGCCTGCCGGTAATCCCTGCAAAGCGGTCCATGTAGTCCTGGATAATTTCCGGGGTCGCGTTATAGAACGGGTTCACCGTCTCACGTGCCTGGAAATAAACATCCGGGTTCTGTGCTGTGCCGCGGATAAAGGGGTTGTCCGGATTCAAGGCGCGCTTCCTGTGCGCTTCCACGAGATCCTGGTCGATCATCTCCAGCATATGCTCTTCGGAAATCATCGCGATCTTGTTTACCTCGTGCGAGGTCCTGAAGCCATCGAAGAAATGCGTGATCGGGACACGGGATTTCAATGTTGCGGCATGCGAGATCAGGGCGAAATCCTGTGCCCCCTGGACATCCGATGAACAGAGCATGGAAAAGCCGGTTGACCGGGTCGACATGACGTCTGATTGATCGCCGAAAATCGACAGGGCCTGCGCGGCAAGGGACCTTGCCGCGACATGGAATACCGCTGATGTCAACTCCCCGGCGATCTTGTACATGTTCGGGATCATCAGGAGGAGGCCCTGCGAGGACGTGAAGGTCGTGGCCAGCGCGCCCGTCTGCAGTGCGCCATGGACCGCCCCCGCGGCACCGCCCTCGCTCTGCATTTCGTAGACATCCACCACGTGGCCCCAGGCATTCTTTACGCCCTGCGATGACCACAGGTCCGCGTGCTCTCCAATGGGTGATGCCGGGGTAATCGGGAAAATAATACAAACTTCGTTTATCTTGTATGCGATGCGTGCAACCGCCTCGTTCGCATCCATCATGTCAAAAACCGCCTGGGGAGGGGCCTGCTTTTCGGTCGCCGGAGGGGATGCATGGATAGTCTGGTTCATCATGCCTGAGCTAAGGATATTCCGGGGCGGAATGCAAGGGGTTCGGGAGGGGGGTGAGACGCATATTTCCCTGTAAATTCACGACTTTTGGTTGTAGCCGACCTTTTTTCACGGGCTCGAGAACACGAATGTTTTCCCGCACGGGTCGCAAAACACCTGCGGCGGTGTCCGGCTGCATACGCCAGCCCGGCGGAGGGGCTGTATACCGTTATTTGCGGGGCTTCCCCTTTCCCTTCCCCCGTTTTTTGCCCGTCTCCGGGGCCGCGGGATTGAATGCGGGATTGAGCTTGGTGGGGATGGTGGCCCGGGTTCCAGCCTGCCATTGCTGCAGCTCCTTCAGCAACTCGGACGCCTTTTCCGGGTGCTTGGTGCTGAGGTCGGTTTTTTCAGCAATGTCCTGCCTGATGTTGTAGAGCTCGGTCTTGCCGGACTCGAAAAACTGCATCAGTTTCCAGTCACCCCGGCGGATGATGCTGGACGGGGTGGCACGCCAGTACATGCGCTCCGTCCCGTGGACCGGGATCACCTTGCCGTGGGCTGAACCCTGCAGGTAGAGCGGGTAGTGCCAGAAGATGGCCCGGTCGGCCAGGGCACCGGGCTTGCCCTGCATCAGCGGGACCACCGATGCGCCGTCTACCGGCTGGCGGGTCGGCAGCGGGGCCCCCGCCAGCTCCGCAAAGGTGGGCAGCCAGTCGACGCCCGTGACCGGCGTGTCACAGGTCGACCCGGGCTTGATCGTGCCGGGCCAGCTCATGCAGAGCGGCACGCGTATGCCGCCCTCGTAGAAGGCGCCCTTCGCGCCCTTGAGTGGCTCGCTCCAGGTGGCGCCGGAGGCCCCGCCGTTGTCGGAGGTGAAGATCAGCAGGGTGTTCCCGGCGATCCCCGCATCCCGGACCGCCTGCCGGACCCGGCCGACGGAGGTGTCGACCGCCTCGATCATGGCCGCATAGGTCGGGTTCCAGTCCTTGTCCCATTGTTTCCCGGCCAGCTTCTTCCGGTAGGCCTCCACCACCTTCGACCGCGCGCGGATCGGGCCGTGGACATCCCAGTGGCAGAGGTAAACGAAAAAGGGGTGGTCCCGGTTCTGTTTGATGTAGTCGACCGCGGCATCGGTGAGCCACTCGGCGACATCCGGGTTGCCGTAGAATTTCTTGTCCAGCCCGGCTCCCTTGCCGTTGGTGTCGTTCCGGTCGAAGCCCTGCCCGTCGGGGCCGAGATGCCACTTGCCGAGGTGCGCGGTCCGGTAGCCCACCTGCTTCAGGGTTTCCGCCGCCGACACCACCGACGGCTCCAGCTGCTGCAGCGAGGGGAAAACATTGTTCTCCTTTCCGCCCCGGCTCGGTACCAGGAACTTCATGTAGCGCGTGTTGCCCTTCGACAGGGTTCCCGGGGTCCACATCTGCGTGCGCGGGGTGTACATGCCGGTCATGATGCAGGAGCGCGACGGCATGCAGTTGCCCGCGCCCGGGTAGCCGTGGTTGAATTGCATGCCGGAGGTGCAGAGGGCATCGATATGGGGCGTTTCATAGAAGGGCGCGCCGTTGTAGCCCACGTCTGCCCAGCCCAGGTCATCCGCCATGATGAAAATGATGTTGGGGCGCTTTCCCTCGTCGTCGGCACGTGCATCCCGGCTCGCCCCGGGTTGCCCGTGGCAGGGAAACAGGCCGAGGCCCAGCAGGGCCAGGGTCGCGATGAATGGTGCATACGTATTTTTCATTTCCTGTATCCTCAAGCTGCGCCGTTCTCCCGGCCTTTGTATATTAGGGACCGGGCGGTTCCGCAAGCCGGTAGAAGGCTCCGGGTAACAGGGGCGGGCTGGCGGTATCGACAAAGGGGGAGGGGGTGTTGGTGGCGAGGATCGTGGTCCAGTCCAGGAGGTTCGTGGACCGCTGGATGGTTGCCAGCCCGTCGCCCCCGGTCCAGGAAATCGTGGCCGCGCCTCCTGCCTGGCTGAGGCCCGAGAGGCGGAGGGGTCCCTGGAAAAGGTAGCGCAGACCCACCTCCGAGGTGATCATGCCCAGGCCGTCATGTCCCACGCCGGGAACCGTTCCCAGCCGGTGCCGGAGCAGGCTGGCCGGGCCGAAGTGGTCCTGGAGATGCGCGTAGTAGACCAGGCATCGCTCGTATCGATTGGAGCCCTGGAGCATGGCCGCGGAACCGATATCGAGGCTGGCGCTTCCCGTGTCGGCCTCGCCCGCGAGATAGATGACCTTGCGGCCCGGGTACTGGGCGGTGATGGCGGCGCTCCCCACCGCGGCCGGGTAATCGTAGAGGTTCTCCAGCCCGTACCCGTAGTTGTTGTAGGCGTTGGGCGGTGCGGCCGGCACGACGAAATCCACCACCCCGGCGGCCAGGTCCAGGGTGGCCGGGTCGAGCCGTTTCCCGTCGAAGTAGACATAGGAGCTGGGATTCATGCAGACGTAGTGCATGTCGATGGCCCGGCCCGGCGGCAACATCGTCCGCTCAAAGGGGCTGGTCGCGGCATAGCGATTGACAAACTGCCCCCCACCGGAATGCCCGGAGATGACGATCTCCTCCAGGTTGGGGAACAGGGCGGGGTCGGCGGTCATCCCGGACAGGAAATTATCGAGCAGGGTGAAGGCGCTGAATCGCTCGGCACGGGGGTAGGGTGCGGTCGCTGATGCCGAGAGGCCGCCCCAGAAACGACTCCCGGTCCAGTAGAGCAGGTTGGCGGGCGGAGCGCTCGTGAACTTGTTGTCGTTCAGCAGTTGGAACGAGACGACCAGGGTCTCCTCCAGGCAGCCGGCCAGGTCGGCGGCATAGCGGGCGCGGGCAAAGTACGTCACCGCGTTATCACTGATCCCGTGTTGGCAGAACAGGATGCGCCGGATCGCCGCATTCGGCTCGTCCCGTGGATGGCTGCTTATGTACGGGAGCTGCAGCGACCCGGCGGGATAGCGCAGGGGGGCGATATACACGTCCGAGAAGCCGTTCGTGATCCCGAAGCCCATGATGAGGTCGACTTGCGGGTCCGCCTGCAGGAACATTCCATCGAGGCAGGTCAATCCCCGCGGATTGCCAAGGGGGATGGGATAGGATGCCAGGATGGTCCCGTCGACGGGGGAGAGCCGGTAGAGCCGGTTGTCTGAGGAGTCCAGGTTCCAGAGTGAAGCGTCGTGAAAGGTCAGGCCGCGCGGGTTCGACCCGGGCGCTGCGAAGTCCACGATGGCTGCGCCGGTGAGGGGATCGACGCCGTAGATCCAGTCGGGCGAGCCCCGGGATGCGATCCACAGCGTACCGTCGCCCAGCGCCAGGCCCTGGTGGTTCGGCGCGCTCGGGTCCGGGGAGGCGAAGTTGGACAGGTGGCTCCCGTCAGCCGGGTTGAGCCGGTAGACGCGGGAGCCCGAGGCGACGTACAGGACGCCGCTCGCGTGGGTGAGCCCGCGCGGGCGGGCGTAGGGGAAGGCGAAGGAGCTCTCGACCTGGGCCTGGTCGTCCAATATGTAAATGCGGCTCGCTTCGTAGTCGGCATGCCACAGGTTCGTGCCGTCCGTGGCCAGACCGTGCGGGTAGCTCCCGGGAGACCCGGCGAAGTCAAGGGCATGGCTGGTCGCGCCCGGGGACAGGAACAGGAGGCATCCCCATAAGAGATGCCGGGGTTTACATCGTTTCGGCTGTTTCATCATCATGCTGTCGGCTGGCCACGCACCGCGCAGGCAACCCGGACATCTTGTCAGGTGCGGGCCCAATAGTCCAGTTCCCGGACGACATAGGCTGCAATCGCTCCTTTATGGACCCGAAGTATGTTTCCCTCCCGCCTTCCCCCTTGCCACCCGGCCCCGCCCGTGCGAGGTTTCCCCCATGCGAGTTGTTTTCCCAGGACCGGGCCGCCCGCGCCGGCCGGTCGGCCCTTCCCGGCCACGCGCCGTGGCCGCCCCCTGCCTCCTTGCCTGCGGGATCTTTTTCGCGCTCCCGGCCATGGGGAAGGCGCCCTTTGCGTACGTCCAGGGGACTGCCTACCACCTGCTCCCGGAAACCCATTCCGAGGAGTCCGGCTATTTCTCGCTCTGCGAGGGGAAGGACGGTCGCATCTACGTGGGGACCGCGAAATACGGCCACAATGCCTACCTGGTGGAATTCGACCCGGTCACCGAAAAACAGCGCATCGTGGTGGATGCCCACAAGCTCTGCGGCTTGACCGCCAAGGGTTTCGCCGCCCAGGCCAAGT
>JAPYUI010000270.1 GCA_029936175.1 Kiritimatiellia bacterium
GGGGCGGTCTTGCCGTTGTCGCGCTTGAGCGCAGGCTTGTAGTCGAAGGTGTCCACGTGCGAGGGGCCACCGCGCATGCAGGCAAAGATTACGCGCTTCGCCGTGCCGGGGAAGTGCGGGTTCCGGGAGGCGAGGGGGCTACTTGCCTGGGTGCTCAGGCCGGAGAAGGCCATGTAGCCAAAACCGGTCGAAAGGCTTTGCAGGGCTTGGCGACGGGAGAAGGTTAGGTCGGTCATGCGTTGGTCCGGGTTCATTTTCCTATTCGATGTATCGAAATTCCGCGCTGGCGAGGAGGGTTTGCATTGCGGCTGCCCAGGCCTCGTGTTCCGGGATATCTTCCAGTGACGAGACAAAGGCCTGCATCTGCTCTCGTTCAGCCGAAACCGGTTCGCGGTTCAGGGTCAGTGCATAGGCGCGCTCGATGCGTTCCGCAGGAATGTCCCCTGCATCCTTGATTACGCGCTCAGCCAGGCTGCCCGAGTATTTCAAGATGAAGGGGCTGTTCATCATGAACAGGGCCTGGGTGGGCACGGTGGTGATGTTGCGTCGCCCAACGATCATACTCGGCTCGGCAAAATCGAAGGCGCTGAACATTTCCGGGAGGAGATTGCGGATGACCGGCAGGTAGACGCTGCGGCGATTGTTCTCGAGGCCGTTGACCGCCTCGCTGAGCTGCGCATTGCGGCCGACGTTCACCCCGGCTGTTTTCGCGACAACCGAGCCTGCTGCGGGCGCGAGATCCAGGCTTCCCGAGGCATGAAGGATTGCATCCCGCAACGATTCCGCATCCAGGCGCCGGTGGCTCATCTGCCACTGGGTGCGGTTTTCCGGGTCGACCCTGACGTTTATCTCATTGTTGTCACCACTGAGCTGGTAGGTGCGGCTGAGCACGATGTCCCGGACCACCCGCTTGATCGACCAGCCCTTCTCCATGAAGCGCAGGGCGAGATGATCCAGGAGTTCCTGGTTGGCAGGGCGTTCGCCGGTTTCACCGAAATTGTCGACCGTGCGCACGATGCCCTGGCCGAATAAATGGTGCCAGACGCGGTTCACCGTGACGCGGGCGGTCAGGGGATTCTTTTCGGAAGCAATCCATTCCGCAAGCTGTACCCGTCCACTTTGCTCCTCGGGGATTTCCGGCCGCTGGTTTCGGGCGATTACCTCGAGAAATCCGCGATCGGCAAGCGGTCCCCTTTTTGCCACGTCGCCCCGCAAGAGGATGGGCGTATCTCCCGGGTTGCCGTCCTTTACCCCCATGGCCATCGCCCGGTGCGGGAGGCTTTTCTTCTGCTTGTTAAGTTTCTCCACCTTTTTCCTCAGGCCGGCCATTTCCCGCTGCATCTCCTTGCGTTGTGCGATCCAGTCCTGTTGCTCCATGTCGGCGGGCTTTTTAAATTTCTTCAAGGCACCCTGTTTCTTGGCCAGGACCTTTTGCGTCTCTTTTATTTTCAGGGCATGGGCTTCGTGCAGTTCCTTTTTCGCGCCGTCGTCCTCGCCCCCGATGGCCATCAACTTGGAGGGTTGCCGATTGCCCTGCCCACCCCCGGTCCCGTAATGCGTGACGGTGCTGGTAAAGAATCCCGCGATGGCGTAGTAGTCCCGGGTGGAGATGGGGTCGAACTTGTGGTCGTGGCAACGCGCACAACTCACGGTGAGGCCCATGAAGGCGCGGCTGGTCACGTCAATCTGCTCGTCGACCATGCCCATCTTAAAGATGCTCTTGTTGCGTTCATTCAGCGACTTCGGCCCGATGGCGAGGAAGCCCGTGGCGATGAGTTGCTCTGTTTCCTGCTTCGCATCTTTCGCGGGGAGCAGGTCGCCGGCGATCTGCTCGCGGATAAACTGGTCAAAGGGCTTGTCCCGGTTAAAGGCGTCAATGATGTAATCGCGGTAGCGCCAGGCCGAGGTGAAGGTGAAGTTCCGTTCCATACCCGTCGATTCAGCGTAGCGTGCGACATCCATCCAGTGGCGTCCCCAGCGCTCGCCGAATTGGGGGGATGCGAGCAGGCGATCCACCAGCTGCTCGTAGGCCAGGGGGCTTTTATTTCGGATGAAGGCCTGGCTTTCCTCGGGGCTGGGTGGCAAGCCGACCAGGTCGAAATAGAGCCGGCGTACGAGGCTTTGCCGACGGGCATCACGAACGGGCTTGAGGCCCTTGGCTTCCTGGGCTGCACGCACGTAGCGGTCGATATCGCTTCGGGGCCAGGCTTGATCTTTCGGATGGGGCTCGACCCGGACCGGGGACTGGAAGGCCCAGAATTTTCGCCCGGCCTCGTAGTCGACCTCGCTTTTGACTACCCGGGCGGGCGCGCTTTCGCGGGGATCCGGGGCACCCATGCTCACCCAGGTGCGGAAATCAGCCACCACTGATGCGGGCAGGCGTTTCTTCGGCATCTTGCGCTCCGGGTCGTGGTGGCTGATAGCGCTGAGCAGGAGGCTTTCTCCCGGTTTGCGGGGGACGATGGCTTTCCCTGATTCCCCGCCGCGGCGAATCCCCTCTCGCGTATCGAGCAACAGCTCGCCCTTCACGGTTTCAGCCCCCTCGGAGTGGCATTTATAACAATTATCTATCAATACGGGTCGTATGCGCTCTTCGAAAAACTTAAGGTGCTTAGGTGGAATAGTTTGCGCAAACAAGGAGCTGAGCTGAATCACGCTCAGGAGGCCGGCCAGGCAGCTTATCAGGGTCGTTTTCATTATCGAATGTCTAGGGGATCTCTCCCTTACACAATAATACGCCTCAATTGTCCCAAATTTTGTGTGAAAAGGCCATGAAAATTCCCTGGCACGGCCTTTCTCATCCGGGCCAGGCGGTCGATCCCTTATCTTCCGTCCGCGCCGGGAGGAGGCCCATTCCAGGTCTTTTAAAAGGGACTCGATCCTGTAGACTCTTCCCGGTTCCGTCATGGATTGCGTCGCACCGAAAATCTTTATTGGGAACAGGGTCGAGGCCAACAGCCGCGAGGCCCTTGAGCGGGACCTTATCCGGTCCACCATCTGCCTTGATGGGTGCATGAAGGGGATCGATGCGGCGCCCCTGGGCTTGGCGGAAATCGTGGTCGTCCCGCTCCAGGACGGCCCCGGCAACTCGCCCTTGCTCTTTGATCACGCGGTGTCCGAGCTCCGCCGACTCGTCCAGTGCCATGAGCGGGTGCTGGTCCATTGTCACGCCGGGATCAGTCGTTCCGCCGCCCTGGTGACAAAGTACCTGATGGTGGAGGAGAAACTCTCTGCGGAGGAAGCCTTCCGGCGGGTGAAGCAGATGAGGCGCAAGGTGGCCCTCACGCCGGGTACTGAGGACTTGTTGGGCTGACGGCGCCAAGCGGGGGTGAAGAATCCAGCCTCCCCACTGGCGTGATCATCCTCTGCCGGGTATCGCTAGGAATTCCAGTACGCCGGCAGGTCCGTCTTCGTCTCCACGAGGATCGAACGGATCGCTTCCTTCTCCCAGTCCCGTAAATGCCTGTACGCTTCGTCCGGCACCTCGTCGCTTAAGGCGTGCCAGAGTTTTTTGTACACCAGGTCCTTAAACTGCTTCGGCAACACCTCAAAGGCTTGTGAGTAAATCATGTAGCTGCAACGATACTTGAACAGGCGTTCGTGCAGGTGGAACTCTTTCAGCGACTTTCCCTCGGCATTGGTCCTTTTATTGTGCTGGAAAGCGGCCTGGAAGGCTGTGTCACCCTCGATTCCATCGTCCCCGATTTCCATTTCCCCACAGAACAGGAGTCGCTCAACAATCTTGTTGGATTGACTCGCTGCAATCGAAGCGAGCGAACCGGAGTAGGTTCCCGATAATTTTTCGCCCAGCTCCTTGTACAGGTGTCGCTGGTTGTATTCCCCTTGGCGAATGGCGAGCTGGGCTTTGAGCAGGGCATTGTGCATGGCGGTTTGATGCTCGAGTACCATGAGGGCGACAATATCGCTGCTGCCTCTCAGGTAGGGTCGGGTGTCGAGGAGTCCCTCGAGCCTGCGGAGGTTGGCCCCGGATTTCGTGTCCATGCGGACTTCAAGCCCCACCTCCTCGGCGATGGCATTGCCCATGTGCAGGGCATCTCCATGGTACCCGGTCACGTACCAGCCCCCCCACCGTTCATGCATTGGGCTCATGTGATCGGTGAGATAGCTGCCATTCGACAGGATGG
>JAPYUI010000271.1:0-2054 GCA_029936175.1 Kiritimatiellia bacterium
CGATGCTGTCGTCCTCGCCGGTGGCCCCGTTTGCCGTTCCGGCAGCCGCATCATCCGTGAACACATTGGCATCCTTTACCTCGAGAGCCACGTACAGGTTGTTCGCGTCGTACCCGACATGGATGTCTGCCGAGAGATCCGCGTTGTTAGCCGGGGCAGTACCACTCGCAATAACCCCACCCCGCACCGCGTCCGCCAACCCTGCGAGGTGGTCGATTCGCCAGTACCGCGAAACCCCGCCCTCCGCGCGAGTCCACTCGCCCGCACCGATCACCCCGTCGATCAGGGGCGGGGTGTCGAGCGGCAGGGCCATCCGGGTCTTGGTGTTTTCCAGGCTCACCGGGTCCCCAAGGCTACCCGTGGGGCAAAGCGGGAACAGCACGGTAAGAAAGGCCGGGAGGACACGGGATAGGACGGAGGCCTTCATGGGGCCACTATACGGAACAGGCAGGGCAACGCACAAGCCTCTTCATCCGCGTCCGGTTATTCATAAGATGTTCGTATAGATATGGAGAACCCATACTGCCCGTTCGCAGCAAAAGCGGTCCAACCTGAACCGACCATGATTGCCCCCTGCGGGAAATTCTGCTATCATCACGGACCCGTCCCAACCGGAGAGTATATATGAGAAACGTCCTGAACAGCTTGTTCCTTTCATGTGGCCTGGCCCTGTCCGCCTCCGCCGCGCCCGACTCCCTGAGCGGCCTGGCCTTGTGGCTGGATGCTGCCGACACCCCCACCGTACTGACCAACGCGACCGGAATCGTCACCAGCTGGATGGACAAGTCGGGCCTGGGGCGGCATGCCGAGAATGTCGAGGGCACCCCAGATATTGCACTCAACACACTCAACGGCCAGGCCGTGATCAACTTCGAAGGCTCGGCGTACCTGTACACCACCCACAACTTTGATACCCTGGCCGAGTACACGATCTTTGCCGTGGCGCACTACCTGCCCGGTCTCAAGCAACGAGTGATCAGCTCGCGGACACGCAACTGGCTCTTCGGATACCACGGAGCAGTTGACCAACGCTGGTACGCGGAGGGCTGGATCTCCAACTCCGGAGACGGAAACGAGGACTGGCACCTGCATGCCGGGAGCATCAATAGTGCCGCGGACCCCCAGGCGAATTTTTACAAGGACGGCGTGTTGTTGATCCAGGACGGAACCGGCTCGAACAATGTAAACTACAAGCCCGGACAGCTATCGCTGGGCGCCTACCGGAACCAGGGAAATGAACCCTCGGACTGCGAGGTTGCGGAGGTCATTATATACGACCGGGAACTCAGCCCGGCGGAGATCAACCAGGTAGGATTCTACCTGCAGGAAAAATACGGGCTCGCGGGGGCCCACTTCGAGCCGTTTACCGACACGGTGATCGCGGATGCAAGCGATGTCACGACGAGCAGCGGGACGATCCACGGCAGCGTGACCACAACCGGCGCGGTTCCGGCAACGGTGAAATTCTTCTGGGGACCGAGCGATGGCGGGACCAACCACAGCGCCTGGGCAAATACCACCGACCTCGGGATCCAGGGTATCGGCCCGGTATCGACCGCACTCGCGGGGTTGAACCCGGACAGCACCTACTACTACCGCCTCCAGGCCACCAACGCCACTGGCGCGGCCTGGTCAGCGACCGGCGCGGACTTCCATACCGACCTGGAGGCCACCACCTTCACCCGGCGCATGAAAATCACCTTCTGCGGCTACGAGGGGGCTGAAACGCTCACCGATTTTCCCCTGCTGGTGGTGCTCAATGAAAGTATTCCCGGATTCAGCTACAGTGATTTCACCGATTCCGGATCCGGCAGCGACCTCCGCTTTGCCGATGCAAACCTGGAGGATGCCCTCGCCTTCGAGGTGGAGAACTGGGATTCGGGAGGCGACTCCCTCGTCTGGGTACGGGTGCCCGAGTTAGCCCCCGGGACCGACCATATCTGGCTCCTGATCGGGGGCGCAAACCCCGCCTTCCCCCCCTTCACGACCGATGGCAGCACCTGGGAACCCGCCTTTCGCGGGGTCTGGCACATGAACGAAACCCTGCCCCCGGA
>JAPYUI010000271.1:2154-4121 GCA_029936175.1 Kiritimatiellia bacterium
GATGCCTGGGGCGTGGTCGACTTGAATGACGGCGCGTGGCATCACGTGCTGGGAAGCTGGGATGGACAGACGCGGCGACTCTACGTGGACGGGCAACTGGACAACGAAGTGGCCGACACCGGCCTGATCACCCTCACCACCGTGAACAACGAGGTGAAGGTCGGCGCGAACGACAACGGGAGTAATCGACATCGCGGCCCGATCGACGAGGTGCGCATCGCCGACACCAACCGCTCGACGGATTGGATCCGGGCGACCTACCTGAACATCGCCTCGAACAACAGTTTTAACTGCTTCGGCCCGGTTGATGCTACCAGCCTCGCGGTGCTCTCCAACCAGGGCGGTGCCACGCTCATCACCCAGGACAGCGCCACCCTGAACGGCCAGCTGAGCAAAAGCTATGCCGGCACCCCGGAGGTGCGCGTCTATTTCGGACCGGCCGACGGCGGCACCGATTCCAACGCATGGGCCGAGGTCCGGAGCCTCGGTCCACTCGGCCCCGCGCCCCCTGCGGTCACGCTTTCCGCGGCCCTGAACCCGGGAGATCTCAGTCCGGACACCCTGTATTATTTCCGGTATTTCAGCAAGGACGGGGCGGCGACATCCTGGGCCTGCGAGAGCGCGAACTTCCTGACCCTCGGGCCGCCCAGCCTGGCAAACACCGGCGCACAGTCCGCATCCGCAACGACCGCCACCCTCACCGGTGCGTACCTGAACGCCATTCGAGGCGACATAACCCTGTATTGGGGCAGTGCCGATGGCGACACCAACAGCCTGGCCTGGGCAAACGCCGTGGCCCTGGGTAACGTCACCGGCGAAACCTTCTCGGCCGGCGTCAGCGGCCTGGTGCACGGGGTACAGTATTTTTACCGCGCATTCGGGAGCAACGCGGATGGGTCCCGCTGGGCATCGAGCAGCCTCGCCTTCAAAACGGCCCTGCCGGAGGTCCTCGGAGCCGAGGGCCTGGTCGCCCACCAGTATGACACCGTGAACGGATCGCAATGGCTTGCCCCCCTGAGCAAACTGCAAGGCCAGGTCGAAACCGGCAGCAGCCCCCAGATCGCGGACCTCAGCTATAACGGAAACTTCGTCGCCAGCTTCCCCTACATCACCGACCCGAACAACTTCTCGATCATCTGGGAGGGACTTTTCGTGCCCAACGCCGGGGCCGGCGCGTACAGCTTCGGCATCAACCACGACGATCGTGGCCTGGTCGCCATCGACCTCGACGGGAACGGCGTGTACGATAACCAGGCAGCGTATGACCCGGGGGAACTGGTGGTCGACGGCACCGTGGCCAACGGCACCCAGACCGGGACCGTCACCCTTGAGGACCGGCCCTATAAAATCGCGATCGTGCTCGAGCAAGGTGGCGGTGGCCGGGCAATGACCGCGCGCTGGGCGCCCGGAACCGTGTCCAACTTCAACAGCATGTCACCGGTTAACGGCACCTCGGGCGTTTTTTTCCAGGGCATGGATCCACTCCTCGTGCTCGACAACCTCCTGCCCACGGGGCACAGCCCGAGCTCGGTGGTTGCCCGGGCCCATTTCGAGGGCCCGGACACCCTCTTCGACCTGCTGGTGTTCTACGGCACCACGGACGGCGGGACGGACACGAATGCATGGCAGGACGCGATCATCCTGGGAAGCTACTCAAACATCGTAAACACCAACCTCAGCACCACCCTGCCCTCGTTGGCCACGAACACCCCCTACTATTACACCTTTGTCGCCTCTAACTGTGTCGGCATGGTCTGGGCTGAACCCTCCATACCCTTCTCCACCGCGACCCCCCCCGTGGTCGGAAACGGTCCGGGTGCGACCGGCATCGGGGTCGGCACCGCCACCCTGAACGCGGAACTCCTCGCCGGCGGCCTCGCGGATGTCACGATTTACTGGGGGCGTTCAGATGGGAACACCAACGCCGCTGCCTGGGAGTCCAGTATCCCACTCGGGAACCTGTGGAC
>JAPYUI010000272.1 GCA_029936175.1 Kiritimatiellia bacterium
ACGCGGTTTCGAGTCCCGCCCTGGGTACCCCTGTTTTCCTTTGCAGAGGCTAAGGTTAGGCGGGGGTCACTTCGCCGCGTTTATTTTTTTGGTCAGTTCTCTCGAGCGTTCATGGGCACGAGGTTTATTCAGCCATAATAAGGACCACGGATGGCTGAACGAGTGGAACCGCCGGCCTCCAGGTGAAAAATACTTCGGCAAGAACCTACAACGCCTCCCACCGCAAGCGATAATACTTCCTCACCTCCGGGTCGGGTTCCACCGGAATCGACACCGGCCCGGCCGCATTGATGGTGGTGTGCAAGCTCCACACCGGGGTGCTTAGCGACGGGGATTCATCGAGAAAATAGGTAATGCCGGGTACCGCTTCCCAGTGTACCGCGCCGTGGTGAACCGTAATGGCCTGGGTAAAGGGTATCGCATTGGTAACGGTGATGTTGTGGGTATCGAGCATGGTGCCCTGGTGATCGAACGAGGTAATCTGCAGGCCGTTCATCCCGAGCTCCAGGGGAATATCGATCGACCAGTTTTCCCCATCCAGCCAATGTATCGGGATTTTCTCGCCGTTCACTTCAAGCGTCTGCACGTTGACCCAGGCCCGACCCTCCACGCGCACAGGGCTGTTCGTCACCCGGCCGGTTCCGGACAGAATTTCAAAGGGAATTTCTGCGGGAACCAGGCTGCGTAAATATGCCGCCCGGGTGTCGACATAAGTGACCAGGGATCCAAAATTGATTCCGGTTGCCGCGCCATACCGGTCGCCCCAGTCGCTGATGTAATCGAGGTTGCAGGTGGTGTCGGTGATGTCGAGTACGTGTCCATGCATGCGGCGCTGCACGGTCGGCAAATTCAGGAAGCTGGCCAGGCGGTTTCCGCCCACCAGGGAAGCGGACGTGGAAAGCTGGAAGCAGCGATCGAGGTCCCATGGGAGCGCAATCAGTTTCCCGTCATCCGGTCGCGCATACATCCGCCAATTGTGTTCCCAGATACGGGTGTAGGCGTCGTCGTTTCCGTACAAGGCAAACATGGTGTAGCTGCGGGCAAATTGATCCACGTCGACGACCTGCTCCATGGCGGCAAGCAGGTTGGTACCGCTCAGATGCTGCAACGCGGCTCCCATGGCCAACACGGGAGCATAATCATCCCGGGCGCGATTGCTGCGAACCTGGAAGCCCCACCGGGCCCCTTCCTTGTCGCCATGCCAATCCTGGAAATCGCTACGCCCACGCGTGTGGTTGTAGGGATTGTTGCGCTTGAGGCTCTCCGGGTTTCCGTCGATGGTCCCGTTCGGGTTGTATAACAGCTCATGGTTATACAAGGTGCCGTCACCATCGTATTGCCCGTCAAAAAACGCGTCGGTATGCCGCGCCATGGCGAGCAGGCACAGGTCGGTGGTGGCGGAAGTACCCGGCCCGGGATGCGTCACATCCGCGACGTCCGGATAGGTGCTCCAGTTCCCGCCACCGGCCCGGGAAAGAAGGTGACTGGCCAGAAGAATTTTACTGACCTGGCTCGATCCGCCCCGCTCCACCGAGATGGATGGGTGGATTCCTCGAAACGGATGCATGGGATCGAAACGCATATTAAAGCCGTAATGCGCGTTGTTGTAGCGCCCGAACGCACTGGCCTTCAACCGCAAGGCCACATCGTAATAGACGACTTGGTTATTGTAGATCACGGTGGCGCCCATCCGGTCGTTGCTCATGCGCTGCGTTAGATCGAACAGGAAATTGCGGTCCGAGGCATGCAAAAGAATGCGCATTTTCTGGCGGCCGTTTCCTGCAACGGGATTGGCTACCGCATACAGGGCCCGCGAATCCGGGCCCGCCGCGGGATACAGACTTGTTGCCCCGGCCAGGTCCCGGCCCTCCACGTAAAACTGGACGTGGGACCCGTTCCCTTGCGCGGGTATGACCCCGCTCCAACGGCTTCCATCCTGGACCATGACCACCGACACGAAGTTTCCTTCATTGACCGAATAGTACAGGGTCAGGGTATCCATCCCATCCGGGTCCGCCGCGCTTAGCTGTATGGTAACCGCCTCTGCGGAGGTGGGCACCGGGGGGGTATGCATCAAACCTGTGTAAACCGGCCCGGCATTGGCCACCGCACTCGTATTCGCCCGCCCCGGCGTTCCCCAGTAAACGGATGGGGTGAGGAGGTGCGTTCGCTGCAGGTAGTTGAAGTAGAGCCTCGAATTGACCCGGCTACATCCGGAAAGCCATTTGACCCGGAATGAAATTTCGTAATCTGAACCCACTTCCACGCGCTGGCCATTGGCAAAGGTGGTCTCCAGTTTATTGTGCTTATCCCCGGTGGGTCCGGTCGAGCCCAGGTGCAGGCATTGGTTCCCGGGGGCATCCGGATCGACAATCACCGTAGCGCCCCGGTGCGTGCCCAGTGCCCGCCAGGCTGCCGGTGCTGCGCCCAGGGTGTCTCCCTCGAAGTCCCCATTCTGAATCAAGGGTACGGCTGCCCCATCGGGGTCCTCGGTCACCACGACATCGTCGATCAGCACGTCTCCGGCATCGAGCAAACCGAGCAGGAATTCGTGATAGGCGTCGTTGCCAAAACCATCGTCCGTCGCCGTGTCGCGATAGGTGATGGTCTCCCAGGCGCCGTCCGTACCCGACCGGCCCGGTGCCCAGCTTTCAGGGAGGGAATTATCAGCCCGGGCATCGCGCAGCTCCAGGCTTGCCCCCGCACCATCCGCCACCTCCGGCCACCGGCCTCGATCGTGATAGCTCACGGTATCCACCGTATTCCTCAAGCCGTCACGCAGGACAATGGTGTCATCGCCATTGTCCAGGCGACCGCCGAAGTCTCCCAGCGCGGACATTCCCGGGTACTTGTTGGTGAATCCGGCCCGGTCATTTACCACCAGCAGAAAAGCCCCCGGCGCGAGCTGCGTGCCGATTGGAAAGTCGAAATCAATGCCTTCGTCCAGTGACCAACCGGTCAAGTCCACCGTGCCGGTACCCCGGTTATACAGCTCGATCCATTCCTCGTCGCTCTCCTCAAATACCGGCGTTTCCTGCGGCACGCCGCGATACAGGATCTCGTTAATTACGATATCCTGGTTCACGGGCTGAAGGTTGGGAGCACCGAGGGTGCCGCTCGCCATTCTTCGCCATTCCGTGCCGCCATCGGGGATGCGTCCAAGGGGCTCATCGCGGACCACGGCCGCGTCCACCAGCTGCCCGGGACTCCCGTTGAACAAATACAACCGGTCCTCATCCCCCGGCCGGAAGCCGAGTGTTTGCTCGTCCAGCACGGCGTATGCCCCGGAATGAATGGTCAGGTTGCTGATGACATGGTTGCCAGTTACATCGCCATCGCTGAGCAATCGCCAATCGACCAATTCCACGGTGCCGGTACCCCGGTTAAACAACTCGACCTGGAACACCGCGCCGCTAACCGAAGCCATTTCATTGATCACCATGTGCGGCTCACCCGCGATCAGGTTTGGCGCCCCGGGCGTGCCATTGATGTCGGCACTGGGTGCCCAGTTGTCCGCGTCCCGCTTGGCCAAGGGGTCGATCTTCGCCAGGGTGACGCCGGATCCATCGGGCCCGACCGGCCATGGCAACTTGTCGTTGTAGCGGACTTCGTCCATTATGCGCCGCGGGCCCGATCCTTTGCCCAGGCCGGGATCGGGACCGGGTGCTTCCGGCCGGGCAAAGGTCAGCTGAAAGCCACTCCAATTTCCTTCCGAAACCGTGCCGGGCAAGGCGCGACCCATGATCGCTCCACCGGGCGAAGCCGTGATGGGCGTGATCCAGCGACCGGCCGCGTTAACCACGACATCGGAATCGTCGGTCAACGAGCCGTCACCGTTCCGGTCGATCAGCAGGCGAATATCCCGAGTCGCACTACCGTAGGCAAAGATCGCGTAGTTGGTTCCGGGAAGGAGTCCGCTCAAGATCCAGTCTACATCGGGATCGGAATTGCCCGCATGGACAAAAACATAGTCGCCCACCAGGGCGGATCCCGGGTTGCTGAAGCCGGTGACCGTGCCGTCCATCGCAAACGTGACCGTACTGGTCGTCCCGGCACTGTCCACCAGCACCAGCGAGGGATCCGTGGTGGTGCTGGCGTGCCC
>JAPYUI010000057.1 GCA_029936175.1 Kiritimatiellia bacterium
TACCCGCTTCTTCACCTACGGCTGGTACTTTCGCTTCTGGCAGGACCCCAACTGGGAACAGGCGGTCATCGATCGCTGGGGCGAGCTGCGCCAGGAACTGGTCACCGCAGGCAATATCGCCAGCATCCTGCATGGTTTTGAGGCCGACATTTCCGAATCCGCCGTGCGCAACTTTGCCAAGTGGACCAGTAAGCCACCGAACGGCGGCCTGGTGGGCGAAGTAACGATTCTGGAGAACTGGTTGAACCAGCGCATCGGGTTTATCGATGGCCAGTTCCTCGCGACCCCCGCCTACAGCCAGCCCGGGGGTCCCGTGAGCCCGGGCACCAGCATCACCTTGAGCGCAGTGGCCGGGCAGATTTACTACACCACCGACGGATCCGACCCGCGTGCGGCGGGCGGTGGGATCGCATCAAGTGCCTTGGTCTACAACGTTGCGATCCCCCTGTCCGCCACCACGCGCATCCGTGCGCGGGCCTATAATGCAGGCGCGCCTGAATTCAACTGGAGTGCACCCGGGGATGCGACCTATGGCATCAACGTTCCGGCCGGTGCGGGCGGTTTTGCCATAACGGAAATGCACTACCACCCGCTGCAAGCCTCGGCCGCGGAAACCAACGCCGGCTATTTTTCTGAAAATGATTTTGAATTCATCGAGCTGCAGAACACCTCGACGAACCTGGTCGACCTGGCGGGCGTTCAATTCACGAACGGGATCAGCTTCAACTTCGACAACAGCTCCGTGCTCAGCCTGGCCCCGGGCGGACACGTGCTGGTGGTGCGCAATCCGGATGCCTTTGCCTTCCGCTATGGCGGAAGCCTTCCGGTGGCCGGCGTTTACGACGGCGGTTTGCGCGACAGCGGCGAGTGGGTTGCCCTGGTCGATGCGCAGAGCAACACGATTCACAACTTTAAATACCTGGACGATGCGCCCTGGCCGGAAGCCGCCGACGGCACGGGACCCAGCCTGCAGGTAATCAGCACCCGAGGCGATTACAGCTCGCATACGAACTGGGTGCCCAGTGCCCAGGTGGGCGGGAGTCCCGGGAGCACCCCACCCGACGATGGTGATGGCGATGGCATTCCCGATGTGTTTGAGTTGGCCCATTTTTCAACGACCAACCTCACCGGCCAGGGAGACTTCGACCTGGACGGCCAAAGCGACCTGGAGGAATACATCACGGGCACCAGCCTGACCGATGCCGCCGAGCACCTGCAACTGGATATCGTTTTCAGCAACCAGGTTCCAACCGTGGTGTTCAGCACGATTCGGGCGGAAGGCGCCGGCTATGGCGGCCTGCAACGCAGGTATCGACTCGAACGGAAATCTCCCCTGGATGATGCTATCAACTGGACGATACCCCCGGGATGGATGGACCGCACCGGCGACGGATCCACTGCCCAGTATCCCGCGGTGGAAGCAAGAGACGCCTTTCGCCTGCAGACCTGGCTGGAATAAGCCGCCCGAGCCGCTTATTTGCGGCGGCGCAATGCCGACATGACTTCTCGAAGTTCAGGGAAGCGCAGCGTGGCAGCGGTGAACCCATAGACCACGACCCCCAGGACAATGGTGAGGAGGACCGCAATCAATTCCGGAATTTTCGGCAGGGAGCAGGCGGCTCTTGCCTGGCTGAGAATCGGATCGTAGGCAAAGAAGATCGCCAGGCCCATGAGTCCGGAACCCAGGGCGAAACGTAAACCGGCCTGTAAAACTTCCGCCCAGCCGGGATTGCCAAATCGACGATGAACAATGATGCCGAGGACAATCGCGTGAAAGGTCTCTGACAGGACGGTGGCGAATGCCAGGCCGGCATGCTTCAACTCATACGGCCATGTGATCACGAAGGTGATGTTGAGGACCAGGTTGAGGCAGACCGTGATGATCCCGATCTTCATCGGCGTCTTCGTGTCCTGGTGGCCATAAAAAATAGGCACAAATATCTTCGCCAAGCTGAACACGATCAGGCCCGGGGCATAAAACCGCAGGGCAGAGGCGGTATAGCGGGTCGAATCCGCATCGAAATTTTTCCACTCAAAAATCATGCCGACAATCGCGGGGGCCATGATCAACAGGCCGACCGCGGCAGGCGTCATCATGAACAGGAGGCTGCGCATGGACTGGTTAATGGTGACCTGGATCTTCTGCGCCTCGTTCTTCGCCACCTGCCCGGCAATCAGGGGCAACAGCACCGTGCCCATGGCGGTCGCAAATATACCAAGGGGAAGATAAATTAATCGTTCACTGAAGAACAAGGCCGCCGGCGCATGCGGACCGATCCAGAGCGCAAGAAGGCGGTCAACGATGACATTTACCTGGGTCACGGCCGCGCCCAGTGCAGCCGGCACCATGAGGGTAAGCACCTTCATGACTTTCCGGTCTTTCATGTCCAGTGAAAGCCCCGGCACGTAGCCGTGGCGAATCAGGATGGGAAACTGGGCCCCGAGCTGTATGAATCCGGCGATAAAAATACCCCAGGCCACCCCATAGATGCGTTCTTCGGGGGCCATCCCAAAGCGGGGTGCAAGGACCACGATCGAGAAGATCATGACCAGGTTCAACAGGCAGGGGGTCGCCGCAGGAACCGAGAAATGATGAAACGAATTCAAGATCCCCATGCACAGGGCCACCAGGCAGATGAAGATCATGTAGGGCAACATGATGCGTAACAGGCGCAGGATAAGGTCCATTTTTGGGCCGAAGCCCGGCATCTGCATCAAGCCGGTGGCGACCAGAATGCCCAGGATGGAAAATACCGAGAGCGTGATCAGGACCAGCGTGATCATCTTGCGCGCCAGGACCCAGGCCGCTGCATCCCCTTCTTCCTCCCGGGCCCTCACAAAGACCGGCACAAAGGCCGAAGAGAGCGCCCCCTCACCGAAAAGGCGGCGAAAAAGATTCGGCACGGTAAACGCGACAACAAAAGCCGACATCGACATGGTGGTACCGAAAGCCCCGGCCATGAACACGTCACGAATCAGGCCCAGCACCCGACTGAGCATGGTAAAGCCGCCGACCAAACTGGCGGAACGTATCACGTTTTTCCGATCCATCAGTCCTCTTCGATGCAACCCGAATCGCCGAGGGAGGCCTCTGCATGGCAGCGCTGCATCTCCCAGAGTTTAGCGTATTTCATCGCGACGCCGGCGGCGGAAATGGTGGCGATGATAAAGCCTCGCCGACCGTCGAAGATACCGAGCTTGATGACGAAGGCCTTGAAAAAACGAAACCCGGGTCGAAAGAGGATGTCCGACCAGCGAAAACGCCGCCCCGCCTTGTACATCGCCTCAGCACTGATCCCGCTAAAACGATTCATGGTTTGCAGGTGCTCTTGAATCCCAGTGTAGGTGTAGTGCCAGATTTTCTCCCGTAAGCGGCGCACAGGACCTTCGACGATAACCATGTCGTGCGGCTCGCTCCCAGCAATACGACTGGACTCCTTTTTACACAGGCGCAATTTGACATCCGGGTTCCATTCACCGTACTTGATCCATCGCCCCAGGTAAAATACCTGCCGCGGAAATTCAAATCCCATGTACTTGCCGGTGCCGGTGTTGAACCAGCGAAGTATTTCGTCCTGCAATGCGGGTGAAATTTCCTCGTCGGCATCCAGGAAAAGTACCCAGTCGTTCGAGGCCTTGCGCAGCAGCGTTTCCCGTTGGGCGATATAACCCTTCCATTTTACCTGGAAAACGCACTCGGTATATTCACGACATATCTCAACCGTGCGGTCACCACTGTAGCTGTCGACAACCACGATCTCGTCACACCAGGTGACACTTTCCAGGGAGCGCCGGATATTGTCCTCTTCATTATAGGCCATTATACAGGCGGATATTTTCGGACGTATCACGAGCAGACGAAGCCTTTCACGCATTCCCATACTTCTTCCGGGCGGATGGATGCAAGCGCGGCCTCCGCTTCGGGGGAAACCCGGGGGATGTCCCGGCAACGCTTCTCGCTTTTCTGCAAGACCTGCGTGTGCGGGCCTAGCGGACCTGTTTTGGCTGGATCGGTCATGCCATACAAGGCGAATACCGGGGTTCCGGTGGCGGCGGCCAGATGCATGCCACCACTGTCGTTGGCAACCACCGCCGTCAGCAGGGAAAGAACCGCAGCAAAGGTTTTCAACCGGGTTGCACCTGCGAGATTGACCACCCGGTCCGTGCTTTCGACGGCCCGAACCAAGCGGGCGCAGAGCGCCTCGTCAATCGAGGTTCCGAGCAAAACGATGCGCGCATCGCTCTCCTTGAGCACCCGGCGGATCAACTCAACAAAATGCGCCTCGGGCCATTGCTTGGATGAACCCCGAGCCGCTCCGGGGATACATCCCAAGCGGGGCGCCGGGCCGGAAGGAAGCAGGGCTTCGGCTTTCATGAGCTCGGCGGCGGGGACCCGGAGCTCAGGCAGGGGCAGGCCATCCGCCGGCTCGTCAACCCCCAGCACGGAGCACATTTCAAACTGCTGGTGCCGGGTCACCTGGTCCGCGGAGCAGTGAACCGGTCGATTTATTGCAAGGCCCCGACAGGGCCCTCGCACACCGATGCGCTCGCGGATGCCACCCAGGCAGGGAACCAGGGCCGACCGGAAAGAGTTAGGCAAAATGTACGCTCGATCAAACCGTTTCCCAGTCAATCGACGAGCGGTGGTATACACGCCGCGGTTCCCGGGTTCGAGGATCTGGATATCATCAACGGCCTCGTGCATGTCCCACAAGCCCGCCAGGGGCGGCTTGACCAGCATGGTAATCCGCCAATCCGGATGTTGGGCACGGAACAACTGAAGGGCCGGCATGCTCATCACGGCATCCCCCAACCAGTTCAGGCCAACGACCAGCACCTCAGAAGGTGGCGGTGAAACAGATTCGGTTGATCCACTCATAAAATTGTTCTTCACCACTGAGCATTTCAATCTCGACCCGGAGATAATATATAGGCACGTCCCTCCGCTCGATATGCGGCATGCGCACGGCATCCTTTTCGGTGGTGATAATCGCCTGCGCACCCTGCTCCAGGGCCCCGTTAATCAGGTCGATGATCTCCTGCTGGTTGTACCGATGATGATCCGCGTAGGTTTGATGGAAGAGTACCTGGGATCCGAGGTGGCCCAACTCATCTTCAAAGCCTTTTGGTGAAGCGATGCCCGAGAGCGCGATTATCGGCATACCCTGCAGGATGGAGAGGGGTTTTCGGTCGCGCGTGTAGACATTCACCAAGTGCTTGGGACGGTGACAGCATTCTGAAATCTCGGCCGTGGGATTCAGTTCGCGCAGCTTCTTCCTCAGTTCTTCCGCACCGTCGCCATTGGACTTGGTGATAAAAATAAACCCGGCTCGCTTGATATTCTTGGGAGGTTCCCGAAGGATGCCACGTGGCAGAACATGGTTGTTACCAAAAGGCTTCGTGCGATCAACGAGAACGATGTCCAGGCGATGCTTCAAAGCGAGGTGTTGAAAGCCATCGTCGAGGATCAGCGTGTCGCAGCCCAGTTTCTTGATCGCGTATCGACCGGACTTCACCCGGTTCTTATCCACCAGGACAGCCACCTCCGGCAGGTTGGATGCCAGCATGTAGGGTTCGTCACCACTCATGGCAGAATCGAGCAAAAGACGTTCCCCGTCGGAAACGATGCGCGGGGGCACCTTGTCTTCATGAAAGGTCAGCTTGCGGATCATGCGCTGCTTGAAGGGGGCTTTCTCTTTTTTATAACCACGGCTGAGAATGGCGACCTTGCGGCCGGATTTCTGCAGGGAACGGGCCAACACCTCGGCCACCGGGGTCTTACCAGTACCGCCCACGGTGAGATTGCCCACGCTGATGACCTGGCAGCCGAGGGCATGGTGACGCATGACCCCGGTACGATAAAAGAAGAGGCGGGCCTGAACGATGCCTTCGAAGAGAAAGGCCAGTTGCCGCAGCACGAAGCGCAAAACGGCAGGCCCTTTTCCCGGGCGCTGGTCCTCGATCACACTGAGCAAATACTCCTCCAGACTTTCTTGAATTTTTTTTGCCATGTCGCCTTGCGCTTTCGCATATAACGCTTATCCATCCATAGCTGGAATGCAACCGGTTTAGCCGGTGGAAAAAACAGGAGACCATACCAAGGCCTTATGAACAGGAAGGAGACCCGCCGGGCCATCCCCGACCAATGGCTGGAACCCGTTCCCATCCACGACTGGTTTGATTCAATACAAAACCTGGAGATCGATCTGGGCTGCGGGAACGGGCGCTTCCTCCTGGAACGCGCGACGCAGCACCCGGGAATCAACTTCCTCGGTATCGAACGCCAACTAAAACGCGTGGCCAAGATCGACCACCGGGCGATCAAGCGGAATATTCGGAATATCCGGCTATGGCGCGTCGAGGGCGATTATGCCATGCGCTACCTGGTCCCGAAGCACTCCATCTCCACCTGTTATATCTTTTTTCCCGATCCCTGGCCGAAAAAGAAACATGCTCCTAAGCGCATCATGAACGCGGGCTTCCTGAAGGTGCTGCACCGAAGCCTGCAATCGAGGGGGCAGGTACATTTTGCCACCGATCATCTGCCGTACTTTTTCGATGCGGTGCAGGCGATTCAGGGGACCGGACTGTTTGAGGAAATCACCCCGTTTTGTCCCACAGAAGCCGAACGAACGGATTTTGAATTGCACTTTCTCGCGCATAAGCCAATCGGACGCTATTCCTTTCACAAGAAGACGTAGGTCCCCAGGCCAAGGGCATGCTAATACGCTTTGGAGATCAACGTAATCGGCTGGGCGAGGCGCTCCTGCAATTGGCCCCGTAAATATATCTCAACCGTAAATCCGTAATACGTCATCAGGGAACCATCCCGTTCAAATTGTTTGCGCCGGAAATCCTTGGGAACAATATAGGGGCGGGTCACGGTGATCGGCTCCCGGTTAGACATAAGGCCAGTCAGGATGAAATCCGTATTGGGGGTCGGGACTTCAGTGGGAACCGTCTGGCGGGTTTTTCGATCCTGGTCGAAAAAACGAATGTGAATGCGAATGTCTTTTCCGGGGAGTTCCTTCGCCCGACTGCTGGCTCCCAGTTCGAGATTCAAAATACGCATGTCATCGTAGTTTTCGCCACTGCCGAGTCGCTTGACCTCAGCGGTTTCGATTTCCAGGAGTGCCCCCCCTTGCGGGACCATGGCGGGCTCTATGTTCTTCGAATAATTCTGCAACGCGTCCAATTTTTGCAAGCGATCAACCTCACGATTCGCAATATCCTGCCAAGCCGTGTTCTCCCCGCGCGCAGCGAGTTCACGCCATTGCTTGATCGCATCGGGATACATTTTTCGCTTCTCGAATAATCGGCCACGTTCCGCATAGGCGGGCAGGAATTTCTCATCGATGCGTTGAATCTGTTCCAGATAGACGTCCGCCCGGGTGAAGTTGCCTAAACTTGCCTGCTTGATCGCGCTATCCAGCAGGTTTTCCTCGAGCATGAGTTGGGGTTTCTTCTCGACCACCTGGGGCGTCTGGTCAATCTCGGGGATACGCGGGATCTCCCGGGCATCCGGGTTGACCTGCGCACTCGGACGCGGGGACGCATCCGGTTCACGCAAGGCGGCGGGCAGGATCGAAGGTTCGTTGTCTTTCATGACCACCTGGGCACCAATGGTCGGTGCGACCGCTTCGGGAGCGGAGCTGGGTGCGAGAGGAGTTGGTGCCACTGGTTCGGGTTCAGGAACAACCGGTTCGGGTTCGGGAACAATCGGTTCGGGTTCAGGAACAACCGGCTCCGGGACGGGCGTGGGTTCCGGAATGGGCTCGGGTGTGCGCGGACGCGCGGGCGACCTAAGCGGATCCGCCGCCGTGGGCTCACCTGGATCAGGGGACACCTGTGCCATTTCCACCGGAGGATCGTCAGGCCCGGAGGCTGCGGTCACATCCAGGCCTCCGATGCGCCAGAAGACTAAAACCCATGCGATAAAAACCACCTGTGCGGCCATCACCCCCCATACAGCCGCCGTACTGCATTTCTCCAGCAGACTCCGCGAACGTGAAACCAGGGTTTGCGGAGGAACAATTTGTATAAAACGAAATTCTGCATTTCCTATGCGGACCAAGTCCCGGTCCTTCAACTCCGCGACCACCTTATGCTGCTCGTCGATCAAAATCGAGGGGTGGTCATTCAGGTCACGTATCGTTACCTGGCCGTTGCGTGCCTCGGAAATCGTCACCCGACAATTAAAATCTGCCTCGAGCAGAATATCGGAATCATCGGCGGTACCTAGCAGCACCTGTGCGCTCGTGATGACGATCGATGCCTTCCGATCGTTTACCGGATCCTCATCTAGATTGTATTCCAAGCGATACATGGATTTCCCGAATAAACGCACCCCATTATCGCCCCCTTTGGCTTGACCGCAAGTATGTTCTTGGTCAGGATTCGCGCCCCATGACCGAAAACCTTCCCAAAAAGTCGATGAGCGACATCGTAGCCCTCTGCAAACGCATAGGCTTCATCTTTCAAAGCAGCGAAATCTACGGCGGCTTGAATGGCCTCTGGGATTATGGGCCCCTCGGGGTTGAACTCAAACGCAACGTAAAAGAAGCCTGGTGGCGCGACATGATTACCCACCACGACGACATGAATACGCTACCCGGTACACCGGAAGCCTTTTCCATGGTCGGCCTCGACTGCTCGACGATCATGCACCCGCAGGTATGGCGCTGTTCGGGTCATTACGACCTCTTTTCCGACGAGATGGTCGATTGCCGTGAGACCAAGGCCCGCTTTCGTTACGACCAAATGGTCGGGCGCTGGGTTAGCCGCGGAGCGGATCAGATCTTTGCCACGGCCCCCGAGGGCGACAATGCCCCCGAGCTCATCGAACGGCAGGCACTCAAGCACTTTGGCTTACGCACCAAGCATGCGGACCAGCTCGAATGGCAAAGCGAAATTACGCCCCTGCCAGGGATTGACGACCTCAGCCGGGTACTGGCGCCGACGGCGAAGGAGCTCGGAACCCTGACCGAACCACGCGAGTTCAACCTGATGCTCGAGACGCATCTGGGGCCGGTAAAGAGCGACAAGAGCCGGGCGTTTCTGAGGCCGGAAACGGCTCAAGGCATTTTCGTCAACTTCAAGAACGTGATGGACTCCACCCGGCATCGCCTCCCCCTCGGCATTGCCCAGATTGGCAAAAGCTACCGCAATGAAATCACGCCAAGGAATTTCACCTTTCGCACCCGCGAATTCGAACAGATGGAAATGGAATTTTTCTGTCATCCGGCTCAGTCGCACCAATGGTATACCTACTGGCGGGACCGCCGGCTCAAGTGGTACAAGGACCTGGGACTTGCTTCCGAGAACCTGCAGATGCGAGACCATGCAGAGGACGAACTCTCCCACTACTCCACCGGAACGGCCGACGTGGAATACGCCTTCCCCTTCCTGCCGGTCGGGGACTATGGCGAACTCGAAGGGGTTGCACATCGCGGCGACTTCGACCTGCGCAGCCACATGGAGGGCAAGCTGGACGAGAAATCGAACCCCCTCGTGGTCCAACTGGGTGAAGATGGCAAGCCCAAGCACCGGGGCAGCGGCAAGGACCTACATTACCGTGACAACCTGAGCGGTGAAAAATATATACCGCACGTCATTGAGCCATCGGCCGGTGCCGACCGGGCGACCCTGGCCTTTATCTGCGAAGCCTACACGGTTGATCAAGCACCGGATGAAAAGGGTGAAATGCAGGAACGGACGGTAATGAAATTCCATCCGCGCCTGGCACCGATCAAGGCCGCGGTTTTCCCGCTGGTTAAAAAAGACGGTATGCCGGAAACCGCCAAGGAGATTTACCTCGCCCTGAAAAAACACTTCAACGTCTTCTACGACGAAAAGGCCGCCATCGGGCGCCGTTATCGACGCCAGGACGAAGCGGGCACACCCTTCTGCATTACGGTAGACGGCCAAACACTCGAGGACCAGACGGTAACCGTACGCGATCGGGATACCATGAACCAGGAACGCGTGAAGATCGCCGACCTGCGCCAGATGATCGCCGACCGGGTGGAATAGCTATCCTGCCTGCGCGTGCTCCAGCATGCTCCACATGTCCGGAAGAGTCCCCCATGCTTCACATCGGCCACGGGACCCTTGGTCCCGGTACGATGGATGCGGTCTTTTCAGCAGTTCTCGCCCGTCATCCAATCTCCGCGAAGGTCCGGCGGTAGATGTCTTTCGCGTAGGTGCGCAAGAGCGCATAGGCCGGATCCACGGCCTCCGGGTCCGCCTGGGCAATTCGGAAGGCTTCATCCCGTGAATCGATCAACAAGCGGGTATCGGCGACCGGGTCGCCGAGCTTAAACCCGGGAAAACCACTTTGCTCCTTGCCGAGCAGGTTCCCCATGCCGCGAATCTTCAGGTCCTCCTCTGCGATGCGAAAGCCGTCGGTGGTCTCTTCCATGATCTTCAGGCGCTTCCATGAATCCACGCCTTTAATATCGCCCTGGAGAATACAGTAAGACTTGTGTTCACCCCGCCCTACCCGGCCACGCAACTGGTGCAACTGAGCCAGGCCAAAGCGCTCGGCGTTCTCGATCAGCATGACTGTTGCATTGGGCACGTCGATGCCGACCTCAACCACGGTAGTCGAGACGAGGATGTCGACCTCGTGCTCCTTGAAAGCGCGCATCACCTCGTTTTTTCCCTTGTTGCTCATCTGCCCGTGCAGGAGGCCCAGTCGATCCCCGGGGAAGGTATACTGCTTGAGCTCTTCGTACATGGTCTCGGCGGCCTTGAGCTCGAGGACCTCCGACTCGCCGACCAGGGGATAAATCACGTAACACTGTCGCCCCTGATCGACCTGCTTCTTCAGGAAGATATACGCCTCGGCCAACTGCGCCTGCTTGATCACCCGGGTGACAATTTGCTGACGGTTGGCGGGCAGTTCGTCAATGATACTTACATCGAGATCCCCGTAGACCGTCATGCCAAGCGTGCGCGGAATCGGAGTCGCAGTCATCACCAATACATCCGGGTGATCTCCCTTGGCATACAACTCTGCGCGCTGACCCACACCAAATTTATGCTGCTCATCGATGACCACCAAGGCCAGGCGGTCGAAATTAACCTTGTCATAGATCAAGGCGTGGGTACCGACCGCCAGCTTGATGCGTCCGCTTTTCAGGCCGGACAATACGTTCCGCCGCTCTGCCGTCGACAGGTCTCCCACGAGCAGGGCACTGTCGATACCCATGCGCGTAAGGAAGCGTCCGAAGATCCGAAAGTGTTGACGGGCGAGGACTTCGGTCGGGGCCATAATAACGGTTTGCGCACCCCCATCAATTGCGTCGAACAAGGCACAGGCTGCGACCACCGTCTTTCCGGAACCGACATCGCCCTGTAGCAGGCGATGCATGGGTGCGCTACTCCGCATATCGGCCTCGATCTCACGGATCACCCGCTTTTGCGCGCCGGTGAGCTCAAAGTCCAGGGTATCCAGGAATTTGGCGCGCATGGCCCCGCTGCCGGCATGCACGTGCCCTTTCGTCACCGTTTCCGCTCGGGTCTTCCGGTAGACGAGGACGAGTTGAATGGAAAGGAACTCATTATATACCAGGCGGTCATGCGCGGCGGCGGCATCTTCCAGGGTCTCGGGGAAATGGACCGCACGAATGGCCTCACGAATACCGGGCAGATGCAGCCGTTCCATCAGTTCATCAGGCAGGATCTCAACCAGTGCATTTTCAAACTCCTCCACCGCATTCCACAGCATCATGCGCAGGGTCTTCTGCGGCAGGCTTTCGGTCAACGGGTAGATCGGAACAATCCGTTCCTGGTGAGCCGCGCCCGACTGCTTGCCCGCAACCTCCCACTCGGGCTGCAGGATAACACTGCGACCACGATGGCGGATGACTTTACCATGGGCGATAAGCTCCATGCCCTTGGTGATGCGATCCTCAAGGTAACGTGCGTTGAACCAGCGGCAACTCGCCACCCCATGGCTATCCGAGAGCATGGCTTCGAAGAAGCCTTTACCGGTTTTCGGCTCCATCCAACCACAGGAGAGCACATGGCCGCGCACCGAAACCTGTTCCCGTCCTTTGACCTCGTTCAAGGGTGTGGAAACCGAACGATCCTCATAACGCCGGGGAATATGCATCAACAAGTCGCCCACGGATTCAATCCCGAGGCGATTCAATACCTGTGCACGCGAATCCCCCACCCCTTTCAAGAAGCGAATAGGGGTCTGGAGCCCTCCGCCATGGGTCATTTCGGACATGAGCCTTGTTTTACGAAAGGCAGCCAAGCGGGTAAACACTTATCGGGAAAACTTTACAAGTTCCCAGCCTCCGCCCATCTTGCATCCACATGCAGTATAAAAACGAATTTCAAGTCGGCACCCTTTCCCTGGAAAGGCATGTCAGGGTGACCCTCGGAATCGGGCTCGCCCCGGTCATCCTCGCCGCTTCGTTTATCGTGGCAGTCCAGGGTTGGGATACCCCGGTCATGTATTTCATCTGCGGGTTCAGCATGGGTCTCTGGCTAATCCTCTGGGGCCTGCACGATATCATATTTACGCCACAGGTTTACTCCAAGGTGGGTGCCAGGTTAAAGGTCCTGAGCCCGGGGTGGTTCCCCCTGGTCCTCCTGCTGTTTCGCTACACCTTCTTCGTCCTGACCTTCGTCATTATCGGGAAAACCGCATCCTGGGTCGGCATGGGAATCACCCTGTGGATGAAGATCTTCTACCTCATCCTTCTCGTGATGACCCCGATTATCAAGTTGATCGACAAACTGATTTCCGAGAACCTGAAGAAATGGCAGAACATCTGCATTGAGCTTTTGCGCCGGACCCACACGATCTGCCTGGTCCTGTTCGTCCTGGGTGTAGCCAATATGATCTTCCTCACCGAGGACGCAAAGGCCACGGGTTCCGCCCATCCCGTCTTCCTCCTCATCTGGGTGACCGGGATCATCATGATTCTGAGCACCCTGATCCTCCTGCTTGATTACATAAGCCGCTACGAAGATCATTACCGCTAGACTCCGCGGAAAACCGGGCGGGACGACACCACGTAAAGGGCTGCCAGTCCATCCACTGCCGCAACAACGCCCCTCAAGCCAGGCAAAAAAAACCTGTCCGGAGATGTGGCCCTTTTCTGGGCACAGCTTCTTGCGGGGCCCGGCACCCTAGAATTCGTCGTAGGCGATCATCTCTTTCTCTACCCCGAGGTTGTAGAGCATATTGTTGACCGCCGCGATCATCGGGGGAGGCCCGCACATGTAGTATTCGATCTCGGTTGGATCGGGATGATCGGTCAGGTAATTTTCGAGGGCGACCTGGTGAATAAAGCCCGTGTAGCCCGTCCAGTTATCCTCGGGCAAGGGGTCACTGAGGGCGATGTGGTACTTGAAGTCCTTGAAATCCTTTTCAATGTCCCGGAAGTGCTCGGTGTAGAACAACTCGCGCTCGGAACGACCGCCGTACCAGTACGACACCTTCCGCTTTGTCTTCATGGTGTGGAAGAGATGAAAAATATGGCTCCGCAACGGGGCCATGCCAGCACCCCCGCCGATGTACACCATCTCACGATCGGACTTCTCATTGATGAAGAATTCACCGTAGGGTCCACTGATCATGACCGGATCACCAGGCTTGAGGTCGAATGCGTAGGTCGATGCAATGCCCGGCGGAAAATCGGTCTTTGGCGGTGCGGTGGCGATCCGGATATTCAACATGACAATGTTGCCCTCAGCCGGATGGTTGGCCATCGAATAGGCGCGAAACTCGGGCTCGGTGTTCTCGTGGGTGATATCCCAGAATTTGTACTTGTCCCAATCTGAACGGTATTCCTCTTCGATGTCAAAGGAGCTGAACGCAATGTCGTACTCGGGCACATCGAGTTGGATGTACCCACCCGCCTTGTGGTTCAGGTCAAAGCCATCCGGGAGCTTGACCACCAACTCCTTGATAAAGGTGGCCACGTTGTGGTTCGACAGAACCGTTCCTTCCACCTTCTTGATCTCGAGAACCTCATCCTCGACCTCGATCTTCAGGTCGTTCTTGATCTTCAACTGGCAGGAAAGGCGTACACCATTTTTTTCTTCCTGCTTGTTCACGTGGCCCTTTTCCGTGGGAAGAATCGCCCCACCACCCTCAAGCACCTTGCACTTGCACATGGCGCACGTGCCTCCTCCGCCACAGGCGGAAGGAAGGAAGACGCTTTGGTCAGCCAGGACAGAGAGCAGGGTCATCCCGGGTTCGACCTCCAACACTTTATGTCCGTCGTTGATGTCGATGGTCAGGGTCCCGCCCGGTTGCAGCTTCCTGGATACAAACATGAGCCCGCAGACCATGAACATGATCACCCCGGTGAATACGAAGACACTGCTTAGAACGAGTACGGTGAATTCATGCATGAATCATTCCTTTGAATGAAAAAATCGATATAACAACGCATTCCATCTCGTTAATTGGTCAGACTGATTCCGGCAAAGCACATAAAGCCAATGGCCATCAACCCGGTCAGGATAAAGGTCATGCCGAGGCCACGAAGCCCGTTGGGAATATGGGAATAACGGAGCTTCTTTCGAATCGCAGCCAGGCCGACGATGGCGAGGAAAAAGCCCATGCCCGAACCGAAGCCGAAGACCGCGGATTCGGCCAGGTTGTATTCCCGCTCCACCATGAAGAGCGAACCCCCGAGGATGGAGCAGTTCACCGTAATGAGCGGAAGAAAGATGCCCAGTGCGTTATACAACGGGGGGAAAAAGCGATCGAGCACGAGTTCCACGAACTGCACCGAGGTCGCGATCACCGCGATAAAACAGATAAAGTTCAAGAAGGAAAGATCCAGGTTCTTAAAGCTTTCGCCCGGCAAGACGGTCCACAGCCAGGCTCCCTTCTCGAGAAAGGTCGAGTGGATAAGGTAGTTCAGTGGACAGGTCAAGGTCAGCACGAAGACCACGGCAATTCCGAGACCCGCCGCCGTCTCCACTTTTTTCGACAGGGCGAGGAACGAACACATGCCCAGGAAGAAGGCCAGTATCATGTTCTCAATGAACATGGCCTGTACGGCAATATTTATCAGGTCAACGATCATGGTCAGATCCGTTATTCAGTTTCAAATTTCCCGGTGATGGTCCGCTGTACCCAGATACCGAGACCGATGATGATAAAGGCCCCGGGTGGAAGAGCCGCCAAGCCATTCCCCATGTATCCACCCGGCAAAATCTGCATGCCATACCATTCCCCCGATCCGAGAATCTCCCGGGCCGAGGCAACAATCAGCAGGACCACGCTGTATCCCAGGCCATTCCCTATGCCATCCAGGAAGGACTCCAAGGGGGGGTTCTGCAGCGCAAACGCCTCCGCCCGGCCCATCACGATACAGTTGGTGATGATTAAACCCACGAACACGCTAAGCTGTTTGCTAACGTCGTACATGTAGGCCTTGAGGATCTGATCGACGATAATCACCAGGGAGGCAATCACCGCCATCTCGACGATCATCCGGATCTTGGAGGGGATTACCTTCCGCAGCAGTGATATAAGGGTATTTGAAAAGGCAATAACCACGATCACCGCCACGCACATGACGGCCGCGGTCTCCATTTTCACGGTGACCGCCAGGGCTGAACAGATCCCGAGCATCTGCACCGTAATCGGGTTGTTGTCGCTCAATGGATCAAAAACAATTTCTTTCGTTTTGGCCATCAATCCACCTTTTCAACTGCTGACTGGTTCGCGAAAAACTTGCTGTATTTGACGTACTCTTCCCGCAGGAACTTTTGGATGCCATTTCCGGTTATGGTCGCGCCCGACATGCCGTCAACCGCGTTTAACACACCTTCCCCGGCCTGGCCTTTGACGACCCGGAAGTCCTTGCTCAGCTGTTTTCCATTAAACTGGTCCATGAACCAATCCTCGGAACATTCTCCACCCAGCCCGGGCGTCTCCTTGTGCCCGTAAAAGGTCGCTCCAACCACCGTCTTGAAATCTTTGCCCAGTGCCACGTAGCTGTAAACCGTGGACCAGAGGCCCTTGCCGTACTGCGGATAGCAGTACTTCTCCACCTCGCCCTCGCTCTCCCAGAGAAAAAGCGGGTACGGGGCGACCTTTTTATTATCAATCATATCCAGCTTGTATTTGCCGGCGGTCTGCGCTTCGAGGTTGGTCCGACTGGCGCCCGCGATAACCACGAATGTTTCATCGAGCAGCACTTCACGTATATTGTCAAAATACTCGTCTACGTCCTCTTCGTTGATCTTGACACCATCAATGACGGTCTCCACGCCAAAGGCGCGCAACACATTTAACTTGCGATCAAGTTCTTCGTTCTTTTCCTGGCGGTCCTTGAGGGCCGCATAGGTGCTCGACAGCAGCAGGCTCACGATCAAGCAGGTCACGGCCGCAAAGACGATGGTACGGATATCATCCTTTTGCATAACCAAACTTTCGGATATAGGCGGTTCGCACCTTGATGTGAGCCGTTACCACGTAATGGTCGATCAACGGAGCCATGACGTTCATAAAGAGGATGGAGAGCATTACGCCCTCAGGGTAAGCCGGGTTGGTCACGCGGATGACCACCGTGAGGATCCCGATCAAGCCGCCGTAAATCCATTTACCCGTATTCGTCGCCGCAGCCGACACGGGATCGGTGGCCATGAACACAATACCGAACAGGAAACTGCCAATCACAAGATGGTAGGCGAAGGGCAAGTGAAGGAAGGATTTATAGCCTTCCTGCGGCGAAAGGTTCAACAGCAAGCTGCCGACAAACAAACCGACCACCCCACCGACCATGATCCGCCAGGAACCAATGCCGGTAACCACCAGGATCAAGGCTCCTATCAGGATAGGAAGGGCTGCTGTTTCGGCAATACTTCCCCCTTCCATCCCCATCATCATGCTTTTCAGGGTGTATCCATGTTCCGCCAGGGCCTGGAGCACCTGGTCTTTTCCGCCGTTGGGTGCCAGGGTGGCGACAGCAAGGGGCGTAGCCGCGGTCCAACCGTCGACGGTCATGGCGCCTTCCTTCAATTTCGTCCAGACCTCACCGCTCATTTGCATCGGGTAGGCAAAGAAGAGGAATGCACGTGCGGTCAATGCAGGATTCAGGATGTTAAAGCCGGTACCACCAAAGATCTCTTTACCGATGATCGTTCCGAACATGATTCCCACCGCGACCTGCCAGAGCGGGATCGTCGGCGGAAGGGTCAACGGAAAAAGCAACCCGGTGACCAGGAAGCCTTCGTTGATCTCGTGTTTTCGAATAATCGCGAACGCGACCTCGCAGAGCCCGCCGAAGAGGTAACTCACGAAAATGATCGGCAAAACCCATCGAGCCCCCATCAGGGTGTCGTTCAACAAGCCGCCAGCGAGCTGGTTCACGTGATTGTACTGGTGCCCCGTATTCCAGATGCCGAACAGGGTACAGGGAATCAACGCGAGCACGACGGTAATCATGACCCGCTTCAAATCCACGGTATCCCGGACATGGGTTTTACCCGTGGTTACATCCGGGGGGGTGAATAAAAAGGTGTCCTGCGCCTCGAACAGTGGGTAAAGTTTTTCCAGCTTGCCCCCCGGCTCAAAATCCGGGGCTGATTTATTTAATTTATCGAGGAGAAACTTCATTCTTTAAAGCCCCTCCTTTTCAATCGAGTCGAGACCCCTTTGAATGATCGCTGAATAGTCGGTTTTCGAGGGACACACGATCGAGCACAAGGCAAAATCTTCCGGCGCGGTCTCCAGGATACCCAGCTTGACCGCCTCTTCCGTATCGTTGGCCAGGCAGGCACGCACCAGGTAATCCACCATGATATTCAGGGGGACATACTTGTCGTAGATCCCGGTTAAAACCATGGCCCGGTCACTGCCTCGCTTGCTGGTGGTCAAGTCCCAGCTTTTATCCGCATTGAACCAGCGTGAAAGAAATACCCGGTGGGTACTGAACAGGTTCACACCCGGAGCCAGCCAACCCATGAAGCGACGATCACGATCCTCCGCCAGGACGCATACGCCGGTATCGAAATAACGAACCCCGCTATCCGGGGCGATCGGCGTCCCGCAGTACACGTCACCGCTGACCAGGCGCGTGTCCTCGCCAAGGGCTCCCCCGAGGAATTCCGAAATAGGGGTACCAATGCGGACCTTGTAGTAGCGGGCACTGCTTTTATTCAACCCCGGGCCTCCCGCCACCACATATTTCGTCGCAGGCACCTTCCCATTGAGCAGCAGCTCGCCGATTTGAATCAGGTTAACGGCCGAAATCGTCCACACCGCATCGCCGGGGGCTATCGGATCCAGGCGGTGAATATGGGTGCTGGTATTACCACTCGGGTGCGGCCCTGAAAAAGCGCTTGAGCGCACATTCTTTGCCCCGGAAATCGCGGGATGCACATCCACCCCATTGCCATCGGTGCACAGGTGAACATCGCCATCGGTTAAACGTGTCAGGGCATTCAAGCCCGCCTGGAATTCGGCTTCACGACCCTGGACGACCACGGAGGGATCGGCACGGTACGGCGCATTGGCCATCGCATTGACGAAGATCGACTTTGGCAGGACAGAAGCGTCGGCCATCTTGCCAAACGGACGCTGACGAATCAGCAGCAGCAGGCCGGAGTTTTGCAGCAGGGTCAGCAGGTCCGTGCGCTTGGCGCTGAGCAACGCATCAACCCCGCTATATTTCTTGAAGCTTTCGGCACGGTCTCGACCAGCGACCTCAATAGTGATCTCCTGGAGCGAACGTCGCGCGCCCAGGATGACACGCTTCACCGTACCCGCAACCGGCGAGCAGAATTTGAATTCCGGATGCTGCTTGTCGTACAGCAATGCGGTGCCACGGAGGACTTTTGCGCCCTCTTCCACCAGTAGACGCGGCTTGATTCCCTCAATTTCAGAGGGATAAACCGAAATGGTTTTCGCAGCGGAGGCGTCGGCGATTTCCCGGGTGGGTTGCCCCGACATATTAATATTAAGACCTCGCTTTATCCGTATGTCGGCGACCATTTAAACTTTCTGTAACAAGCGGCGGAATTAGTAAATTATTGGTAAAAATCGCGCGTAAGATACCCGCCAGCCTCTAAAAGTCAATGGGATTTGGGCCTTATCTGGCATGAATACCTATCGCGATACCCAGCCATCCAAACCAAGAGGGAATTCGTACCGGCGCACGGGATATCAGGCGAACGAAAACGAATCCCCCGAAGCGGCAAGCCGTCCTCGGTCTCCGTATGAATGCCCCGTCGCCGATGGCGCATAATCCCTTCCGCGCAGTTCTCCGTGGCGGAAGACGATCAGCGGGAGGGGCAAGCAGTGAGCTTGTCCATGGCCGGGCGGAGATCGAACTCAAGGTAATTCACCAAGCCCGCACGAGCGGAAGGCCAGGGGTCCAGTAGTTCAAGCGCCCGGGCGCAGAGGCTTTCAAGGTGCCGACAGGGATCATCGATTTCCGCGCTGGAGACGATATCGCGCTGACGATCCGTTCCCAGGGTCTTCCCGGCGGCCGCGGCGTCTCCACGTACGTCGAGAATGTCATCGGCCATTTGGTAGGCCGTTCCCACGAGATAGCCGGCTTCTTTCATGGCGACACGGAGGGCTTCATCGTCGCTGGCGGCGCAGTAGGCCATAAAGGCAAACAACGCACCGGTTTTCCGGCGAGCGATACTCATGCAGATGTCGAGGGTGGAGTTTGTCCCCCGCAGGATGAGTTCCTGCTCGGATTCGGCTTCGCAGACTTCGCCGGTGAGCTTTACCAACTCATGGGCGAGGGTCCCGTCGACCTGGCAGACGAGGTCAACCGCTTTAAATAGCAATAAATCCCCGAGCAGGATCGCGCCGGCGGCTCCTTTCTCGACCCAGAAGGTCGGCGCACTGCGCCGAATCATGCCCCCATCGATCACATCATCGTGCAACAGGCTGGCGGTATGAATCATCTCAATTGCAGCGCCGCCATAGACCATGCGTCGATGATCGGTACCCAGTTGCTCTGCGAGTCGGAAACCCAGGCGGGAACGCAACAGCTTACCGCTGGCAGTCAAGGATTGGTGATCGTGTACGAGAAAGCCGAGGGAGGTCTCGATTAAAGTGCCCCTTACCAATGCGCGAACGTCACCGAGCTTATCCTCGATTTCGTCCAGTTCTATCACCTTCTCTGCGTCCATTTTTGCCTACTATCTCCCTGCTTCGGGACAAGGTCAAATCCGAATTTTCAGATATTTCTGAAAATTCAAACAATTCGATAACCTTTTATTAGCACCTTGTGGCAACGAATCCCGATATAAAAAACGGGGGCAAAGCGGACCGACCACGGGTGCGGTGACCGGCTTTACCATTGCCTAGCCACGGTGTTTGTGCATAGTGACCGACGTTTTTTTACTGCCAATGGGCTTAACCAAGGAAGCCAGATGAATCCATTAAATTCCATCGACAATTACACACGGCCGGAAGGCCCGGTCGTGCTCGTGATCATGGACGGCATCGGCATCGGTGCCGGAGACGCGGGGGATATGGTAGCCAAGGCAAGCAAACCGCACCTGGACTGGCTGCAGGCGCATGCCCTCTCAACCCGCCTGCGGGCCCATGGCAGTGCGGTTGGCATGCCTTCAGAAGGCGACATGGGAAACAGCGAAGTCGGGCACAATGCCATCGGCTGCGGACGGGTCTTCGACCAGGGGGCCAAACTCGTGCAGGAAGCCCTTGCGTCCGGGGAACTGTACGAAGAGAGCACCTGGAAATCCCTCATTTCCCAGGTCAAGGCCTCTGGTGGTGCACTCCATTTTATCGGCCTGCTCTCGGATGGAAATGTCCATACCCACATCGATCACCTCCTGGCCATGCTGCGAAAAGCCGCGGAGGAAGGCGTGACGAAAGCGCGCGTGCATACCCTCCTGGACGGTCGGGATGTTCCGCCGACCAGTGCGCTGGAGTATATCGGCCAATTAGAGGCCGTGCTCGACGAGCTCAACGCGAGCGGGGTGGATTACGCCATCGCTTCAGGTGGTGGACGCCTTTACATCACGATGGATCGCTATAACGCGGATTGGTCGATGGTTGAACGCGGCTGGAACACCCATGTAAAGGGCGAAGGTCGGCATTTCAGCTCGGCGGGCGAAGCGATCGAAACCCTGCGCGCGGAAACCCCGGGCGTGATCGACCAGGATTTGAAAGAATTCGTCATTGAACGAGATGGTGAAGCCCTGGGCCCCATCGTGGATGGTGACAGTGTGATCCTGTTCAATTTTCGCGGCGACCGGGCGATAGAAATTTCACGCGCCTTTGACGAGCCGGATCTGCACACCTTTAATCGCGGACCGGTTCCAGACGTTCAGTTTGCCGGGATGATGCAATACGACGGTGATTTAAAAATTCCGAAGCAATACCTGGTAACCCCGCCCGCTATCGATCGTACCCTCGGGGAATTCCTGGCCACGAGTGGTCAGCGCCAACTCGCGGTCAGCGAGACCCAGAAATACGGACACGTGACCTACTTCTTTAATGGCAACCGGAGCGGGAAGTTCGCAGAGGAGCTCGAGGACTATGTGGAGATCCCTTCCGACCGCCTCCCCTTTGAGCAGCGCCCCTGGATGAAAGCCGGCGAAATCACCGATACCGTCCTCGACTCGATCGAGGGCAACAAGCACGACTTCATCCGCATCAACTACCCCAACGGCGACATGGTCGGGCACACCGGCAACCTGCTGGCGGTTGAAATATCGGTCGAAAGTACCGACCTGGTCGTGGGTCGCCTGATGAAAGCGATCGAGGCCGCAAAGGGCGTGCTCATCGTTACCGCCGACCACGGAAACGCGGATGAAATGTACGCGCTGGACTCGACCGGCGTCCCCAAGGTCGATGCACAAGGCAAGCCGATGTTGAAAACCAGCCATACCCTGAACCCGGTCCCCTGTTACATCTACGACCCGGCCGGGCAATGCGGGGCCACGCTGAACCCGCAGGAAAACCTCGGCATCAGCAGCTTGGCCGCCACCGTGATGACCTTGCTCGGGTTCGAGGCACCGGAGGATTACAATCCGAGTATTGTGAAGGTGTAGCCGCCGTCTCAAGAAAGGTGAAGAATCAATGGAACCCCGCGAATTCAACCCCATCCCGACCTGCATCGGCGTCCTCGTCATGGGCGGCCTGATAGCGACCAGTTACCTGAGACAGCCCATGCGCCCGAATTCCGGGTGGCAAGGGCAGACGATGGGCACCACCTGGGTGATCAATGCGCCCTACTCGCATCTCAAAGCCAGCAGATACCGGGAAATCGACGGGGAACTCCATCGGACCCTGGACGCATTGAATACCCAGATGTCGACCTACCTGGATAGCAGTGAAATATCCACCTTTAACACCACGACGAACACCGAGGCTTTTGCGGTTTCGGCTCCTTTCGCCCGGATGGTTCGACGCGCCCGGGAGATCGCCGAGCAAACGAACGGCGCATTTGACCCGACGGTCTGGCCACTGGTGGAGCTCTGGGGCTTTGGGCGGGAGGCACACACCGCGCGGCCGGCCGACAAGGACATCGCCGCTGCCCGAGCACGCGTGGGCTGGGAGCAGGTGGAGGTCATCGGGACGAATCAGCTGCGCAAACTCAAGGAGGATCTACAGCTCGATTTAAGCGCTATCGCAAAAGGCTTTGCCGTGGACCGCCTCGCGGAAATCCTGGCCTCGTATACGCTGACCAATTACTACGTCAACGTCGGCGGCGAAATCCGCGTGTCAGGTATCAGCGAACACGGCCAGGCCTGGCGTATCGGCATTGAAGCCCCGAAGCCCGATGCGGCAAACGAGATCTACGCGATCGCCCACCTGGACGACCACGCCATGGCGACCTCCGGCGATTACCGCAACTACTACGTCAGCGATGACACCAACCGCTATACCCACATCATCGATCCGCGTAGCGGTTGGCCGGTCAAACAATCCCTCGCGAGCGTTTCCGTGCTCGCGGACAGTTGCTGGAAAGCCGACGCCATTGCGACCGCACTGATCGTCCTCGGAGCGGAGGCGGGCAGGGACTGGGTGGAAGCCCATGCCGGAATCGAAGCCTACTTTATCGAGCGCGATGCGTCGGGAGCGTTAACCGACTTCTATACGCAGGGTTTCAGGGCTGTGCTGGAGTCAAAGAAGTAACATACTACGGTTAAAGCGTTTAAGGAAACCCTTCGTGACGGGCAAGCGGCCCGAACGCTACCCGAGCGGCAAGGCACCACCGGCGCTGAGACCGGGATTCCCGAAATGGTCCAGGGTATGGCCGACGCCGTGGGCGAGTGCCATCAACAGGCGATTGTGCGCGACGCGGTCGAAGCGCAGGGAATGACCCATCTTGAAATGCAAGCCCCCGCCGATAAGGACAAAGGGAATGTCATCCAGGCTGTGTGAGTTGCCCTTGCCCAGCTCATTGGCCCAGACAATCGTGGTGTGATCCAGCATGCTGCCCTCCCCACCGGGCTCGGGCGTCTGTTCCAGCTTATGTACCAGGTACTTGAGCTGCTCGGCAAACCAGACATTGATCCGGGTCAATTTCTCCTGCGAATCCTGCCGGTTGTCTTCATGATGGGAAAGGGTGTGATGCCCGTCATCGATGCCGAGCCAGCGCATGCGTGCACCGCCGACCGACTTGGTAAACTGCA
>JAPYUI010000058.1:0-6079 GCA_029936175.1 Kiritimatiellia bacterium
CATACGAAAGGGCTAGGTACATCATGGGGCGCGCCACAATTTCGCCGTCTTCCACCACGGCCCGCGGCTGAATGGTATGCATCCCGAGGATCGCGCTTTGGGGGGCATTCAGAATGGGGGTCGACAGCATGGATCCGAATACGCCTCCGTTGGTAATCGTAAAGGTGCCGCCGACCAATTCCTCGTAGCTCAGCTTCGACTCTTGTGCACGCCCGGCGAGATCGCGAATTCCTTTTTCAATACCCGCGAAGGACATCGTGTCCGCGTCACGAACGACCGGGACCACGAGACCGCGCGGCGAATCCACCGCGATACCGATATGAAAACGCTCGTTGTATATAATTTCCCGGTCATCAAGCATCGCATTGACGTCGGGGTATTTCTTCAGGGCTTCCACCGCGGCTTTGACGAAAAAGGACATAAAGCCCAGCTTTACGCCGTGCTCGCTGATGAAGCTGTCCTTGTACCTGGCGCGCAAATCCATGATTGGTTTCATGTTCACCTCGTTAAAGGTCGTCAGGATCGCAGCGGTATTCTGCACCTCCTTCAATCGCATGGCGATACGCCGCCGGATTTGCGACATGGGAACGCGACGGACATCGGCTTCATTGACCTGGAGGGTTGAATCCGGAGATGCGGGCGGGGGGGGTAAAGAAGCCGGGTCGGATTTCACTCCCATGGCAACTTTCACGTCTTTCTTCGTTATGCGACCACCCCTTCCGGTGCCCGTTACACCGTCCGCAGACAACCCGTTCTCGGTCAGGAGGCGGCGAACGGAAGGACTCAAGCCATCGGCACCCTCTTCATCGTCTGCAGGCAAGCTGTTCGAAGCAGGGCTTTCCGTGGCTTCATCCTCAACCGGGGCGACCCTGGCTGAACCGGCTTCGCCCTTCGAATCAATGCGAGCAACCAAGTCGCCACGCTTGAGAATGGAACCTTCCTTCATGAGGATGTTCAACACACCTCCAGAGGTGGCAAAAACCTCCAGCACGACCTTGTCGGTCTCGACCTCGGCAATTTTTTCATCGGCCTCGACAAATTCACCATCCTGCTTGTCCCAGGTCAGCAGGGTCGCTTCATCCACGGATTCAGGCAACTCGGGAACCTTAATATCGATCATCGGACATTCTCCAAACGGCTAGGCCACTGTTTTGCGCTTCTTGCTCGCGCGTGTTTTAGACACTTGGCTCTCTTGTTGCGGCTCGGAGAGTCCAAGTGCCTCTTCAATAAGTAGTTTTTCACGATCCATATGACGCTGATGATTGCCACCAGCCGGGGCGGCGCAGGCGATACGGCCTGCGTAGACTATGTTGTGATAATCGTCATCCCGTGCCCATACTTCATTTCGACAGGCAACGAGGTTGTGGCGAATTTGATACCAAGGCCCCTGATTGCGCGGTTCCTCCTGCGCCCAGACCAGGACCGATGCCTTGGAAAACTTTCGAAACTCGGCGATCAGTTCGTCGATCGGAAAAGGATACAACTGCTCGATACGCACCAAGGCGGTATTTTCCAGGCCGGCCTCCTTGCGGTTCGCCAGAAGATCATAATATATTTTCCCGGAACACATGCAGATCCGCGTCACCTTGTCGGGGTCCAGGTCCTCGACCTCCCCGATCATTGAATGAAAATGCCCGCGGGCGAATTCTTTTATGCTCGAGAAAGACTCTTTGCGTCGAAGCATGCTTTTGGGACTCATCACCACCAGGGGCAGTCGCATTTTACGCTTCATTTGCCGACGCAGCAGGTGAAACATCTGGGCCGCCGTGGTCGGTGCCGCCACGACCATATTATCCTGGGCGCAAAGTTGAAGATATCGCTCCAACCGGGCGGAGGAGTGTTCGGGTCCCTGCCCTTCCCAACCGTGCGGCAAGAGCATCACCAGTCCGTTGAACAAATTCCATTTCTGGTAACTGGAACTGATAAATTGATCGATGACAACCTGGGCACCGTTCGCAAAATCGCCGTACTGGGCCTCCCAGATAGTCAAGGTTTGGGGGTCGGTGGTGCAATAACCGTACTCAAAGCCCAATACCGCCTCCTCCGAAAGGATCGAATCAATCACCCTCACCTGCGGTTGCCCGGCAAAGAGATGCTGCAGGGGACAGTACGACTGGCCGGTCAACTGGTCGTGGAGCACCGCGTGGCGATGAAAAAACGTTCCGCGACCACTGTCCTGACCGCTGATGCGAATCCGGAAACCATCCTCGACCAGTGAACCGTAGGCAAGGACCTCGGCGAAGCCCCAGTCGATCGGCAACTCAGATGCGCTCATCAAGCGACGATCCGAAATGATTTTCTCAACCGCCTTGTGAAGTTGAAAGTCAGCCGGAATGGTGGTCAATCTCTCACCCAGGGCCTTGATGCGCTTTGCGGAATCCACGTTGGTTTTAACCGGGGCCCGGACACTGCCCTTTAAATACGGTTCCCATTTAGCCAGGTAGGAAAAGTCTCTGTCCGGCAAAATGTTTGGCGCAACCTGATCGCCTCGATCGAGCGCACTCCGGTACTCCCTCTTGTAGGACTTCAACGCGGAGGAGGAGATCACGCCCTCGCTCGTCAATTGGGCCCCGTACAAATCCGCCACACTCCTGTGCTTGCGAATCTTCTTGTACATTATGGGCTGCGTAACCGAGGGTTCATCCCCTTCATTATGCCCGTACTTTCGGTAGCAGATGAGGTCAATGAACACATCCTGGCGGTAGATCATCCGGAATTCCAACGCGAGGTTGACCGCAAAGAGCACGGTTTCCGGGTCGTCGCCGTTGACATGGAAAATCGGGGCCTGAACCACCTTTCCGACATCGGTGCAATACATCGAAGTCCTGGCATCCAGGGGATTGCTGGTCGTAAAGCCTACCTGATTGTTCACGACGATATGCACGGTGCCCCCGGTTTTATATCCACGGGTTGCCGACATTTGAATGGTTTCGTACACCACGCCCTGGCCGGCAATGGCCGCATCACCATGAATGAGGACCGGAATCACCAACCGCCGCTCCGTATCCCCCCTGCGTTCTTGACGGGCACAGGCGGACCCCTCGACCACGGGATTGATGATTTCGAGGTGGGATGGATTAAACGCCATCGCGAGGTGGAGGGGGCCCCCGGGCGTTTCGACATCGGAAGAAAAGCCCTGGTGATATTTTACATCCCCGGTCATTTTATCACCCAGCTCCGCAATGTTGCCTTCGAACTCCGAAAACAGCTTGTCGGGATCTTTCCCCATTATGTTGATCAACACGTTCAGGCGACCACGGTGTGCCATCCCGATCACGATCTCTTTTGCACCTTGTTTTCCCGCCTGCTGGATCAATTCATCCATGACCGCAATCAGGGCGTCTCCACCCTCCAGGGAAAACCGCTTCTGGCCGGAGTAACGCGTATGCAGGTATCTTTCCAGGCCTTCCGCAGCGACGAGCATTTTCAGCAGGCGCTTCTTGGGTTCGGCACCGAGATCGCAGCGGCCACGCTGCCCCTCCAGTTTGGATTTTAACCAACCTTTTTGTTCCATGTTGACGATGTGCATGTATTCGGACCCGAGGGTGGACGTGTAGGTCTCGCGCAGGATGGCCACAATCTCCCGCAAGGGCAGAAAGTCCGGGGCCGCGAGCGTGCCGGTATGGAAAACCCGATCCATGTCGGCCTCGGTCAACCCTTCCGCCTGGGGATTCAAATCGGGCAATTTGGTTTCGCTGCGAATACCAATGGGATCGGTACGAGCTTCAAGGTGACCGAAAAGTCGATAGTTATTGATCATGCGAATAACAGACGACTGCTTTTCTTCGCCGAGGGAGCGGGGGCCTTCTTCGTTTTCGGAATTAAACTCGGGGGCAGGACTCGTGGCCGGGTGTCCGGGCGAAGACCGGGTCGATGGTGTCGCTACGGCATAGTCCGCATGCCGGGAACGATTCCTGGCCCGCATGCGCATTTCCTGGCGCACCTCCTCATGCGAGACATACGTTTCCGCATCCAGTTGCTGAAAATGCGCACGCCAATCCGCGCTTACGCTCCCGGGATCATCGAGAAACTGCTCATAGAGCGCCTCAACGAACATGCCGCACTCGGCGTCGTACTGACCATTCAATCCGTCCGCACTCATGACAACTCAGCTCGGGTCCGCGCACCGATCTCCGTCGCGGATCGCTGTTTCAAGGTTCGCTTGTCCATATGGTCACAACTTAACAGCCTGCAGCCGAATTTCCACCGGTTCACCCATTTCAATCCGCTTAGAACAATGCGGGCACAACGTAGAGGCTTCTACTGAGTTATCAACAATATTTGCACAGATTTAAGCTGGAGGGGCAACCGCTGGATGCAGGTAAATCGGCCCGAGTGGTTCCGGTTCGCGACACCCGGCCAATTCCTCGGCCGCCAGGCGAGCGAGCCATTCAGCCGAGGGGAAAGCCGACCCGATTTCCATATCCCTAACGAGTGGCCTGACCCGCTCGCATTCGGAACTGAGGACCTGCGTATTCGTGTGACCCGACAGTATATCCGCGTGGGCACCTGCATCAATCGTTCGCCAGTCCAGCTCGCATATCAGTCGACCCTCCCGCTGACTGAACAATCCATACCACAGTGTGCCGCGACGCGCGTCGCCAACGACCGCCACCCGGTGCCCGGTGTCCCTCCCCTGTAAAGCCTGCCAGGCAAGGGCGGCCCCGCTGGAAATCGCAAGCACCGGGGTTCGATTCGGCAAGGCCAAGCCCTGGATGGCTGCCTGGCAGGTGCGCATGCCGGAAAAATTTCCGGGGCCACGACCCACGACCATTGCATCGACATGCCCGGGTTGAATCGCGTGCTCATTGAGAAAGGATTCCAGGGCCATAAAAAAGGCCTGGTCCCGACGGGTACGGTTACTCCAACTGCAGGCAGCCGCAAGCTCGCCGTCGACCAGCCAGGCGAGGCTGCCCTCAGGCGTACTGTTTTCCGCTGCGAGGATCTTCACGCCTCATCCGCCTCAGGATTCGGGGTCGAACGCTGGATCGTGATCTTCCGCTCATTTACGGTAGCGCCGGATTTAAGGGTAATGTGAACCGTGTTCTTCGGCAGAAGATCCGTGATCCGGTCAGCCCATTCAATGGCGGTGATTCCCTCGCCTTCCAGGTACTCATCCAGGCCGAGATACAGGGCTTCCTGGTTGGAATGAATCCGATACAGGTCAATGTGATATAAGGGGGGCTCCGAATCATATTCCTGCACCAGGGTATAGGTGGGGCTCGTAACCGCGTCATCCACCCCAAGCGCGATCGCCAGGCCCTGAATGAAACAGGTCTTGCCCGTGCCCAGGTCCCCGGATAAGGCCAATACCACCGGCATTTTCAGCGATTTCAGGAGCTCGCCAGCCAGTCGATGGGTCCCGTATGGACTAGTGGTGGTGTGATGTTCTAAAATGCTCAAAGGCTTTCCTGTCCAAGTCTTTTATTGTGTTGTACGCATCGATGGTTTTTATCACCCCTGCTTCGGGTAACAGCATGCCCACGCGATGACAGGCTTCGCTGAATTCCGCATCCCAGGCCTTGGTAAAGGCCGGGAAATCCTCGGGGGACACCGTGAACAAGAGTTCGTAGTCTTCTCCATCTGTCAATGCGTGCATCAGCTTGGTATGATCGTGTTCATGTGCATGAACATCCGGCGAAATAGGGATTTCCGGAAGGTTAATCAACGCTCCGGTCTCACTCATACCACAGATGTGGCGGATGTCCGTCGCCAGGCCATCGCTTAAATCAATCAGCGCGGTCGCCCAATCCCGCAGAAAGACACCCTCCGCCAAGCGGGGCTTAAAGGTCAAATGGCGGCCGTGGTTACTGCCTCCCAGGCTGCCGGTCACGACCAGGACATCGTTGGTCTGGGCCGTCGAACGCAGGAGGGCCCGACCCTCTGGAGTCTCGCCGACCCCGAAAACGTGCAGGCTGAGCCCGTCCGATTCGGAGAGATCGCCACCGATGATCGTCGCGCCCGTTTCCCCGGCCAGCTCCGACATCCCCCGATAGATTGCTTCCAGCTCCTCCATGGCCATGTCCGGTGAGGCAACCACATCCACCAGCAGCCAGCGAGGCTCGCCGCCCATGGCCGC
>JAPYUI010000058.1:6179-20024 GCA_029936175.1 Kiritimatiellia bacterium
CAGAATCGAGACCACCAGCGCGCCGGCATGCCAGGGAAACCAGGGCCGCCATTCCAGGCGCTGCACCCCACTCCGCCAGTCTTCAGGCCGATTCAAATGCCTGGAGACCAGGTAAAGAATACAGCCGATTCCGGCCAGGATGATGAACGGCGCAACCCGCTGCAGGGGATCATCCGTGGATATCTCGCTGACAAGTCCGTCCATCAGCCGCCTGCAGATGAGGCTACGGTCTCGCGAATCACATACGTCCGCTTATCCTGTGCCTCATGATAGGTGCGAATCTGGATTTCGGCAAGCAGGCCCATGCTGATGAACTGAATGCAGAAGAGGATGAACATAAACCCGCTCATCACGTAAATGGGACGCTTGACCAGGGGTGTTGACCCCACAGCCGGTTCGATGAAAAAATAATCAAAAAAGATGACGCCAAAGATCAGGACCCCAAGTCCGCCGAAGAAGAGTCCGATCTTACCGAAGATCTGCATGGGTCCCATGGCATAGCGAAGCAGGAATTTCACCGTGATCAAGTCGAGGATCACCCGGCCGGTTCGCCCCAGGTTCGGGTATTTTGCTTGCCCGGCAGTCCGGGGGCGATGATTGACCTCCACCTCCTGGACGTTGTTGCCCGCCCAACTCGCCAGGGCGGGGATAAAGCGGTGCATCTGGCCGTATAAACGAATGTTGTCCAGCACCGATCTGCGATAGGCTTTCAAGCTGCACCCGTAGTCGTGCAGGTGTACCCCGGTAATCTTGCTGATCAATCGGTTGGCCATCTGGGAAGGAATACGCCGGGCCAGGCGATCCTTGCGATCCTTGCGCCAGCCGCTGACGACGTCAACGTCGTCACTCATCACCGCCAGCAAGGCCGGGATGCTGGCCGGATCGTTCTGGAGGTCCCCGTCCATGGCGACAATGATCTCGCCTTTTGCCTGCTGGAAGCCCGCGCTCATGGCAGCCGTCTGGCCAAAGTTCCGGCGAAAGCGAATCAGGAGCAGGTGCGGGGTGGTCTCGGCGATCTTCACCAGGCGGGACCAGGTGCTGTCCGTGCTCCCATCGTCGACCACGATAACTTCATAGCTCCTGTCCAGCCCGTTCAGGACACCCATCAACTCGCGGATGAGCTCCTCCACATTCGCTTCCTCGTCCATGACGGGTATGACTACCGAAAGATCCAGCATCTTGGCTGTATACGCCCTGTGTGGATTTACCGTCGACCGGAAAACGAAAGAAAATGCCGATCTGCTCAGGATTACAGGCCCTTAGCCATCGCCGGGAATACCCGCTGAACAGGTGGCCCGACTCAGGGGCTGCCGACGCGATAATAGGCCCCGGTGTCCGGCGGAGCCGGATCGGTCAGGCTCAATGGCCCCGAAGCGCCCGCAGCACGGGGACCGTCGATCAAGTCCCATAGGATCGGGGCCTCCAGCGAGAGCGTGCGTTCGAGGCGATACAGCACGCCGGCTGCAGCGGGGATGGTCCAATTCAGCGAGTCACCTACCCGTTCGGCTGTACTGGAAATAATGATGTCACCGAAAACGGCGAGCGCAGCTTCGTCCGAGATGACCTCGATGCCAGGCCAGCAGACGATACAGCGGAACCGGGCGCCATCGTCGGTCTCAACCGCACTAAAAGAATAGCTGGAAGCCGCCTCGCCGTATACATTACTCCAGCCGCCGCCGTTATTGCGCTGCCAGCGATACGACAGGACCGCCGTCGCATCGGAGTTGGTGAAGGCGCCGGACGCAACGACGCTGAAGCCGGCGACATCGCTCGCCGCGAGCACCACCGTCACATCCTGGGGCTGTTGGGTGATACTCAACTGGGACCCGCGCGGCTCATCCAGCGTGTACAGGTATTGCCCGGAGATAGGCAGGCTGGAGACCGAGATCGCCGGTTCCCCGGGAATCTGCCAGGTAATCCCCAGGTTGTCCCCTCCTCCACCCTCCTTGACCAGGGCTTCAAAGTAGTAATACTCCCCGGCTACGAGGGCAATGCCCGAGGGAAACAGGGTCGCACTTTGATTCTCCGGGGCGGCGGCGTTCCGGCGGCCGGTGCCCATCCAGTCCCGGGGATTGTTCCATACAGGCTCAGAACAAATCTGGGCCAGGGCGGATGAACCGGCATTCGTGGCAAGTAAAAACGAGCCGTTGTCGTCTGAGCTCATGGCAAAATGATAATTTCCCGATACCGGTGGACGCAGCCATCCGGAAAGTCGAGCGCCGAAATTGGCGGCTTGGTTGGGAACAATCTCCATGAGCGGGCGATAGCGTTCTTCGTCCGCTTGATCCGGATACGTCGCCAGGCCGGTCAGGTTGGCCAGTGCGCCTCCGCTGACGTTCAGCCAGAAATCAGCGCGGGCAAAGCAGGGCCTCAGGTTCACCGGCACGCAAACCGTCGAGGGATCCGGGTCCAGTCCATTGCTCGAGGCATCCTCCACCGAACTGACCGTTACGCAATTCGTCGTCGCCGAACTCATCGCACGATCCAGGCTCAGGATTGCGACGCGTGCATCCGCGCTGAGTTCAACCCCGGAAACAATAAACTCATTATCGACAGCATAGTTAAGGGGGTCGCCGGCCGATGCAGGGTCCATCGGCTCTGAAAAGCTTAGTGCAATTCGGGTCAAGTCCTGCAAGGCGGTTGCTCCCACGACCTGGGGGGCGGTGAAATCTGCAATAATGGTCACATTCACCGTTCCCGAAACCGGGATACCCGACCCATCGCTGAAGGTGTACGCGAAGCTGTCGGCTCCGGAGACGCCGGCAGGTGGCGTATACACCAATGCGCCTGAAACCCATTCCACTGTTCCGCCCAACACGCTCGTAGCCTCTACTCCCAGGAGCAGCAGTGGATCCCCGTTTGGATCACTGTCTGTTGCCAGCACATCGGCGACCGGAATCGACCCCGAGAGGGGTGTCGTCACGACGAGGGTATCCGGACCCGGGGTCGGCAATTGATTCGCGACCAGGACCGGGGCGACCAGGAAATTATCATCATTGCTCGTCACGTTCATCCCGTGTATCGCCAGCACGTTTGTCCCGGGAAGCAGGTCCCCGATGTGGGGCGTAAGGTCGATCCGGGTCGCGGCAAAGGATTCATGCACGGTGCGCGTACCAACGGCCGACGCATTCCAGGGAGTGGCAAACACCCCCTGGAAGATCTCCCCACTGAAAAAGCTGCCGTCTGAACCATCGTGTGCACGTGGCAAGAGCGCAATGTCCACCGTGTCTCCAATGATCAGGCCCGGCAAATCCACCATTTCACTAAATCCAACCCCATCCGTCCCCGCGACACTCTGGCTGAACACCTGGACATCGTTATGGAAAACCCGGACCTCGATGCCGTCCCCGCCGTTGGTATTTTGCTTGCGGGCCTGCACACGCACGGACAAATTCGAGCTAACCGTCGCCGTCCAGCGACGGATTACCCAGTGCTCGTCGCCATTATTGGTCCCGTTGGGATGGCAGTTTTCCTGGCCGAGCTGCGTCCAGGGCGGGTTGCCCTGGAACCAGTCGTAGATGCTGCCGGTCCAATAATTGGACACACTATGCCCACCCACTGCCAACGGAAATACAGTGAGATCCGCTGCCTGGTATACCCCATCCCCATCCTGGGTGCGGTTAAAATAACCGTAGGTCCAACCATTCGACGTGGTGAAAGGATCCGTCGACCAGTCCGTGATGCTGTTGGCTACCGTCGATCCGGTCAGCACCGTGCTCTGGTTCGCCTTGGATACTTCCTTTCCATTCAGGTAGGCGATGTATCCATCGTTCCACTTGAGGTTCAAGCTCAACTGGTCAATCGCCATCGGGTCATCCACCGTGAAGGGGAACCGCGTATAAGCACCCGGATTCACCCCGTGCATCTGCGCCTGTATATCCAGCCCGATGTCACCCCGGAGAACAGGATCGGTCCCGGAAATGATCCCTGCGAGAATGCGCACCGTCATCACCCCGGAGTCCGATCCATCCGCTGTATTCCCGTTCAAGCCGATCGGTGTCTGGGCAAAATCCAACACGTCGCCCTTCGCCAGGGTCGCGTTTACCCGGACGTTGAAACCCACCTGGTCATTGCCCGCCATCGCCTGGGAAAACAACTCCACCCCGTTGTGCAGGATTTTTCCCGTGATACCCGCTGAAGCAGCGTTCGCCTTGCGCAAATGGAATTCAATGGTCACGGCGCCATCGTAGGTGCTGATCCAGCGGCGCATGGCCCAATGCTCCGCCCCGTTGTTGATCCCGTTGGGATGCACATCCTCACGCCCCACGCGTGTCCAGGGCGGATTTGCACCGGGGTTTCCCGGGACCCCCAATTGCCAGACGTTCGCGAGGAAAGTCCAGTTGGCGTCCAGGAAGTTAAAGTCCACCAGGGGATCGTACATCCCGTCCGGGTCCGCAGTGAGGTTGTAATACCCATACACCCAGTAATATTGTCCCATTATGCCGCTCGACCAGTCCCCCGACGAATCGGCCAGGATTTCGCCGGTGTATCCGACAGCGTTGGTCTCATAGCCAACCCCACCGCTTCCCGGCAACCAGGCCGTATCGTCAAAGGCGAGGGTGATCCAGTTCGTGCCCAGACTGTCATCGACCGGAACGAGCACACGCACGGGAGACCCGTTGGAGATCAACTGGTTGCCCGCGGCTGGAATAGCGAGGCACGCCAGCACGCAGGAACCCAATAAAACAACCTTAAGGATAATCGGCCTTTTACACATACTCAAATCTCCTGCAGGAAAAGTACACCGACCGGGCGATCATCATCAAGCGGGATTTGCCAAGCAAAACCGGCCGACGAGCGTATGGGAACACTTGCGTATCCGGTTGCAGTTAAAACGCTTATGGGGGCCCGAACACCATGCCTCCGGTCAGGGTCAACACCACCCCCTCCTTCATCCGGATATGCGTTCCCTTGGTTTCCAGGTTTGGAATGTGGTTAAAGCGACGCTTGCTCGTGATATGCTTGTGGCCCACCCACATCCGACGCTCCATCGGCTCATTCTGATAGGTCTCGACGTGGAGGTAACTGTCGTCGTCGAGGCAAAACCATCCGACGTGCTCGGTACCTGCCCGCTTGAGGATGTCAACCTTGGCGTAACCCGGAGGCGTGTGCGCCCATGAATATTTCGCGCGGGCATCCACAAACACCTTCCTCACACTGTCGCCAATCCCCATCTCCAGGGTCTTTTTCAGGGCCACTTTCGGGACAACCTTCAACCCCGTACCGGCGAAAGCTTCCCGGAAAGCCTCCTTTCCGCCCCGAAAGGTCCGGCCGTGACCGACTTCAGGAATGTGAAAACGAATCCAGTTCACCGGGGCATTTTCCACCGTGGCTTTCCAGTGACTTCGGTAGTCTAGTCCATCCGGCTTAAAGCTCATCTGGACCTCACCCTTACCCACCTCGATGCGGGGCGTTGACCGCCTTTCCTCCGCCGACATGCGCTCCTCGGTGAAGGCATATCCCATCCCTGTGTAACGAATGCGCACGTTCGGCGGGCGAAGCGCCACATCATCCACTACGAGTTGCGTATGATCATGTGGGCCGAGCCTCATGTAAAACGTTCGCCCCAGGCGCGGATGGTAGAAATCAATACAGTTATGGTTGCCGCTGAACACCACGGCGGTCAACCCGTTCTTGAAGCGATAGACCAGGTAGCCCTTCACATTCTTCCCGCCAACCGTAAAGGTCTTGCGCGGGAGGGCATCTCCTTTGCCTAAATCAGGGAGCGATTCGGGCGGGGGCTGTTTCCCGGGAGAAACCCCAGGCGTATCGGAAGTGGAAAGGTCCTCCACCTGGACAGGAACCGGTTCCGGAACAGTGCCTGGATGGGATACGTGCGGATCCGACTGCTTGCGGCCCAGGCCTTCCAGGTAGCCCTGGTCTTTCGGACTCAAGCTTGCCACGGGCACCTTGAGGGCCCACCCATCCCCGGTCTTCAACAAAACCTCTCCCTTCCGCAGTCCCTGGTAAATCGCCTCCACCGTTTTTCCAGAAGTACTCGTCCAGGTTCGAAGAGGTTCCTCCGCGAGGGACAGTAAAGGAAGCAGGAACAGAATCAGGCAGGATCGATACATCACGAATCTTTTAAAGCATTTGGGCGATCAAATGTCCAACGAGCGTTTGAAGTTCCGCCCCTATAGAGCCTGGCTACAACAATCCTGACGGCACGGAGGCGCGCCGGTTCTTTACCGCATCTTATCGTGCGATGCGCTCGCGATAGACCACCGCATCGTTCGCCAGCTCCTGCGGGGGAAGCGTCCGCCCCACATCGAAGTCATATCCGGCAACCATCTTCCCCTGCAGGGTAAAGTAAAGCCTGGCGGAATCGTCGCTCCACATGATGCGTTCGCGCAAGTCCACCTGGTACGTATTGGTGATCGCCCCGGTCGTAAACACGGTGTGCCAGAGCTTGCCTTCCCGGGCCTGGACCTTGTAGTAGTGCTGCAGGTACTGAACGCGTTTAAGCACGGCGGTCTTGTTACCGTCCGGAGAATCCAGGCGTTGCACCAGCCACGTAGGCTCCTTGAGGATTTTTACCCCGATGATGCAGAGCAGGACGAACCCGATAAAATAGACGACCGCGCGGGGGATATACACACCACGATTTTGACCGGTGATCGCTCGGTAATCGCGGGCCATCAGCTCAGGGGGCCACGGGAACAACTGGAACGGCGGGTGCGTCTTTCGGCAACGCGGGCGCAGGGGTATCCGATTCGGCACGGCGGACTTCATGCGCTTCGCGCGCCTCCACGTTGATTTCGTGGGTCTTTATCTGCCGCCAGATATCCTTATACGTTACGAACATGATAAAACTGATGAGGAGAACCATGAACGCGTTGGTCAAGCCAAGCACCAGTTTTTCAGCCATCTTGCGGCCGGTTAACATCTCGATTAACGCATAGACGATGTGGCTGCCGTCGAGGATCGGTACCGGGAGCAGGTTCAGAATGGCGAGGTTGATATTGATCAAGGCGGTGAACCAGATGGCCTTAATAAAACCGATCTGGAGAAAGGACCAGAAGTTCGAGGCGATCCCAACCGGACCCTGGACCATGTTGACCACGTGCTTGGCCTCCTTCCGGTTCGTGAGTGCCCGGAGCGTACGGAATACCGCGCCCGCGTAGTACTTGATCTGTTTCTGGGGTGTAGGGTGTTCCTTGATTTGAAGGAAGGCGATCCCGATCATCGTCCGCTGGTGCTCCTCGCTGAATGCCGGCGTAAGGGTAAACTCCAGTTCTTCGAATGAGCCGTCCTCCTTCGGACGCTCAACCACCAGCACGATCGGTTGATCTTCATTTTCACTGACCGCATTAATAAATTCACCACGACCATAGACCGGGGCACCATTCACGCTGCGGATCCTGTCAAACTTCTTGAGCCCGGACTTGAAGGCGGGAAGGTCCGGTAAAAGTTCGCCCACGGTAACGTCCGTAAAAAGATAAAACCCTTCAATGGCGAGCATACCCAGCTGGTTTTTACGCGGCCTTGTTTTGACGATATTCATCGCCCCGTTTCGTAGCACCTCGATTTCCACCTCATCACTCAGCGCGATTTCGGTGAACACCTTTTCGATGGTCGGTGTGGGCTTTCCGTTTACGGAAACGATGCGATCAAGGGATTGAAGGCCCAGCTCGGCCGCGTGGGAATCCTCCTCGACCGTTCCCAGTATGCAGGGAAGCTGTTCGAGATTGAGGTTCTTGTCGATACCGACTTTCCACACGATGGTGGAAAGAACGATGGCCAGGGCGACATTCATGGTTGCTCCCGCCACGGCAACGACGATGCGCTTCCAGGGTTTCACGGCCGGGATTTCAACACCCGGTTCGCCATCCTCGCCCTGCTCGAACTTCAGCGTCCCGGTCGCATCCATCTGCGGCAAGGCGACATAACCCCCGAGGGGAAGCCAACAGACCTTGTAGACGACGCCGTTGACCTTTTTTTTCCAGATGGGCGGACCCATGCCGATGGAGAAGGCGTCAATGCGCAGGCCACACCACTTGGCCGTGAGGAAATGCCCAAGTTCGTGAATAAAAATCGTTCCGCCGAAAAGCAGGACGATGGTGACAACAGATATAATACCAAATAAAATACTCATAATCTAATCGGGCTTCGACCGAAGCGGCAGGACCTACAAGAGAACAAACTGGACATACATATATAGCACAGGACATGCTAACAGCAAGCTATCCAGCACGTCCAATATGCCGCCCATTCCCGGAACGGAACGGGAGGAATCCTTTATTTCGGCGGCACGCTTAAACTGGGACTCGATGAGATCCCCGAGAACACCCAGCACGGCCAGCATCACGGGGATCACAACCACATGCGGCATGGTGATCTCGACAACAATCAGGTCGCCCTGGGTGAAGTAGTACCAGATGAACCCGGCAAGGCAGCTACCTGCAACCCCCCCGGCAAAGCCTTCCCAGGTTTTCTTGGGGGATATGGTGGGGACCATCTTGTGCCGACCGAATGCGCGCCCGATAAAGTACGCCCCGGTGTCGCTCATTTTCACGACAGAAATCAGGTACATAACCAGGAGGCGACCATCCTCCCCCAGCCAATCGTTCGCGAGCAGGGCCATAAATGACAACAGGAGCGGCGTATAAAGCAATCCAAGGAAAGTCCCGGACAAACGCGGAAGACAGGACTCGCTGACTCCATATCTCAACTGCGCGACAAAAATAACCACCACGCTGATGGCCAGGATTGCAAGGGAGAGGTTGGCGAAGCCGCCGAACAGGGTCAGGCGATCGGCATACCAGGCTGCAATAACCAGGGCCGCACCGCCGATCATGCCCAGGAACCGGTGAGCCGGGTAACCCGCCTTTTCAAGAATCGTGTAAAGCTCCCACTGCCCCCAAAGGGCAACCCCGACAAGGATCAAAACACCCAGTTGCAGGGGCATGAGTGTGGCTATCGCGACAAGCGCTGCGATAAAAACGGCGCCGACTATAATGCGTTTACGCATGGACCTATGTAAGCGCAGGGATCTGCAAGGGGCAATACTATTTAGCCATTGGTATACGCGAGCGGCCGATCGACCGGCCTAAGGGATATCGCCGAAGCGGCGCTGGCGCTGCTGGTAGACTTCCAAGGCCTCTACAAATGCGGCTTCGCGAAACTCGGGCCAGAATTTTTCTGTGATGTAGAGTTCCGTGTACGACAACTGCCAGAGCAGAAAATTGCTGATGCGCATTTCTCCGCTGGTTCGAATCATGAGGTCGGGATCGGGAATGTCTGGCGCATAAAGGTGGCGGGCAATCACAGCCTCGTCAATGACTGCGGGATCCAGGCTGCCCGATTTGACCTCCTGGGCAATCGCCCGGACCGCATCGGTCAACTCGGCACGGCCCCCATAACTCAGGGCCAGGGTCAGGGTCCCTTTCTGGTAATTCAGCGTGGCCTTTTCGACGCGCTGGATTTCATTCTGAATATTTTTCGGCAAATCGTGCAGGCGACCGATCGCGCGGAAACGCACTTCATTCTCGTGCAGTTCATATTCGTTTTCCGTAAGGTACTTTCGCAGGAGGACCATAAGGCCCCGGATCTCGGCCTTCGGGCGCACCCAGTTCTCCACCGAGAAGGCGTACAGGGTCAGGAATTTCACCCCGTTATCCCGGCAGGCCCGCACGATGGCTCGTACCGAGTTGGCACCTTCCTCGTGACCCTTAATCCGCATGAGCCCACGTGACTTGGCCCAGCGCCCATTGCCATCCATGATGATGGCCACATGTTGGGGGATTCTGTCGGGATCAAGGGCCATGGACACGCTACCTGCGGCTAAACACTGGCGGTTTCGCGCGGGACATCACGGAACATGGTTTCGGAACGACGGGGACCGACAGAAACGATGCCGACGCGAGCGCCGGTGAGTTCTTCCAGTCGATCGATATAGGCTTTGGCCGCATTCGGCAGATCCTCGTACCGCTTCACATCCTTGGTTGAACAATGCCAACCGGGCAATTCCTCGTAGACGGGAACACAACGGGAAAAATCCTCGATACGGGCGGGCATATGCTGAATATGCTCACCGTCGAGCTCGTAGCCAATGCTGATATTGATGGTTTCAAAGCTGTCGAGTACATCCATCTTGGTCAAGGCCCACCAGTCGATACCATTGACCATCACCGCATAGCGCCCGACAACCGCATCAAACCAGCCACAACGGCGGGGACGCCCGGTGGTCGCGCCGAACTCGGCACCGATCTCTGCGATCCGGGCGCCGGTTTCATCGTGTAGCTCCGTCGGGAAAGGACCCTCGCCCACGCGGGTGGTGTAGGCCTTACAAACGCCTACGACCTCTTCAATGCGCTGCGGCGGAACGCCGGTGCCGGTGCAGGCCCCGCCAGCGGTCGCATTGGAGGAGGTAACAAATGGATAGGATCCGTGATCGATATCCAGCATGGTTCCTTGCGCCCCTTCGAAAAGAACCTTTTGTCCCCCGGCAATCGCATCATTGAGCATGGTCACGGTATCGGCGATGTAGGGTTTCAGGAAAGTGGCCGCATCTACATACTGGGCTACCACCGCTTCGATGTCGAGGGACTCCACGCCCAGGGCTTCCAATCGCACATTGCGCCGGGCTAATTTTTCGCGTAAAAGCGATTTAAGGTCGGGAGCAAGCAGGTCCCCGACACGCAGGCCCTTGCGGTCCGCTTTATCCATGTAGGCCGGGCCGATACCGCGCCGGGTCGTTCCGATTTTTTCACTTTCAGCCGCGAGGTTTTCTGCACCGGCATCCTGCCGGCAATGATACGGAAAGACCATATGGGCTCGCTCGCTGACAAAGAAGCGGCCGGAGGTTTCGACCCCCCTCGACTGCACTTCAAGGATTTCCTCGATCAAGCCGAGGGGATCGACCACGACCCCGTTGCCCAGGATACACACCTTGCCCTCGCGCAAGATGCCCGAGGGGATGAGATGGAGCACAAACTTTTTCTCGCCGATTTCCACCGTATGGCCTGCGTTGTTGCCCCCTTGAAAGCGTGCTATCAACTGGGCATCCTCCGTGAGTACATCCACGATCTTGCCCTTGCCTTCATCGCCCCACTGACCGCCTATCAAAACTCTCGTTGCCATGATCGATTGAGATCCTTTGTTCGTCGACCACCCGAATCCACAGGGGTCTCCGTTTCCATATCAGTTCACAGTATATGCGGCATCCCGGATTCTAAATGGGCGCATAAACTGCCATATTACACACAAAAAGCCGCAATTTTGCGGCCGTCGAATCCGGCGCACCGTAGGGGAAGAACCCGGGGTGGTCAACCGTCCTTTTTGGATTAAACCGAGGGCATCACGGCGCGGGAGGTCCCGTATCCAGGACGCGTAAAAAGCGAATCTGGGCAGCGTCCGGTTGCCATTCATAACGGTTTACCGGCTGGGCAAGAAAAATGGGGCCACTGAGGTTCTGCCAGGCCGGTACGGACATTTCCAGGGAACGCTGAACCCGGTATACGCGGCCCGTGGGCCCACACCATGTCAGTCCCGCGCCATCGGCATCCACATCAAAGGCCCGGATACGCGCGGCCGGCGCGACGGGCACGCCGAGGGGGACCGCGTCCAGCCTGAACTTCATGAAGCCGGGTTCGGCGAGCTGCTTGGCAATGATGTTGTCGTTATAATAGATGGAGCGCCCGTTATCACTCAGGACTTGAATTTCACTGCCCGGCGACCAGGGGGGACTGGGGAGGGCGACGATAGCTTCGGGATTCAAGCCCGACAGATCGCCGCTGTATTCGATGGGCCTATCAGCCGCGTAGCCGGTCCAGCTAAAAAAGCGAAAGGCATGTATACTCAGTCGGTTATCCACTTCCCCTGCGACCATCAAGAATCCGTTGGTATCGCCCTCCATGCTTCGAATGCCCCGACAACCGAGATCCAGCAATATCGGCTGCCCGAATTCGGCTGCGCCGGGCCCACCACCAGCGGTGGTGACCGCCTGCAGATTGAGCAGGGGCACGATGCACGAAAAGGCCCGATTGGTCGCTGGAACCAGCGGGGATCGAAAGCATAGATACGCGGTGTTGGTGGAATCCGGCGCCATGGCGAAGGCTTCCATGTTAAAGCCTGAACCGTCACTGCTTTTGGGCAACACACCGGCGGCTGCGCTCACGGCAAAGCCCAGGTAATCTACACCGCGTCCATGACCGTTACTTGCATCCCAGGCGATCAGGTCGCTCCGCAAGTGCTCGTAATGACCGAGGTAAGTCAAAACGGTATCGACCCCCTGCCCGCTCAGCTCGGTCGCGACCAAGCGCCAGCGATTGGTGCGCAGTTCGCCGATTTCGGCATGCGAATGTGATCCCAGCCAGTAGACCTGGTTCCCGCTACGCGTCACGCCTTCAATATCCACTTCGCGCGCTTCGCCGTCTTCAAAATCCGTTAAAGCCAGGAAGGGATTGAGATCGAATTCCGTCACGGGCGACCCCGAACGATCTCGCGGATACATACGAATCACCTGCCCCTCATCATCGCCGACGAGCATATACGCCGGGTCGATCGCCAAGGCAGCCGAAGCATCGGATGCACCGGTGAGCCAGAAAGCACCCGGACGGCCCGGGTCGGAGGCCGCATACGAAAGGGGCAGATCGACAAAGGATGATGCATCGCTGACGCGCACCGTCACCGCGGCGTAGCCCACTCCCACGGGATCAAGCAGGACCGTGAAATGATCGTTCGAGATGGCTTGTACCTGAATATTCGCGGCAGGAACGACGTTCGATGCGTTCGAAAAGGAGGTAAAACTCAAGCCTCCCTGCAGAAGGCCGATATCGAATAGACGCAGTGCGGCACCCGGGTTGCTCGGATCCCCGATGACCCCGCTGAGGGGAACCAGGGGAACAATACGGGGGCCTACCCGGTTGTCTTCACCGGGTGTAAGTCGCGTACCAAGACTGTATAGACCGTCACTCAGGCCGGTAAAGGTGAGCGGGTCCCCTCCCCCTCCAAGGCTGCCACGAAACCAGGTGTTGGAGCCCACGCGCATCGCTGCATCCGGGGTGGTCTCGGCCAGATTGATCACCGTTTCCGCGAAGACCAGGTCATCCGGGCCACCGTCGGTCCAACCCACGGCATCCAACAGCTGTACGTCCTCGGCCAGGCCTTCCAGCACCCCGTTGTCACCTTTATCAAGATCATCGTCCAGTGCGGGCGGCTCGGTCGTGGTTATCAGCATGAACGTGACCGATCCATTGGGGAAAGCACCTCCACTGGTGGAAAACGCCGGGTCGAGATGAATGCCCGCTAGCGGGTGAACCGTAAAGGGATGATCGGGGGCCAACACGAGCAGGAAACCATTGCTGCCCACCTGCACCCCACTCAGATCCAGCAGGAGGTCCACGGTTCCGGGATCATCGTTCTTATCTCCTTCCACCACAAGCAGGTAGACCCCATCAAGCAGCGCACCCGGAAACCCCACGAGCTCGAGGTACTCACGAGAAGTGTCTGTTCCCGGCGGATTCACGTTGAGTTCACTGATGAGGAGTTGGTCGTTTTCAATGATAGACACGCGGGGATCGGGTAGCGGCATTTCCAGGGGGTATTCCGGCGGACTGGGCACCTGCATCTCCAAGCTGATCTCACTCACATGCGGGGATGTTTCAACATCCGTGTCATCCACGGCCCCGAGCAGGATCTCCACCGCGTTGGTGTCGGGTAGTTGGACGTCCAGAACGGAAAAGAAACTCGCGCCGTCCAGGCTCATGTGGATTTCAATATCGCTGGCCAAGCGAAGAAGCACAGGGACCGAGGGGGTGGTATTCAACCGCAGCGTCATGGACGCCTGCCCGCCTTCGGGAATGGCTTGCGCGGGGGGTATCAGGATAATGCCCGGCAGGTTCG
>JAPYUI010000058.1:20124-23484 GCA_029936175.1 Kiritimatiellia bacterium
CCGATGCGGGCACCGCTTAACTCGAAGACATTCTGAATCGTCCCCGGGACGCCGCCGGCATCGCCTTCGACAAAAACGAGGTAGGTCGCATTCGTGAACAAGGCATTGGGAGGGCCCCGTAATTCGATGACCTCGGCAGCGAAATCATCCCCGGGCGGATTAACCAGCAGTTCGCTGATACGAAATTGTGCGGAAACCACCGGCGAGGCCAGCGCCCATACTATGCACGTACGGCACCATGCCTTGATCGACCAAAAGAGGGTTCCGCTTCTCATATGCCCCGGACGAAACCGGAAAATCAGTCGCTACGGGCGGTGATTTCCAGCAGGTGAAAGCCAAATTGCGTTTTCACCGGTCCGTGGACCTGGCCGACCGCCTCGTTGAAGACGACCTCGTCGAAGGCGGGAACCATCTGTCCGGGTCCGAATTCCCCCAGACTCCCGCCATCTTTCCCGGAAGGACACTGGGAGTGCTCTTTGGCTATTTCGGCGAAGTCCTCGCCGGCTTCGATGCGAACTTTTAGCGCTTCGCAGTCTTCGCTGGTCGTGACTAGAATATGTCGGGCACTGGCGGTACTCATGAAGATTCTCCTGTAAAAGGTTAATAAATGTTATGGAAAATGTACCATACCCTGCCCAGGATACACGAATAAAGTGGCCAAAAACGGGCCCACCTCCAGCAGATGAGTGCGCCCCTGCGGTCTGCACGCTGAGGTCGGGCACCGATGCCCGCATCCGTTATGTCATCTGCATGGACGGTGCAGTCCTAGAAGATGGACATGAGGTCAACCGGCCATTTAAAAACCGCCATGATCAAAAGCACGACCAAGACCAGCAAAAGCATGGCGAGTAAAATGACCAGGGATTGGCTCGCCGGAACAAGCGGTGCTTCCCCGAGGTCTTCCATCGCGGACGCCTTCGTGAAAATAGTGTTCGCACCAGGCGGTGCATATGCCGACCGACCTCCGCTGGAGGGTTGATCTGAAAAGGGTTCAGGGTCGGTGGCATTTCCGGCGTCCTGGCACTGGGCCAGGATTTCCGAAAGATCGCTCGGCAGATCCCCGTCGCCCACAAACATCGTCTTCTCGCCATCGTCAAAGGCATCATCAAAGTCGTCGAGTAAAAGTATCTGGGTATGGAAATGGCCAAAGGTGATCTCGTCACCATTCTCGACCTGAACCGCCCGGTTGCTCTCGATCCGAGTGCTGTTAACCCGGGTCCCACCGGAACTGCCAACATCCTCAACCATTAAGCGATCGCCCATGTAGCGAAAGACCGCATGCTGCCGGGAAACCGAAGGGTTTTTACAGTGAATTTCAGCGTCGGCTGAGCGACCGATGGAAAGTCCATCTCGGTCGATGGGAACCCGCTCACCCCGACGCTCGTCGCTCAAGAACAGTAATTGAAACCGTGGAGTTGTATTCACCAAGTGCGCTCCTACCAGACAATCGTCCTCATACCATCTTCCGAATCGGAAGGCTGAACAGCCAGGCCACTTGCCGCTACAAGCTCACATACGCATTCCCCGATGACGATGGTGTCGCCAAGCTTTGCCACCCGGTGCTCAAAAGGTGGAACCAACGCTGAATTAACGAATGTACCGGCGGAACTGTTGAGATCCTGCACGGAAATATGATCCTCAAAAACTTCAATCAAGAGGTGATTCCGGGAGACGGATTTATTCAGCAGGCGAATCAAATTGGTAGACGAACGGCCCATCGTCACTCGCTGGCGGTCCAATTCGACCGGTGCCTGGTCCTCCATCATGAGCTTTAAAGCAAAATTGTTATACGCTGGCTGCATGCTGCCCTCTCAGCACTCCTTCCCGCTAAAACCATGCCCAATGGCCATCTCGCTGAAGTGCATAAAACCCAATCAATCCAGACGGTACAGGAGCAGGAAACATACCAGCAGGAGCCTTCAGAGGACTATTGGCAAGCATGGTAAAGTCAAATGTTCGACCCGTAATAAATGTATGTACCCGCCCCGCCTCCCGGTGCCGAGTGTGACTTGCATGGGCCAAATCCTCCAAGCATCCGGCCTCAGACTTCTCATAGATGCTCATAATCGAGAACGGGATCTCTCATTCGCGTTCGATGCGATAATAGCCACGCTGTCCACCCGGATTCGGATCCGTGAACGTGTTCCGGGGAGCGGTATCCGCCAGCCCAGTCGCAATGCGGATCCAGTCCGCCGGTTGCAGCCGATGGGTGCGCCATACGGAGTAATGCTCTCCTGTTGTACTCTCCCAGCTGATTTCGGCCATTCCTCCTGCAAAGCCGACCTGTCCATCCATGGAGAATTCCGTGGTGGGCACCAGCGCGATGCGACCGCTTCCCTGGTACGCATAATCCACGGCGTAACCAGCCGGTATATTTTCATTTGCAAAGCGGCCGATCAAGCTCCCGTACTCGGCGATCACAACATCATTGCTTCCACCATTCAAGATGACCACATCAAGGGTGGAATCTACCGGGTCCAGGCTCAACACGCCGCTCACCTCCACATAATCATTGGTCGCTTGATCGATTTCGATCTCCCACCCGGCTTCCTGGAGCAGGTGGTCACCCTGGATCACGCTCCGGCCCACCGAAGCTCCCGGGGCCAGGGTTCCGCCGGCCAGATTTAGGTTAAAGTCCACCAGGTCTGCAGATAGTCGCCCCCCGGTCATGAGAAACCCGGGGGACCCGGTGAGGGCGCCCACGTGCAGGGATCCCGACAGGAGGCTCAGGTTGTCGAGGTTATCCACCGATGCGGCATGGACCTCCGCCCCATCGATCGACAGGGTGGACATCCCGCCCATATCCTGGATGGCCCCGGCGACATGCAGGCTACCCCCATTCAAGACCAACCAGGCCGTCGTGTTCTCCGGATTCGCACTCGTGCCCGTCACGCTTACCCGTGCGAGATCAACCCGGTTCGCTGTCAGCAGTCCCCCGCCCATGATCAGGGTCCCCTGCCCGGCCCCATTCCCTCGATCGTGGCGCCCGATGTGGAGTACGCTCAATGCTCCGTTCAGGACGCCCAACCCTGCATCCAGCACGCCCGTGGAGATCGTACCGGTATTGACGGCGTTGTAGCCCAGTCGGAGTTCCACGGTCCCTGTGTGCTTGCCCCAAAGATTCACCACCCCGGCATGCGGAACCAATGCCCTGCCCCGCGATTTTCGATAGGCAATCGTCAGGATGTCGGTGGTGACATCATTGGTGGTCGCGCCGAAGTTCAGTAGGCTCTCCGGGGGCAGAATAGCGGTCTCGGCCCCCTGGCCCTGAAGGGGTGAATCCGCCACCGTGACCACGTCCGCGTGGATTTCGTTCGCGCCACTGTTTGCGAGATACAGCCGACCTTCAAAAGCCGGGCC
>JAPYUI010000273.1 GCA_029936175.1 Kiritimatiellia bacterium
TACATCGTAAGTGCCGACATGTCCTGCCTCATGCACATGGAAGGCCTGATCAAGCGGGCGAACAAACCGATCCAGGTCAAGCATATCGCCGAAATCCTGACCGCGGGATCCGGCGCGTGATCGACCACGCCCAGCATGCGCGCAACTTCACCGCCAACGCAGAACGCACGGCCTGGCACGATGACGCCCTGTGGTTTGTCCGCGAAAAACGGGACAAGGCCACGAAGCTTATTCCGGAGTGGGAAGAGCTCCGTGAACAGGCCTCCCAGGTTAAGATGCACATGCTCTCCCGGCTGGACCATTACCTGGAAGAATTTGAGCGCAATGCCACCGCGCGGGGCATCCAGGTGCACTGGGCGGAGGACGCAGACGCACACAACCGGATTGTACACGCCATACTTGAGCGAAAGGGCGTCAAGAACATCGTTAAAAGCAAGTCGATGCTCACCGAGGAATGCCACCTGAACCCCTACCTTGCTGAGCGTGGCATGGACGTGATCGATACCGATCTCGGCGAACGTATCGTGCAAATGCGCAACGAACCGCCCAGCCACCTGGTCATGCCCGCGATCCACATCAAGAAAGCCGAGATCGGCGACCTCTTCCACGAGCAACTCGGGACCGATGCGGGCGCGGATGACCCCAAGTATCTCACCGAGGCCGCCCGGCAGCACCTCCGGCCAAAGTACCTCGAAGCCGATGCGGGTATCACCGGGGTCAATTTTGCCATCGCGGATACTGGGGGAATAGTCGTTTGCACCAACGAGGGTAACGCGGACCTCGGCACCTCGCTTCCGCCGATCCAAATTCACTGTATGGGCATGGAGAAACTGCTTCCCCGGCTTGAACACCTCGGTGTATTCACCCGATTGCTTGCCCGTTCCGCAACCGGACAGCCGATCACGACTTTTACCTCTCATTTTCACGGCCCCAAACCGGGGGGTGAAATGCACGTTGTCATTGTCAACAATGGACGCAGCGCCATCCTCGCAAAGCCGGAATTCCGCCGCTCGCTCAGCTGCATCCGGTGCGCAGCCTGCCTGAACACCTGCCCGATTTACCGGCGCAGTGGGGGCTACAGTTACGGGTCGGTCGTGCCGGGGCCGATCGGATCGGTGCTGAGTCCAGCCATGGACCTGGAAAAGTATGCGGCCCTGCCCTTTGCCAGCACGCTTTGCGGCTCCTGCACCGATGTTTGCCCGGTCAAGATCGACCTGCATGACCAATTGCTCGCATGGCGGAAGTACGTGGTAAAGGAAGGTTACCTCGACAAGGGCAAGGCGCGCCAGATGAAGATGGCGGGCAAGTTGCTGTCCAGCCCGACCCTGTACAGGACGGCAAGTTTCCTCAGCAAGGGAATGAAGCTTGTACCGCGGGTGCTCCTTTACAACAAAAAGAACAAGTGGGGCATGGAACGCGAGTTGCCCCTGCCAGCCAAGCGGCGCTTCAGGGACCTCTACCGGAAGAGGCCCCGCTCATGAGCCGCGAAACAATACTCGCATCCATCCGCGCCGCCTTGCCGCCGGGGCAGGCCCTGCCCGAACTGGACAACTTTGGCCTTCACTACGATGATCCCATTCAACAGTTCATCACCACCGCAGAGGCAGTGGGCGCCAACCTGCAATCCGTCGACAATCGCGGGGGAATTGCCGCGGCAGTCCAGGCATTTTTGCCCGGCGCGAGTTCCATACTCTCGCATGTACCCGAAGTGCCGTGCAAGAATTTCACCCGCGATGCCGATCGGGATCCCCATGCCTACAGCGATCTCGACCTCATCGTCGTCGAAGGACTCATCCCGGTGGCGGAAAATGCAGCGATCTGGGTGCCGGACAGCCAATACGACGATCATGCAGCCATGGTGCTCACCCAGCACCAGGTCATTATCGTCCGGGCATCGGACCTCGTGGACCATATGCACCAAGCCTATGCCAAGGTCGCCGCCGCAGAGGTTCCGCGCTTTGGTTTTTTTCTTTCCGGTCCCACCAAGACGGCCGATATCGAGCAATCCCTGGTCCTGGGAGCCCAGGGAACACGATCCCTCCTCATCATCATGATACGAGATGAAAGCACTTCGACGATTTAAGCGGGAAGCCCGCGCCGCGGCGGTACAGGATATTGAGACCCCCTCCCCCGGCCCGGGTGAGGTCCTCCTCAAGGTGGCGTATTGCGGAATCTGCGGATCCGATCTGCATGCTTATTTGAATCATGCCGGGTACGAATCCGTGCTGCCGGAAGTCACCCTCGGCCACGAGTGTTCCGCCCGGGTAGTCGAATGTGGCCCCGGGGTGGAAGGCTGGACCGCTGGCCAGGCCGCCGTTTTTATTGCGGTCCAAGGCTGCCTGGAATGTGCGTGCTGCCTTTCCGGGCTACCCCAACTCTGTTCCAATCGCCGGGTGCAGGGCCTGCACCTCGACGGCGGCATGGCGGAATACGTGGTGGCCGACCAGCGTTACCTCCTGCGCTTGCCCGAAAGCCTCGAGCTCATGGCCGCCGCGCTGACCGAACCCCTTTCCGTGGCCCACCACTGCGTGGCGGATTGCTCCTCGATACAGGCAGGTGACCGCGTGGTCGTCACCGGACCCGGGATCATCGGGATGCTCTCCGCCATCGTCGCCCGGCACACGGGCGCCGAGGTGCTTATCTGTGGCACCGCCAATGACGAAACGGTTCGCCTTCCGGTCGCACGAAAACTCGGATTTGAAACCCTCACCGTCGGGCCGGATCAGCCCCCCCTGCACGAACAACTCGATGCACCGGCAGATGTCCTGGTCGAAGCCTCGGGATCTCCCGTCGCCCTCGCGGAAGCCTGGCAGTCCCTTCGCCCGGCCGGACAGGTTGCCGTGGTCGCCATTTACGGATTCAACGTCGACATCGACATCACCCAGTTCATCCGCAAACAAATCGACCTCCGGACCACCTATGGATCGGCTCCCCCCAACTACATCGCCGCCCTGGCGTTGTTGAAGGATGATCTCATTCCCGTGAACGAACTGGTCAAGGTCTATCCACTCACCGGGGGCATCCGGGGCTTCGAGGACTCCGAAAAACAAGCGGTGATGAAACCGCTGCTGGACTGTGCCCAGAAAAGCTGAGCGTATGTACGTGGCCCGGTGCGCCCGGTCCCGGGTCAGGCTTCTCGATAACCCTGGCAGAAATCCACGTAGACCTGCTTGAGCCCCTCGGCGAGGTTCATGCGTGGCGCCCAACCCATCGAGCGGATGCGGGCAATATCCAACAACTTGCGAGGCATGCCGTCAGGCTTGGTGGCATCGTAGGTGATGATGCCTTCGTATCCCACCGCCTCCTTGACCAGGAGGGCCAGTTCCGCGATTGAAATGTCCTCGCCGCATCCAAGATTAACCACATCCGGGGGGGCCGAATCCTCCAGCAGGGTCAGGATACCCTGTGCCAGGTCCTCGACATGCAGGAACTCACGGCGTGGCTGGCCGGTTCCCCAGATCGTTACCTCGGACAAACCCTGGAGCTTGGCTTCATGAAAACGCCGGATGAGGGCGGGAATCACGTGGCTGTTCTCTGCATGATAATTGTCACCGGGCCCATAGAGATTGGTCGGCATCCCGGAATGGTACAGCACGCCATACTGCTTACGGTAGTACTGGCACATCTTCATCCCGGCGATCTTGGCGATCGCGTAGGCCTCGTTTGTGGGTTCCAGTGGCCCGGTGAGCAGGTAATCCTCCTTGATCGGTTGCGGAGCCTGGCGCGGGTAGATACAGGAACTGCCCAGGAAGAGCAAGCGCGCCACCCCGGCCTCGTATGCACCGTGGATCAGGTTGATCGCGATCGCCAGGTTGTCGAAAATGAATTCGGCCGGGTAGGTGTCATTGGCGTAAATCCCCCCGACTTTGGCCGCCCCGACAATGACCGCGTCCGGCTTGTGGTCGGCCAGGAAGGTCGCCACGTCACGGGCAACCGTCAGGTCAAGATCGCTCCGCGGACAGGTCAATATCTGCTCAGCACCCCGGTGCTCCAAGGCGCGAACAATGGCGGAACCCACCATCCCTCGGTGTCCGCTGACAAAAATCGTATCATCCTGGATATTCATG
>JAPYUI010000274.1 GCA_029936175.1 Kiritimatiellia bacterium
TCCCTCGGGTGACCGGCTAAGCATCGGCGTCACCAGGTCGACTAGCAGGCTGACTCCCGGCTGGACCTCCACCGTGGTGGACAACATCGGTGCGATCCGCGAAATGAACTCGATCAGCCACAACCTGCGCGGGCACCCGGCCATCAGCTACCATGACGACGTCAACGACGACCTGCTATACGCGTTCCATGATGGGACCGACTGGTCGACCGAAACCGTGGATAGCGAAGGGGTCGTCGGGAAAGAATCCTCGCTCAGCTTCGGCCCGAGGGGCCGGCCGGCCATCGCGTATTATGACACCAGCAACAAGGACCTGAAATTCGCGGTGGCCGGGACGAACTGGGTAATTGAGACCGTGGACAGCGAAGGGGATGTTGGCGGCTACGCCTCGCTCAGCCACGGGCCGGGCGGACACCCGGCCATCGCGTATCGTGACCGAGCTAATGAAGACCTGAAATTCGCGGTCCATGACGGGACGAACTGGGTATGCACAACCGTGGACAGCGAAGGGGAGGTCGGCGACTACGCCTCGCTGGGCCACGGCCCGGACGGACACCCCGCCATCGCGTATTTTGATCGAACCAACTATGACCTGAAGGTCGCGCTCCATGACGGGACGAACTGGGTAATCGAGACCGTGGACCATGCCGGGGAGGTCGGCAGCTGGAGCTCACTCAGCCATGGCCCGGGCGGGCACCCGGCCATCGCGTATCATGACTTCACCAACCGGGACCTTAAATACGCGGTCCACGACGGGACGAGCTGGACGACCGAGACCGTGGACAACAAGGGGAAAGTCGGCGGCTACGCCTCGCTCGACCATGGCCCGGACGGACACCCGGCCATCGCGTATTATGACAGCTCCAACGGCGAACTGAAAGCCGCGTTCCATGACGAAACGGGCTGGACGATCGAAACCGTGGATGCCTACGCCTTTGGCGACACCTCGCTGGGCCATGGCCCGGATGGACAGGTGCTCATCGCCTACACGGGAGAGAACGTGCACAGCCTGAAAGTCGCGGTCAAGACCGCGCCGCGCCGGGCGGCGGCCCCCGGGAAAAGCGATTAAGATCCTATGCACCGCCGGCCCGGCAAGGTACCCCGGGCCATCCAGCCCGGTTCGCACTTGACCCGCCACCCAAATCCATCTACTCGGGGGAGCCATGGCCCACATCGTCACAGAACCCTGCATCGGCTGCCTGCACGCAGACTGCGTCAACGTCTGCCCGGTGGACTGCTTTCACCAGGACACGAACATGTTGTTGATTGACCCCTTCGAGTGCATCGACTGCGGCGCCTGTATTCCCGAGTGCCCCGAGGAAGCCATCTTTACCGATGACACCCTGCCCGACGAGTGGAAGGAGTACACTACCATCAACGCCGAGAAGGCCCCGGGATTGCCGGTCATCACCAACTCCGGTCAGGTCCCGCCCTTTGAGAGAGGGCGCCATTGCCAGTAAGTATCTGCTTGCGCCCCTAGTCCCCCTAAACCATCATCGCGGCATGGCACCAATTTACATGGATCATCATGCCACGACGCCACTCGACCCGCGCGTATTGGCGGTCATGATGCCGTTTCTGCAGGACCATTTTGCCAACCCCTCCAGCCAACACCCAGCCGGCCAGGCAATCGCCGCAAAAATCGAGTTGGCCCGCGACCAGGTCGCGCAGGTCCTCAACGCGGAACCCCGTGACATCCTGTTCACCAGCGGTGCCACGGAATCGATCAACCTCGGCCTGCTGGGTGCCGCTCGACACGACAGGGAAAAGGGCCATCACATCATCACCACGGAGACCGAGCACCCCGCGGTGCTGGATTGCTGCGCGCAACTGGAACAGGAAGGCTTTGCCATTACCCGCCTACCCGTGAACACGCACGGCCAGCTCGACCTCGAGCAACTGCAAAGCGCGATCAGGGACGAGACGATCCTGGTCAGCGTGATGTACGCCAACCACGAGATCGGCACCATCCAGGACATCGCCGCCATCGGGGCGATCACCCGCCAACGAAAAATCACCCTGCTTTGCGATGCCACCCAGGCCGCCACCACGGAACCCCTGGATGTGCAGGCCCTCAACGTGGATCTACTCGCCCTCAGCGGTCACAAACTGTATGGACCCAAAGGCGTGGGGCTGCTTTACCTCCGGCGAAAAAAACCGCGCATCCGCCTGCAACCGATGACCTTCGGCGGCGGGCAGGAGCAAGGCCTCCGGTCCGGCACCCTGAACGCCCCCGGCATCCTCGGCCTGGCCGAGGCCTGTCGCATCGCGCACGCCGAGCGAGACACCACCCACCGCCTGCTGCGAGGCCTGCATGATCGCCTCCAGACGCAACTCAGGCAGATCGCACCGGACTGCCTCTTCAACGGCCACCCAAGCAACAAGATCCCCGGCAACCTGAGCGTCAGTTTTCCCGGGGTAGACGGGAAACAACTCCTGGATCAACTCCCCGGTATCGCCCTGTCCATGGGCTCCGCCTGCACCTCCGCCCTGCCCCAGCCATCCACTGTGCTGCGCGCCATAGGACTTTCCACCGATCTCGCGCGTGGCACCCTTCGCTTTGGCCTGGGCCGAGGCAACACCCCGGCCGAAATCGACCGCGTATGCGAACGCATCCAGGAGACGCTGAGCGCATGAGCGACCACTCCTTCTTCACCGACCCCGTTTTCTACAACCGGGTGCGCTTCAAGACCAAGATCCCCGGGGATCGCCTCTACACCGCATCGCATTACTGGATGGCGCCCGAGGAAGCGGCCAACACCTGGCGCGTGGGACTGACCACCTTTGCCACCCGTATGCTCGGCGAAATGGTCGAGCACGACCTGGAACTCCCCGATGACCGCACCATTCAGTGCGGACAAATCATCGGCTGGATGGAAGGCTTCAAGGCGACCTCCGACATCTACGCCATGATCGACGGCTGCTTCATTGAAGAAAACCCCCTGCTCCAGGACAACCTCGAGGTCTTGTCGGAACGACCCCACGGAAAAGGCTGGCTTTACCACGCGAGCGGCGACCCGGAACCGACCCACTATGATGCCCCGGGCTATGCCGCCTTTCTCGACGAAACCATCGACCGCATGCTGGGGGAGGGTTATGACGAACCCTGAACCAGGCGCACGCTACATCATGATGGGCGGCTTTCTCGGTTCCGGCAAGACCACCTCCGTGCTCAAGCTCGCCGAGCACCTCCACGCCGAGGGAAAAACCGTGGGCCTGATCACCAACGACCAGGGACGCGGATTGGTCGATACCGCCTTTCTCCAGTCCCAGGGTTTCCCGGTCCAGGAAATCGCCGGCGGCTGCTTCTGTTGCCGCTTCCACTCCTTAAAGGAGGCCGCGGACCAGCTCACCGAGGAAACACGACCCGACGTGTTCATTGCCGAAGCCGTAGGCAGTTGCACCGACCTCGTGGCCACCGTCTCCTACCCCCTGCGCCGACTCTACGGTGACCAGTTTGTCATCGCCCCCTTGAGCGTGGTGGTGGATCCCCTGCGCGCCCTCCGCATTTTCGAGCTCGAGGAGGGAAAACGCTTTTCCGACAAGGTCCGCTACATATACAAGAAACAACTGGAAGAGGCGGACCTCATCCTCATCAACAAGGCCGACCTGATCGACGAGGACCAAACCCACGCCTTGCGCTCAACCCTGGCCACGCACTACCCCGACGCAACCGTGCAGGTGGTCTCAGCACGCAACGACACGGGCATGGACGCGTGGTTCCAGGTCGTCACCTCCGGGCAGCAAAGTGCCCACCGCAACCTGGCCATCGACTACAGCACCTATGGCGATGGGGAAGCCCTGCTGGGTTGGCTGAACGCCACCATCACCGTAAACAGTGAGCAACCCTGGGACGGAAATGCATGGATAAAGAAAATAGCCGATGAGCTGCACCGCGTACTCGAGCAGGCCCAGGTCGAGATCGCCCACCTGAAAATGACCCTTTCCCCCAGGGAACCTGCGCAAGACCTCGCCGTCATTAACCTGGTCGACTCCGCTTACGTGGCCGAGACCTCCATGACCCTGTCGGCCGACCTCAGCGAGGGGGAACTCGTGGT
>JAPYUI010000275.1 GCA_029936175.1 Kiritimatiellia bacterium
AACGCTCCGTCATTTCCCTAGTAAGATCCCATTGCTTTCCCAGCCATTTCTTGGCTGCATTCGGGGCCATTTCACCCCCCACCACTTTGCGTTTCCAAGTATCTGCGTGTCCCGACCGGCGCATGCGGGCAAGGAAGGACCATTCCTTCCCGTTATCGGTATCTTCGGGAAACATGTCGTCGTGAAACCCGATTGCCTTGTAGTCGGCGAGGACCCCATCGGCATACCGGGCCATGAGTTGCTTGTCCGGAAATGCCCTTAGGTAAGCCCGGATAATGCGGTGTTGAGTCTCCTCGGATGCAAACCATTTCTCGTGGGGGTAGGTATGCCACTCGCCCCAGAAGCCAAGCAGGCCCAGTTGAATGAAGGCAACGCGGGGATGAGTGTTGTAGCGTTTGCCGAGGGTGGCAATGAGTCGCTCCATTGCCACCACCATTTGCGGATGGTCGTAGTCGGGGCTCATGCCCCCACCATGGGCGCGATATTTTTTTTCCCTTACTCCCTTGGTCCGCAACCAGTCGGGCAAACCCGATGGTTTCTTCGGGTAATCTGCATAAACCCGGAGAACGACGTGTTTTCCCTTAGCCCGTGGGTGGGACCATTTCTTCTTTTCCCAAGCCTCGAAGGCATAGTTGCCCTCCGTTGGTTCGAGCTCCTTCCATGAGACGTACTGGAAGACCATGGAGTAGGGCCGGTGAATTTTGCCTGCATTCGTATAGAGGCAATACCCCTTGAGGGGGTTGTCCAAGGGACCGGGAGCCCGGCCGGGTCGGATGATAACGAGTCCATTTTCGGGTATTGTTATCTCCTCTATCGCATGCAGAAATGGAGTGAGCAAAAGGCAGATAGCCAGTTTGCATATTAATGGACAATGCATCCTCTGTCTTTGTTGATCAGGTCGCTAAGCGAGGATGTTTTGAATTCTCGTTCAGGGGTTTCGCTCCTCAAGCTTAACCGGTTCGACGATGGGCAAGTCGGAACGGACCAGCTCGAGTCCGCTGAGGATCGGTTTTCCACGGATCGGGGAAAGTTTTAAGACAAGGGAGTTCTCCACTTTAAGTCCGGCAAACGATTCGGTCGTGGATCGCATGGAGCCCCCGGCGGCCTTCGCCACGTCGTATTTTGACAAAAGCTTCTTTCCCTGATGCATGACGTCGAAGACCCGATCTCCCGGATTGATCCGGTCCGGCTCGAGAAAAGTCAGTCGAAGGAAATAGGTTCCCTGGGTGAGACCATTTATCCTTATGTTCTCGATTCCTTCGGCTAGGGATGCCGCGATCCAGGGCCAGCCTTCGCCGCCCTCCACACGCATGGAGTGATGGTAGCGATAGGTGATCTTTTCCGGTGAGGTCTTGACGGGCAGGATAGGAGAGGGCCCGCCCACGCTAGGGTGATCGAGCCAAAGGGTGCCGCTTTCCGTCACGCGATCCCCGGGTGCTCCGAAGTTCAACCCCATCCGGCGCACTTTGCCGTTGAGTTTTTCCGGGGGCATTTCGCCCCAGGAGGTCCATTGCTCGTGGGTCTGGGGCATGGAGACCAAGGCCATGGCCATGGGCAATGGATAGCTGCAGGTGCAACCTTCGTAGTAATAGGGGACGCTGAGCACGCCGTTGGCCGGAATGATGCTGTTGGTACAACCTGAGCGCGGACCGCTCAGGTTGATGGTTCCGCTCTCTATCCGTTTGTCGTAATAGGATGCGGTGGCAGAACGCATGGTGTAGAGATGGCCGTAGTCCAATCCTCCGTCACACCCGTAACTCTTGGGGAATGTCCGTGGCTCCTTTTCTCCGGTCAGTGGATTGATGCGTTCGCCTGGGCTCGGTTTTTGGGGTGCCCAATCGTTGAGTTGCTTTGGTGGTCGATATTGGCTCGGCTGAAGGGTTTTCAAATCGACTTTGCCGTGCTTTTTGCGAATTTCAGTCTCCTCGTCCGAACCCATCACACGCCCCGTGTAGACGTCTGAGAGAACAGCCGGCGTCAGCCGGTAATCAATTTTTCCGGCGACGCGTTCGTCTTTGTCGACCACCCATTTTTTCGTGGTCGATACCATCACCCCGTCGACAAACTTCGGTTGTGGTGAGCGCTTGAAGTGGCCCAATGCGTCGTCGAACCACAGGACCCCCAGCGGAAAGCGAACCCGCTCGTCCGGGCTTTTTGCCCAGTCCCCCAGGTAATTGGTCGCCCCGGGCAAGGGACCCGAGCGCTGCAGGCGGGAAAACCCGTCGTGCTCCGACAAGCGGGCCCCCGGGAGTTCAGCGGCCGCCACGACCGAGCGAAATACCGCACGCTCCTGTTTCGATCCCGCCACGCACAGGGAAGCCCCGAAGGGACGCAACATGGAATAGAGGCCCGACAGGAATCCCGGCGTCCACGCGATATCCGCTGACGCGTCCACCGCGATGAGCCGGGCGAAGTACGGCGGGAGCTCCAGCTCAAGCGGGTCCCCCTTGAAGAGCGTGCATCGGGCCAGGGAAACCCCTTTGCGCTCAAGGCGGGAGCGAAGAAGCGCCGGGTCCTTCCCGACCCCCACCAACTGGGCAGAAGGAGCCTGGGCCAAGCCCATCCAGCGTTCAGACATGCCGAGGACCAGGGCGTGGCCATGGCGGAACGCACTGGCCTCCCGGATGCCGGTGACCAGTGGATCCGCCTTCCGGGCCGGGGATTCATCCCGGCGGTGCCGGTGGACCACGGGCGCGGCTTCGTTTCCGGCAAGGCAATGAATGTCGCCGCTGAGGGTGACCGCATAAAGCCGCCCCTGTGCCACCAGCATCTCGTGAATGGGACCGGGAACGGCCTCCAGGCCATCGCCGAAGCGCAGGGCCCGGTCCCCGGCATGGATCGTCGAGCGGATGCCGGCCTGTCCCGTTACCCGCTCATGGTCCTCGTGGCGTGTCTTGTTGACCCCGCTGTCAAACAGCAGGCCCCGACGCTTCAGTCGCTGTTGCTCCTTCTCGGCCGGCGTCGAGGCAAACCAGCCACCGGTAAGCCGGCCCTGGGCCGGCAAGTCGAATTCCTTCAAGCGGCCGGTGGACGCATCGAAGCGGGCGGGAAAAGCCACGCTCGAGGGCACAATCAGGTCGTCGTCCTCCAGTAAAAGGTACCCCTGGGGAGCGAGCCCTCCATGGGCCTGGGCGTTGTGGGGCTGCTGCCCGTAGCGGAAGCCACAGGCATCGTTAATCCAGAGCGAGCGGCCGGTCCGGGCATCCAGGCAGTGGATGAACACCCCCTCCATGGGCCAGACCCCGGCGGCAATCCACACTTTCCCGTCGCGGGTAACCGGCCCGCCACGTACCGGCCACAGGGAGATCATGTGGCCGTTGCCCAGTACCTTGCGCCTGGCTGGGGCGGCCCGAAACTTCCACAGGAGCTTGCCCGAGTCCAGCGCGAGGCAGTAGAGGAATCCGTCGTCGGAGCCCACGAAGACCCGGTCATTCGCGGCCGCGGGGGCAAAACGAACCGGCCCGCCGGTATGGAAGCGCCAGCCTTCCTTCCCGGTTGCCGCGTCGTAGGCCGTCACCGATCCCGAGCGGGCGGACCCGATGATGAGTCGGCCCCGGGTGACAATAGGCTGGTAGGCCAGGTCAAACTGGAGGCGGTGGTCCCGGTAGGCCGGCTTGAGCGGGGGCAGTTCCAGGGTCCACTGGAGATACAGCTTTTCCGGCACGGACCCGGGTGTGGCGGCCGTCCGTCCGGGATCGTGGCGCCACATGGGCCAGTCGTCCGCACCCGCGTTCAACAACAGGACGAAAAGCGAGGCCATCAAGGTGCTTTGGATTTTCATCGGAAGTTTCTCATTTCAGGTTCTTGTTCGCCTTTCCGCTTCCAACAGGGCGCGCATTCAGGATTAAAGAATCCTGAACTTCAGAAGCGAGGTCATTTTTCATGACGGGGAGAAAACATCGGTTGACGGTGTTCGCGTTCCCACGGGCATCATTCAAATCTGCGCTCAAGGGGTCGTAGGCGACCAGCGAAGCGAATGTGGAAAAACCCGAGGACAGCACCAAGACCAAGGTGAAAACGGTGACGAGCGATTGCTTGATTTTGTTAACGGTGTTCA
>JAPYUI010000276.1 GCA_029936175.1 Kiritimatiellia bacterium
GTTGATTCGGCCGGGTGCACGCACACGGAACGGTGGTTTCATCACAAAGCTCATCTCGAAAAACAGCGGGATATGCTATATAGGATATTCCACGAAGTGCCACCCCGTACTGCGGGAAACCAACCCTAAAATAGATGGTGTACCGGGGCTTTGGCTCCAGGTGCAGCCCGGGATTGACCTGCACGACGATTGCGGGCCCCTAAAGCCCCCGGACAAGCCATCTGCAACACCCTCATTTTTTCCGTATATTCGCCTTGAATCCAACCAGCTAGGCCTTGTCGAGCCGCGTTTATAGGCTTATGAACCATGCCTGTGGAGTCCGATTCCCTACCTGTTAAACCGCACCTGCTGGACGCCTCGGGGCTTTCCAAGGGCTTTCCAGGCGTACAGGCCCTGGACGATGTCGCCTTTACCCTGCGGGCGGGCGAGGTCCACGCCTTAATGGGGGAGAATGGCGCCGGAAAATCGACCCTGATCAAGGTGCTCACCGGGGTCTACCCACGGGATTCAGGGAGCATCCAGCTATCCGGAAAGGCGCTCAAGCTGTCGTCCCCCCTGGAAGCCGAACGAGCGGGCATCGCGACGGTTTACCAGGAAGTCAACCTCATCCCCGAATTGTCGGTTGCGGAAAATATACTGCTCGGCCGGCAACCGCGGCGCTTCGGCTTTCTGCAGTGGAGGGAAATCCACCGGCAGGCGGAAGGGGTCCTGCACCGGTTGGGCCTGGACATCGACGCCTCGGAACCGGTATCCAGCTTTTCGATGGCGGTGCAACAGATGGTCGCAATCGCCCGCGCGTTGTTTATCGATGCCAAGCTCCTGATTCTCGATGAACCCACCTCCAGTCTCGACGAGCAGGAGGTCGCCGAGCTCTTCACGGTCATGCGCAAATTGCGCGACGATGGACTGGGGATTATCTTCGTCACCCACTTTCTCGACCAGGTCTACGAGATCAGCGACCGCATCACGGTGTTGCGTAACGGGTTGCTCGTAGGCGAATTCCTGACCGCCGACCTACCCCGCATGGCCCTGATCGCCTCGATGCTGGGGAAATCCATCGACGAGCTCAACCCGGTCGGCGCAAACCCGGCGAACAGTGATGAAAGCGACCACGAGCGGGTGGAAGTGCTCTCCGCGTCCGGCCTCGGCCGGCATGGCGCGGTCGCTCCCCTCGACCTGGCTGTCGGACGCAGCGAAGTGGTCGGGCTCGCTGGCCTGCTCGGTTCCGGCCGGACCGAAACCGCTCGCCTGCTCTTCGGTGCAGACCGCCGGAGTTCCGGCGAGGTACGGATCGAGGGGAAACCCGCACCGCTCAAGAATCCTGCACAGGCCATCGCCCTAGGCATCGGCTTCTGCCCGGAGGACCGCAAGACCGAGGGCCTTATCCCCACCCTTTCCGTCCGTGAAAACATCATCCTCGCCCTGCAGGCCCGCCAGGGCCTGCTCAAGCAGATCCCGCGAAACAGGCAACTGGAAATCGCCCGGCACTATATCGACGTACTGCAGATCAAGACCCCCTCCCCCGAAACGCCGATCGAAAACCTTTCCGGGGGCAACCAGCAGAAGGTCCTCCTCGCCCGCTGGCTCTGCATGCAACCCCGGGTGCTGATCCTCGATGAGCCCACCCGGGGGATCGACGTCGGGGCCAAGGGCGAGATCGAGAAACGGGTCGAGTCACTGCGCGGGGAAGGAATGGGCATCATCTTTATTTCCAGCGAGCTGGACGAGCTCGTGCGGGCCTGCAACCGGGTCATCGTCATGCGGGACCACCACAAGGTCGGCGAACTGGCGGGCACCCAGGTACAGGAAACCGAAATCATGGGGCTCATCGCTGAACATGAAGCATAGAATCCAGGCCCTGCGCAGCCTCCCGGTCTTTTGGCCGGCCCTTGGACTCCTGCTGCTCCTGCTCTTCAACCTCGTCTACGACCCGGGCTTCTTCAAGCTCGGCCTGCGTGATGGCAAACTGTACGGGGACATGATCTCGGTCATGCTCCAGGCGGCCAAGATCATTCCCCTGGCCGTCGGCATGACCCTGGTGATCGCGACCGGCGGGGTGGACCTCTCGGTCGGGTCGGTCATGGCGATTGCGGGAACACTGGCGGCCATGTTGATAGCTGCCGGGACAGCGCCCTTCATTGTTGCGATCGGGGCGGCCCTCCTGGTCGCCGCCCTGATCGGCGCGATCAACGGGTTGCTCGTTTCCTGCCTCCACATTCAGCCGATCGTTGCAACCTTGATCTTCATGGTCCTCGGGCGCGGGGTCGCCATGTTACTGACCGACGGGATGGGCCAGCCGATCGAGGATCCCCTCCTCCTCTTCCTGGGCAGTGGTTACGTATTCGGCGTACCCTTTGCGGTCGTCCTGGTGCTGTCATTCACCTTCCTGGTCAGCCTCTTTCTCAACCGGACCGCAGCCGGGCTCGAGATCTCCGCCGTGGGCGACAACCCGGCCGCCAGCCGCCTCTGCGGCATAAACCAGGCCCGGATCAAGGTCGGCATTTACGCCTTTTGCGGCTTCTGCTCCGGGCTCGCCGGCCTGATTGCCGCCGCCCGGGTGGAAAGCGCGGAACCCGCACGCCTGGGCGAATTGCTGGAACTCGATGCGATCTTCGCCGTGGTGGTCGGCGGTACCGCGCTGACGGGTGGCCGATTCAGCCTCGCGGGATCCCTGGTCGGGGCTGTCCTGATCCAGACCCTGGTATGGACCATGCAGAAACTCGGCGTGCCGTCGGATATCACCCCGGTACCCAAGGCCGTGGTCATCATCCTCGTCTGCCTGCTGCAGTCCGAACGCTTTCGCTCACAACTCTCAGCCCCCTTCAAGCGAAAGGACCTGGCCGCGGCCTGATTGCATGTTCAAGCGCCAGAACATCCCCTTGCTGTCCACCCTCGTGGTGCTGGTCCTGCTCATCAGCGTGGCCGGCCTGCTCTTTGACAACTTCCTCAAACCGCTGAACTTTGCCAACATCCTGCGCAACAATGCCTTTCTCGGGGTGATCGCGATCGGCATGACCTTTGTCATACTTTCCGGGGGCATCGACCTCTCGGTGGGGACCGTCATGGCCTTCTCCACCATCCTGCTGGCCCGCCTGGTTTCCGTGCATCACCTTCCACCGTTTACCGCGATACTCCTCGTATTGCTTGTGGGTGCGAGCTTTGGCGCGATCCTCGGCCTGACCATTCACGCCTACCGGCTGCCCCCTTTCCTGGTCACCCTGGCGGGGATGTTCCTCGCCAAGGGACTCGCCTTCGTGGTCCTGCCCCAGTCCCGGAAAATCGATCACGAACACTTCTCCGCCATCGCCGGGTTCAAGTGGAAGGTCTTCGGAAATGCACCGATCACCACGGCCACGATCGTCTTCCTGCTCGTCGTCTGTATCGGCCTGTACCTGGCCCATGGCACCCGCTTCGGTCGCAACGTCTACGCCATAGGTGGATCCGAATCCTCCGCCCTGCTCATGGGCTTACCCGTGGGCAAAACCAAGATCCTGGTTTATGCCATGAGCGGGTGCTGTGCGGCCCTGGGTGGCATTCTCTGGTCCCTGAATACCCGGTCGGGCAACCCCGCCATTCCACTGGGCACGGAGCTCGACGCGATAGCCTGTGTCGTGATCGGCGGCACCCTGCTCACGGGCGGTGTGGGCAAAGTCATCGGCACCCTTGCCGGGGTCCTGGTATTCGGCACGATTGCGACCATGATCCGCTACCAGGGCCTCGATTCCTCCTGGTCCCGTATCGCACTGGGCGTATTGCTGCTGGCCTTTATCGTGATCCAGACGGCGGTCGTGCAAAGTGCAGGCAAAAAAGGAATGACAGGGAGCTGAGAATGGTTTTTATATAGTTTGGGCTGCACGGTTCCGGATTTCAACCCGCTGGGGCGATTCGGGACGCGAGCACCTTGAACGAAGCACTATGTCATTCGAACCCCTAGCCAGGAAGTCCCTACGATGAAAGCACGTCGCACAAAACGCATATATCCCCTCCTTATCCTCCCGATTGCCCTTTTCCTTGCCGGCTGCGG
>JAPYUI010000277.1 GCA_029936175.1 Kiritimatiellia bacterium
TCCTCGCCCATGTAGTTGGCACTCGAGGGACGAAAGGGATGCCAGATGTGGTGGTCGTACCAGCCGTAGTAGTCCTCTTCGGGACCCGGCTCACGCACCTCGATCCCGAACTCGTTCATCAAGGTGTGGTAGTGCGGCTCGTTGCTCGGCAGGTGCGACCCCTTGACGGCGTTGATGGTGGAAAGGGGCTCGGGCGGACTCCCGCCGTAGGCCAGGAGAATCGCGTTGTCGACCCAGTCGATGTTGTGCTGCCAACTCTGCCGGCTCTTGGCGAGACCCTCCCCGCCCGGAACGGGGGGCCAGTCAAAGGGACCTTCACGCCACTCGGCGTGCGAGTGGGAACCGATCTGCCCCCCCGCGTCGTACAGGCGCCGCAGCACCGCCGCGCCGGCGCCCGCGGAGCCCTGGTCCACGAGAAGCTCCCCGAACTCCCCCGTCGCCAGGAACGAGATGTCCACATCGAGGGGTTCAACCTGATCCAGCACCCACTCCATGTTCCCGACCCGCTCCTCGAATACCAGCTTCTTGTTAGGCAGGGGAGTCTGCGGGAACGGATCGACGTGCATGTCGAAGTGCATGCGGATCGGTCCCTGCTGGGCGACGGCGGGAACGGCGAGTATACAGAGCGTTACGAGTACTGCGAAAACAGATGCCTTGGATCGATATTTCATTTTGACCGGTTCTTTTCTGGGTACTGTACGTAGTGCTGGAACGCACAGTGTACCTAATGGACGGACATAGTAAAAGTGTAAGTATCCATCAAAACAGGACGGTCACGGTATCGGGTAGACTACTGCGCTGAGCGGCGAAGTAGACATCGCCTTCCCGGTGCCATCCGGCCGGTTCCCGGCATGAATTTCGGGCACTGGATACTTGAGCATGCCGGTTTTCCAGCTATGTATGGCTCCGTGAAGAATCGTACCCGGTCCGCATCCTCCGCCAAGCCATTGGCCGCCTGCCTCGTCTGCACGTGTTTGCTGCTCGGGGCCTGTAAGGGCACGGCCACGCGCAAGCTGGACGCCGGGAAGGCCGATCCGGCAGAGAATATCCAGGCGATGGTGGACATGATTGGCCGGAATGCCAAGCTGCCCTCCAGGATTCTCGGGGCGCACTACGTCGAGTACGGGATCGGCAGTGGAAGGATAGGGCCAACCGACTTTTTCTTCTATGCCAGGATCAAGGTGGCGAAGGAGGACGTGGCCAAATGGTCGGATGGACTGAAGGAACCCGCCAACCCACCCTCCTCTTATGCCGCTCCTCCCAAGCAGGAAACGTGGTGGATCCCGGAGCAGGCCTTCAAGAACCTGGCGCTTTTTGAGACCAAGAAGTACTTCGGCCGCTTTAACGGCTGGATTGCCGTCGATGGCTCGACGGGTTACCTTTACGTCTACACCTTTACCATGTAGCCTGTTTCCCCGGTATGAACCGCCACCCGCTCAGCATGAAAAATCGATGGACCCCCTTTCGCCTGGCGCTTTTCCCGGCGGCCGTGGCCGGGGGTGTTCTTGCCCTGGCCGCGGTTGACCTGCAGGCGGCCCAGGCGCCGATGAGCCAGGAGGCACTGGAGCAGGACGCGATCCTTATCGTCACCGGCGAGGTGCTCTCCATGACCTCGAAAACCCGGAAATCCACGGTCGAACGCTCCCTTGGCATTCACCGCGACCGGGTGTACACCATCAAGCTCAAGGTGGCCTCGGTCTCCAAGGGGAGCGGGGTGAAGGTGGACGAGGAAATCTGGATCGAGGCCTGGCAGCCCGCAACCCGTATTCCGCCCGTGCCCGGCTCGCAGGGGCATGAGGGGCTTCCCGGAAAGGGTGACACCGTCACGGTGTACGCGGGCGGCAAAAACGGGAAAGCGTTTGCACCCTTTGTGCCCAACGGCATCGAGATCAAAAAAGAAACGAAGAAAACAAAATGAGAAAATTTCTCCTGACGCTCCTTGGCCTGGCCCTGGTTATTTCCTCCCCTGGATTTGAGCGGGCCTATGTGAAGCGTGCGATGCTCACCAAGGAGCAGGAACAGGTGGTCCTTGCCCTGGCGCAGCAATGCGGGATTGAGCAGGTCGTCAAGATCTCGACCCACAACATGTACCCCTCGTCCTTCCGGAATGTGCGCGTGCATGGCCAGGAAGTGCTTAACGGTCGCGAGGTGTCATTCCAGGTCCTGAGCGTGAGTCATGGTGCATGGTTGCATCCGGGAGCGAAGCCGGGGAAGGGTGACCTGCAGCTGGGCGCGTTCTGGGCGGGCAAGCCCTACACGCGGAAACAAACCATCCTCAAGGTGGGCAAGCAGGTGTATCGGACCGGCTCGATCCAGGGAATCACCGTGGAGGAATGCGAAAGGATCCTCGGCTTGTTGCTGGCCGGGGAATACCATCACGGGCCTTCGGTGAAGGGCCAGACGCTCAACCAGGTTGACTGGACCCGGCCGAGTCGCTTCACCAGGCGAGGCGAGTCCATCTCGGTTGGGTTTCTCCACAAGGCCGAAGGTTCCGGATTCTTTGACCTTCAAATCACGCTGCATGCCAAGCGCTTGACGATCGACCAGGTGTTTCAGGCGATCCCCTGATGGCCGGAAGGAAAAATAGCATGGTAAATAGATTATCCGTATGCCTGGTGCTGCTCCTTTTCGGGCTCGCCCTGCGGGCGCCTGCGCAGGAGCCGCCAACCAATATTCTCTTCATATTTGCCGATGACTGGGGCTGGGGAGACCTGGGCTGTCATGGTCACCCGTACGTGAAGACGCCGCATATCGACCGCCTGGCCCGGGAAGGAACCGACTTTCATCGCTTCACCGTGGCCAGCGGGGTCTGTTCCCCCAGCCGGACGGCGGTGATGACCGGGCATTTCCCGGCCCGCTACAACATTGACGGTCACTTCGCCTGGGTGCCCAGTAACGCGAAGCGCAATATGCCCGACTGGCTCGACCCCGGGGCACCGCTCCTGTCCCGGTTCCTGCAAGGGGCCGGTTATGCCACCGCGCACTTCGGCAAATGGCACCTGGCCAATGACATGATCCCCGATTCGCCGCTTCCCAGCCGCTACGGCTTTGATGCCTACGGGGCCTTCAATTGCTCGGGTAAACAAATGCCGGTACATGAAGACGCAACAAACACCATCGCCTTCATTGAGCAGAGCCATCGTGCGGGCAAACCCTTTTTCGTTAACCTGTGGTTGCATGAACCGCACACGCCCTTCCATACCGTTCCCAGGTATCGCAAGCGCTTTCCCGGGCTGAAGGAGCGCGATAATATCTATGCCTCGGTCCTCTCGCACGCGGATGACCGGGTGGGCGAGGTGTTGAATGCCCTGGATCGCCTGGAGCTGGCCGACCAGACCCTGGTTGTTTTCAGCTCGGACAACGGCCCGGCCCGGGCGCAGCCCGGTACCCCATTGAAATCCATGCACGATACGGCCACGGGTGAGGGCTTTAACGTGGCGGCCGCCCGGGGCATTACCGGTGGACGCAAGGGCTATAAGGCCGCGCTTTTTGAGGGCGGGGTAGGGGTGCCCTTTATTGCCCGTTGGCCCGGGAAAATTGCCGCGGGGAAAGTGGATAAGACCGCTATTTTTTCCGCGGTGGATCTGCTGCCCACCTTCTGTGAAATCGCCGGGGTAAAGCTGCCTGCGTCCTACCGGCCTGACGGGGTCAGCCAGGTCACGACCCTCAAGGGTGGGGGCACGTCGCTTCGCGAGAAACCGCTCTTCTGGAAAACGGTTGCCCCCTGGCCGGCCCGCAAGACCAAGCCCGACCATTGGGTTTCCTACGCGGTGGTCAGCCAGCAATGGAAACTGGTTGCCAATCGGGATGCGGGTTACGTGGAGCTTTACGACCTGCTTGCGGATCCGCTTGAAAAGAACGACCTCAAGGAGAAACATCCCCAGTCGGTAAAGCAACTGGTCGACATGCTTGACCAGTGGAAGGCGACGCTGCCGGCCAAGCCCCGGGGCCATGTTTTTTCCAAGCTTCGAGACACCAGGCATGAAACCAAATAAGCCATGGGCCTT
>JAPYUI010000278.1 GCA_029936175.1 Kiritimatiellia bacterium
AAGGAGCCTGCTCGATGATGATCACCGTTTTATCGGCGCGGGCCGCGGCGATGGCCGCGGCGACTCCGGCAGGGGTACCGCCGATGACAACGACGTCGTAATCATTTGCCTGCTGCGAGGCAGGAGCCGTGTTTTGCGCAGGCGTGCTTTGGAGTCCGGCAGTTGAAAGCAGGAGGCTGCAGATGAAGGGTAAGCATGTGATTCGTGTCATGATTCCAGTTGTTAAATTCTATCAAACATTAGAAGCGCTTCGCATCAAGGCGTCAATCCTCGCTGCGGTTCATTTAACTTGGGTAAATACGTTCCTAGTTTCTCGATAATTTTGGCATGCGCGCGCCCGGGTTCGCCGAAAGCCAAATTTATCCATTCATTTGGGTCGGTACGGTGATCGTACAGTTCTTCGCTGCCGTCGGCGTAGCGAATGTAGCGCCAGCGCTGGTCGCGGACGGCGTGGTTGTTCTGCCCCAAGGTGGAAAGAGCGACGTGTTCCCAATCTGCCTCCGGGTTGTCGAGCAAGGGCCGCAGGCTGACCCCCTCGAGCTTGGGGTTTGCGGGCAGCCCGCAGAGCTCGATGAGGGTGGGATAAATGCTCAACAACTCGACCGGTTGGTCGGTCTGGGCTTTCACGCCACCGGGCACGCTGATGATGAGCGGGACCCGCGTGGTGCGCTCCCAGAGCGAAAACTTCGACCAGCGCTGCTTTTCGCCAAGGTGGTAGCCGTGATCCGAGAAAAGGACGACGATGGTGTCCTTGGCATGCGGGCCCTTGTCCAGCGCGTCGAGCACGCGGCCGAGTTGCTCGTCGGTCCAGCGGACGCAGGCCAGGTAGGCATGCACCGCAAGTTGCCAACGCTTCTTATCCTTCATCCAGTCGTGGGTCGGTATCTTCGGGTTGCTCAGCGACACCTTTTGCGCGGCATCGGGCAGGTCATTCCAGTCATCCTCATGGACGGGCGGTAACTGCACATTCTTCAGGCTATCGTAGACCCGGCGCGGTGGAAAAAAAGGAACGTGCGGACGGTAGAACCCGCAGGAGAGAAAAAACGGTTTCTCGTGTTCGCTGCCAAGTTGCTCGGCGACCCAGGTGGCGGTGACGTGATCGGTGAATTTCGTCTCCTCATAGTCCTGAGGCCCGAAATCCCAAGTGCGGTGCCAGCCTTTTGGCTTGTCGTGAACTTTCTGGTCGAGCCCCTTGCGCCACTGCCCGAGACGGGGCCCCACGACCTGCGAATGGTCCTTTGGGTTCGCTCCACCATGAAAGACCTTGCCTGCGGTAAGCGTCCGGTAGCCATGGGCGGCAAAGTGATTGGGCAGGCTGACGTGCGAATCCAGGAACTCAGGTTCCTTGGAGACATGATAATGGTTGTCGTAAAACCCGGTCGAGGAAGGCCGGCGACCCCAAAGCAAGCTGATCCGCGAGGGGTTGCACATGGTGCCCTGGCAATGGGCGTTGGTGAAAAGAATCCCACGGGCCGCGAGACGATCGATGTTCGGGGTCTTCGTTTGCGGGTGACCGCCGAGGCAACCGACCCAGTCGTTCAAGTCATCGACTGCGATGAGCAGGACGTTCGGCTTAGGCGAGTCCCTGGCGTGCGATCCAGCCAACAGGAAACTTGCGAGAAGAACGGCGAATAGCGTATGAACGTTCATCGGGAATCTTTTTTGACTATGTAGGTTCGTTCCCCCCCCCTTGGGGGGCATTGGTTTTCGCAAGTGGGGCGTGGCAATGGGAAACAAAACGGCTTTTAAGCCCCTTACTCCTGAAACTTATCGAACCAATCCTGCACCTTCAATCCCGGATGCTGATTGTCCGGGATCATTTTGGCCAAGCGTCGCTTCGTCTCTTTGTGCTCCGGGTTGTTCGCCTGGTTGGTCCATTCGTTGGGATCGACCTTGTGATCATACAGTTCCTCGGAGCCGTCCTCGTAACGGATGTAACGCCAGCGTTCGCTGCGAATCGAGGTGTTCCCTTCGCCGTACGATGAAATCGCAGCCGGGCGCGCTGCGGATGGATCGGCGAGTTGTGGCTTGACGGATCTGCCGTCGAGCCAGCCGGGGATGTTCAATCCCGCGAAATCGACCAAGGAGGGATACACATCGACCAGGCTGACCGGCTGGGTGCAGCGGGAACCGGCCTCCACGCCCGGTCCGCGAACGATGAAGGGAATGTGGGTGGTCTGTTCCCAGATCCCGCCCTTGCACCAGTGTTTCTTTTCGCCCAGGTGCCAGCCGTGATCGCTCACCAGCATGACGAAGGTATCGCGTCCGCGGGGGTTCTTCTTTAGGCTTTCGATGAAGCGGCCGATCTGGTGGTCGACGAACGCGATCGATGCCTGGTACGCGCGGATGGTGGCATCCCACTGCTCCTTGGCGACGATGTACTCGTGATCGCTGAGCCCCTTGTGAAGCGGCTTGTGGGCATGCGTCCGCGCGAGGCGTCGGGCGAAGTCCGGCATGTCGGCCCAGTCATCGAGGCCCTCCGGTTCGGCGGGGCGCCGAATCGATTCGAGTGGGAATAACGCGAACCAGGACTTGGGCACCTGTAAGGGGCGATGCGGCCGGTAGAAGCCGACCGACATGAAAAGGGGTTTTTCGGTGACTTCCTGCCACTGCTCGATCGCCCAGCTTGCGACTTTGTAGTCACCCATGTCTTTGTCGCTCACGTCGAGGGCGTAGCCGTCGTTGGGCGCTCGCATGGCATTGAAGGTGTCCTTGCCCCTCGGGGGCTTGGGATCTTTCGGCCGCCCGAAAAGCGCATCGCCCACCTTGCCGGGATGACCGTGGAAGACTTTTCCGCCGCTGGCAACACGGTACCCGTTGTCCATGAAAAACTGCTGCATGGTCGGCGTGGTGATCTTGCTTTCCCGGGGGTGTTTGGCGTTGAAGTAGGTGCCGGTCTTGAAAGGGTAGACGCCGTGATTGAGGCTGGTGCGCGAGGGCCGGCACTGAGGCGAGTTACAGTAAGCCTGGGGAAAGAGCATGCCGCTCGCGGCGAGGGCATCGATGTTCGGGGATTTAGCATCGGGATGCCCGCCCAGGCAGCCCAGCCAGTCGTTGAGGTCATCCACGATGATGAAGACGATATCGGGGGGCTCTTTCTCAGCCAAAGCGACGTGAACCGTCGCGACAAATGCCACCAGAATGGCTGTCCGTATAACGGTGAGTGGTCTCTTCATGGCTTGGTTCTCCTGGTTTCGTGGGGGCGTCGGCTTCAGATTGTAACACGGGTGGAAGACGCAATAAAGTTCTAAGCCACCGGGCCTTACCTTTTCGAGCGCTCTTCATGTTTTCTGCGCATGCGGAGACGCTCGGACTTGGCCTTGAACTCGGGGGCGGCTTTTTTCGGCAACCATTTGGCAAGGCGCTTGATGATCGCCTGGTGGGCCGGGTCCTTGGCCAGGTTGCGGAACTCGTCGGGGTCGCTTCGGTGGTCGTAGAGTTCCTTGGCTCCGTCCTCATAGGAGATGAATCTCCAATCACGAGTACGTATGGAGTGATTTCCGAAGTAGGAAGAAGTGATGGCGGGCCGTTCTCTGGCAGTCGTGGGTTTATCGAGTTGCGGAACGAGTGAAAGGCCTTCCAGTCGTGGGTTTTTAGGCAAGTTGCACAGCTCGACCAGAGTAGGGTAGAGGTCCAGCAGACTGGCGGGTTCCTTGCATGCCTTGCCCGGTTTGATTCCCGGACCGGCGAAGAGCAGGGGCACTCGGGTTGATTCCTCCCATAGGGTCCGCTTGGCCCAATGCTGTTTTTCACCCAGGTGAAACCCGTGGTCGCTCCATAGCACAATGATGGTGTTGTCAGCATGGGGGCTTGCCTCCAGGGCATCCAAGACAATCCCCACGCAATGATCAACGAAACTCACCGAGGCAAGGTAGGCATGGGTCAGGCTTCGCTGATTGCCACTCCCCGTAACCTCGGCATGAGTCGGAGCCACGGCATAGTCATTGATGGTCAGAAAGTTTTTGGGCAGGTCAGTGAGATCGCTCTTAGG
>JAPYUI010000279.1 GCA_029936175.1 Kiritimatiellia bacterium
TCGAGTGCATGGTCAGGAAGAGCTTGTCGCCATGCAGGCAAACGCCGGACTGGCCGGCCTCGTCCAAGGGTTGGCGGTAGACCAGGTCGGCGTGCAAGCCGGTCGTGAGCAGGGCGATCGCCGCGGTGCTTAGCCATGCCGTTTTCAAACGAGGAGCTCCTGCATCACGCCGCTGCTGTCCGAGAACCGTTCGGCCGGTACGCCAAGGAGCTGGAGGAAGGTCAGGTACAAATTCGACAGCGGGGGCGCGGAGGCGTCCAGGTCGTGGAAGACGCCCTGCCGCAGGCCCAGGTTCCGGCCGCCCGCGACCAGCAGTGGGTAGTTGCGGTTGACGTGGGTCTTGCTGTTGCTGCTGCCGTAGAACACCAGGGTGTTGTCGAGCATCGAAACCTCGCCCTCCGGGGTATCGGCCATCCGGTGCAGGAAGCCGGCCAGCTGCTCGGCCTGGAAGCGGTCGAAGGTGCCGAGTGTCTCCATGGCCTTTGCACCGGAACCGGCCGCGCTGTGCGCGAGGCGGTGGTGCCCGGCGGGGAGTCCGAGCGCGTATTTCGGCATCTCGTTCCACGGGCCGTCGATCATGCTCTGCAGCATGTAGGTCGCATAGCGGGTCGAGTCCGTCTTGAACGCGAGGTAAATCAGCTCGTACATGGTTTGAATGAACAGTTGCGGCTCGTTAACCGTCGCCTTGAGCGAGAGCTTGTCGGTGGCGACCTCCGGCTTGGGGGTATCCGACCAGCGCTGCATCCGCTCGATGTTCTGCTCCACCGCGCGGACGCTCTCGAGGTAGGCATCGATTTTCCGGTTGTCCTCGGCGCCGACCCGCCGCTGCAGGCTCTTGGCCGAGCCCATCACCCGGTCGACCAGGCTGCCATGGCGCTCGTGGCGTGCCTTTTCCTGGCGAATAACGGCCGGGTCGGAGTTGAACAACCGGTTGTACAGGCCGGTGAGATCACTGGTCGAGGGGATGGCGCGGCCCGAGCGGTTGTAAGAAAGGGTGAGCGAGCTGCCGGTGGCCCCGAGACCGCCTTCATTGCCCAGCACCAGGCTGGGGAAGCGGGTCTTCTTGCCGTGTGCCATCGCCGCCACCTGGTCGAGGGAGGGGCTGATCACCGAGCCCTGGGGGTTGCTGCCCGTGAGGAAGGAATCGGCCGAGGAATGCCCGTTGGTGGCAACCACCTGCGGATGCTCGAGTCCACGAAACACCGAAAGCTGCTCCGCGAAGGGCTGCAAGGGCGCCATGGAGGGGTTGAAGGTCATCTTGCCCTCGACGAGCTTCGGGTACCAGCACAGGTGCCGGGACGGATGATTATCATGCGGGGTCACCGCGAAGCCGTGTCCAACGTACAGGCCGAGAAATCGCCTGGGCGGCCCGGACGCGGCCAGGGTCTCCCCGAGTGACTCCAGCCGGGGTAGCAGCATGGCCACGCCGGCCCCGTGGAGGAAATGTCGGCGGGTGTGAAAGACGGGCTCGTTGTTCATCGTTCTGCTCCGTTGGGGTGGTGAAACTCGGGACGCAACACGATGGCCTCGATCAGCTCGTCCATGCGGTAATCATGCTGCTTGAAATGCGCGGCCAACTCGGCCAGTGCCGCGTCCTCGCGGTAGCTGAGTGGCCGGCCCAGCGCGTAGGAAAACAACGAGGCGCTGAAGCCCCGGGCAAAATCGTCCGCGTGCTGTTCCATCAACAGGCCTTGCAGCGCGTCCATGCCCGCAACGGCTTGTCCGCGAATCGTCGCCTGGTCGACGACCGGGAGGCTCCTTTTCTTGACTTTAGCCTCGGGGCTGAGCCGCAGGATGCGCTCGCGCAGCAAACCGGTCGCGCCGTAGGTCTCCATGGCCACGCCCCAGGGGTCGATGTCCCGGTGACAGTCGTAGCAGACACCGCTCCGGTGCAGGCTGAGCCGGTCCCGGGTAGACCGGCCTGCGGCACTGGGGTCTGTTTTGTCCAGCTCGGTGAGCGCGGGTACCTCCGGTGGCGGATCGCGTGGGGGATCGCCGAGCAGTCGCCCGCGTACCCACACCCCGCGGTTAACCGCGTGGGCGTCCTCGCCGTCGCCGTGCGCGAGCAGGAAGGCGGCCTGGGTGAGCACGCCGCCACGGCCCTCCGGGGCCGGAACCCGGGAGAAACGGTGGCCGCTGTCCGGCGTCGGCATGCCGTAGTACTTGGCCATCATGTCGTTGACCACCACGAAGTCCGAGGAGAGGCAGTTCAAGCAGCTCAGGTCCTCGTGCAACAGGGTGGAGAGAAAGGCGATCGGCTCCTGCCGCATGTAGTCCTTGAACTTCGGGTTCCACTGCCGGTAGTAGTTCGGATTGATCGCAATCTGATCGAACTTGGTGAAGGCCATCCAGTCGGAGGTGAAATCCACCACGAAGCGTTCCGAGCGCGGGTCGGCGATCATCCGCCCCACCTCGGTCGCCAGCAGCGTGTCGCTGAGTGGGGTGTCGCGGTTCGCGAGTTGCAGCAGGCGTGCATCCGGGACACTGCACCAGAGGAAGCCGGCCAGCCGTGCCACCCGCTCAAAATTCTGGATTCGCACGGGCTCTTCCACGTCGGAGTAGAACAGGAAGCGGCTGTCGGCAAGCACGGCCATGAGCAGGTCGCGCAGGGCCTCTGTTTTTGTATCCGCGCGCTTCAACCGGTCGGCGATCAACGCATTGAGCTCGCGGGTCTCGTTGGCGGTGAGCGGACGCCGCCAGGCCCGCACAGCCATCTCCCGGACGCCCCGGGTGATCGAGACATCGCTCAGCCGACCCTTCTCCAGGTAAGGCTGAATGCCGGCCGGGGGCCACTGCCACGGCAGGTCGAAGGTAATCCGCTCGATCACCGCGTAGCTCGTATCCTTCATCACCGCCTTGTACACCGAGGGTTTGCCGCGCGTGGTGTGGTCGCTGCCGCCGTGGGAGGGCTTGAGCCAGTTCGTGCGACCGAATTCCTCGCCCCAGGCGTCCATCCAGCGGTCGTCGGCGCGGATAAAGTGTGCATCGCCACGGACGACCCAGTCGGGGTTGTTCACCGCCTGGTTGGAAGGCGAGCGCAGCGGGGAGCAGTTCTGCACGGTAAGAAAGCGGTAATGAAAATGGGCCATGATCCCGTAGGGGTCCTCCCCCTCGGGTACGGGTGCGGGATCGACCCCGGGAAAATCGTACACGTTGCCGAACAACTCGAAGACCTGGGGGCCCGGCTTCGGCTCGACGGTGAAATGGCCGACGGTATGCATGGCCGACTTGAACCCCTTGTCGAAGAACACCGAGAACTCGTGCCGGGCCAAGTCCCCGCCCTTTTGCGGGGCTTCGTTGCGGAGGTGCACGCGTACACGGAAGGCCCCCTCCGTCCGGTTGTCGTCGATGTAGATGCGGAAGAAGTGATTCGGTGGAACCGGCACCTCGAAATCGTCCCCCAGCCATTGCGGGCCGCGGTAGCGCTTGTGCTTTCTCCGGGGTCCGTGGGCGAGGTCGTTCCGGTTCAGGTAGTGCTGTTGTTCCCAGTCGTTGCCATGGAGTTGGTAGGATGCCGGCGGGTGGTCCAGGTCCGGGATGGCCAGCGCGAGGGCCCGCTCCAGTGCGTTCAGGTAGAGTTCCATGTGCCCCGCTCCCTGTTCGAGGGAGGATTGCAGCGACTCCCCGTGCTTGCCCACCGGGTCCTGTATCAGGTCCCCACTGAAATCGCGGTCGATGCGGAGCAGGTCGCGCAAGCTCCACGCGATTTGCTCATTGGTCAGGCGGGTGAAGCGAAAATCGCGCGTGCCCGAATCCGCGTACAGCCGGTCAAGCCGTGCGCACACCGCGGAAAGAAAACGGCGGCGATTGTCGTCACTGGGTTGGGCGGCTTCCTCCGGTGGCATATCACCGCGCTGCAGGTTGTGAATCACCTCCTGCCAATGCACGGCATTTTCCAGGCGGAAACGCGTGTATTCCGTAAAATTGATTCCGCCCTTTTTCTTTTCCGCATTGTGACACTTG
>JAPYUI010000280.1 GCA_029936175.1 Kiritimatiellia bacterium
CCGCGGTACCGTCGTCGTTCTGGGTAAAGGTCGCACCCGCATCAAACTCGTAGGTTCGGTCGCTCTCGCCCGCCTCGATACCGGGCAACCACAGGCCGTAGGCCTCCCCGGTGGTGCACTCGGTCCCGGTGTTTTCAACGCAGTAATCAGACACAAGGGTCGCGGATTCCGCGACCGACCCCGCTACAAGCAGGGTCCAGAAAAGGATGCAGGTACCAATGCACCTACGGGTTTTTAATTTTTGCATCGGCAGACTTGTTCCTTTTGATACTCATCCTGGTATTAGCGGCTTAATATGATACTAGACCTTGCGTTTTCTTTCGGGGAATGACTTGACCAGGGCCAATAGCGTTTCCTTGACCACGGGCTTCTTGATCATGGTAGTCGGGCCGAGCTCCAGTGCTTGCTGCATCATCGAACCTTCAAAGTATGATGTGACAATGACAACGTTGATACCATCGGAGTATCCCTTGATCTCGCGCAGCACGTCGACGCCATTCATCCCCGGCATCATGAGATCCAGGAAGACGATGTCGTACTTGGACGCCTTAATCATATCCAGCACTTGATGGCCATCCGAAGCAAGGTCGACATCACAACCTACGTTCCGCAACCATTGACACATGAGATCACGGACCATCGGATCATCATCGACCACTAGCACAGACAAGTTACTGCTACTTGAGTTGCTGTGCTGCGCAACCCAGCGATCGATTTCGTCCACGTCGAAACGCCAGTACCGTCCAATCTTAGAGGCGGGAATACGCCCGGCCCGGGCGTACTTGTAAATGGTTTCTTCGGGTAGTTGCAGATAATCCGAGACTTCGGAAATAGTTAAAAAGCTTTTTCGTTCCATAGCACTTCCTCCAAAAAGCATTGCCCAGTCAACAGAACCCCAATCGCTAAGGTTGCGAGATCGTGGTTACCTCGAAGATTTCATTCATTCCTGTCGCAACAAAAGAACTTGCTACATCACATTCAAGATAAGCACCCTGGTCCTCGACCGTTTCGACCGAGGTAAATCCCGTCACCCACTTCGGTTCATTCTCGTCTGAGACTTCAAGGAACACCGGTTCGGAATCAAAACCGATCACCAGGTAGCGCGCGGCGGTATCGGTTGTCACGAAACGAGACGTGCCGTCTTCGTCTGCCACCACGTAATACATCTCATCCGGGTACGCCCCGGTTTCGAACGAAGCGTGAACCCAACCACACAGGGCGGTCAGGATCACCAGGACCCGAATACTTTTCCGGTTGGGCCATCCATTTGCTCTTCTCGCCTGCGTCTTCATCTACAACTCCCAGTTGTCCTAACCCAATTTAATACGCTCATATGCGTCACTAGTTGGTTCTAAGGGTATTTAAAGCGGTGTGTTAGGATTAAGTCAAATGTAATTAAGGCCCTATTTTGAAGAATCTTACGATGGGCAACTTTTTCACCGAAGCACTATTTCCCACTGTATTATGGGTCTATTTACCCCGGCATCATGGGCTAAAGCTTATCGCCGGGTGTAATTCTCCAATTTTTACGTCTTTTCGTATCGTTGGTACCGAAGGGGTTCCCGGTGAGATCTTTCGGCATGAAGAAGGCACAAGGCCAAGGCTTCGGATTCGATTTTCGGGCCAAGCGGCCCTGGAGGGGGGCCAGCCCCCCGGTCGTTTGAATCGGCATTCGGAGCCCCGGCCTTTGGGCAAGGGCTAAGGCCTTGCTTTCACCTCACCAATAAATAGAAGGGGTGCATGCAATTGAACGGACACGTCATCATCCTCTATTCGTGCGGACTCCTCGCCCTCCAGGCGGCGGAAGAACCCCGCTTGACCCACGGTCCCATACTCGGGCAACCCGGCACCACGAGCATGACCGTCTGGGTCCGCACCAACATGCCAACCAATACCTTCGTACGGTATGGAGCCTCCTCGCTGGACATGAACCAGACCTCCAGGGTTCTGCGCACCGCTTACGACAGGGATCTCACCGCGCGCATTCCCCTCACGGACCTGCAAGCCGATACAACGTACCACTATGAAGTCGTGGTCGGCGAGCTCCCCTCCCGGGTCGGCGGATCCTTCACCACCCTGCCCTCGTCCGTCCATTTAGCAAATGCGCATAACCCGAAGGGCCTCTTCAATGTGAAATTCGAGTTCGCCTGCGGCAACAATCAAAATCCAAAAGCCGGGCTTGGACCCAGCCTTCCGAGCTACGATACGCTGATTCGCGAGGTCATGGACGACATCCACTTCGCCATCCTCAACGGCGACTGGCTGTACGAGGAAAACCGGGATCATCCACCTGCCGCCTGGATCGCCGAGCACCGTGTGCCCGAAACGGAAATACCTACCCTTGTAAAAAACGTGCCCACCCTTGTCGGGGTGTGGGAAAACTACAAGACCTACCTGGAGCGCGCACCGAACCTGGCAAAATGGCATCGCCACGTCCCGACCTTTTTCACCTTTGATGACCACGAGCTGCTTAACGACCTCTTCGGCAGTGGCACCGCCGGCTACCGTGACCGTCGTGCCGTCTTCCGCGACATCGGGGTGCAGGGCTGGTACGACTACCTGGGCTGGAGCAATCCCTTCCACACCCGGCAGGGCATTTATTTCGGCAAGGCCCAGCTGAAAAAGGGCGACGACATCCTCTTCGATCCCCAGGCTGATTTCACCCGCATGGACCTGCGCCAGGCGGCCAACCTGCATGTGCACTGGGGTACCCCGAATGCCGGCGTGAAGGATATCGAAACCGGCGACAAGGTCGGCGGCGATCCAAATGCCAACATCTACGACCTCGTCGAGGTAGTCGACCGGCATCATGTCAAGGTCTCACCCAAACCGGTCGCGGACAGCCTTTCCAGTTATTCCATCGGTCGCCATTCCTACGGCACCTTCAAGCAGGCCAACTGCCAGTTTTTCCTGCTGGACACCCGCTCACATCGCCAGCTCCACGACCTGGCACATCGGGACAAGAAGGGTCTCTCCATGCTCGGACTGGCCCAGCGCACCTGGCTCATGGATGAAATGGCAAAAAGCGACGCCCAGTTTTTCTTCGTCGTCTCCTCGGTCAACTTCATGATTCCCCATGTCGGCGGCGGGGGTCACCATTTTGACGCCGCCACGAAGGACGACGCCTGGACCGCCTTCCTCGACGAACGCGAGATCCTCATCCGCCACTGGGAAAAACTGGGGAAGCCCACCTTCGTGCTCACCGGCGATCTCCACAACAGCTTCGCCATCAGGATTACCGACACCATCTGGGAGTTCGGCTCCGGCCCGCACAACTCGATCAACCACCGCGCAAAGGAGGACGAAGCCGGGCGCCCGGTCAACGGCCCCTTCACCTTCGGGCCCCGGTCCTGCGAGATCCGCTGGTCGACCACCTCCATGAACGACATCCCGCGGCTCAACCGGACCTTCCCCCATTACTGTGTTGTCAAGGTGAACAACGTATTCAACAACCCGGTGGAGCGGGGCGGAACACGCTGGATTCCCTTCCCCAAACCGCACGTGATTTTCCAGTACTACAACGGCCTCACCGGCGAACTGGATTACGCGGAGACCATCCACGCACCCTGAGGCTTCGCCACCTGCCCGGGGCGGCAACCTATCGAACGGGCGATAAAACAGGATGACTCGATTTCCCTCCTCGAAAAAAAAACATCCGCGCGCGAAGCACAAACACGAAAATGCCTCAACCCTTAACGCATAAGGGTTGAAGCGGATGAACCGAATCCCCGACCGGACAGCGCTCGCCAAGCGAGCACGGTCCGGGAATAGGATTACTGGCCCCAGGTAAAGGGCTGCAGGTTCGTCAGGGGGGTGGTCTGACCGGCCTGGTTGAACGGCAGTACCTGGACGTTGATCAGGGTCGTGAGCGGAGCCGGTCCCAGGCCCAGCACCAGCGGCGTTCCCACCGGTGGATAGACCAGGGTAATACGCCTGTAATAC
>JAPYUI010000059.1:0-6055 GCA_029936175.1 Kiritimatiellia bacterium
GGCACCCCGCAGTAATCGCGAAGCGCACAACACGCGCCTAAACGAACTGATCCACCAGGGTGGAACAGAGGGCTATATCACCCATAGCGACATCCGGGTCAAGATCCCTGAAACCAAAGCGAACGTCAGCGAATTTGATGCGGTTGTCATTCTGCTCAAGGGGATGAAGATTAACGTCATCGAAGATCAGGATGTCGACAAGTTTAAGGTCAAACAGGAGCGGGAAATACTGACCCGGCAGTCCGAGAAAATGGACGTCCTGGACGACCCGGTTCGCATGTACCTTAAGCAGATGGGCCAAGTGCCTTTGCTGACCCGGGAGCAGGAAGTCGAGATTTCAAAACGTATTGAAGAAGCAGAAATCCACACCAAGAAACTTTTTAACGGCCTGGGTTGTGCAACCGAAGCCTACATCGGGTTGCTGGAACGCCTGGAAGAGGGTAAAGAACGTTTTGACCGGGTCATCTCGGATAAGCACGTGGAAAGCCGCGAAAAGTATTTCAAGGCCCTTCCCCGCGTGCGCAGCGCGATCGACCGGGGCCACAACTCGCAGGGTGAAAAATTCCGGGAACTCCAGAGCGCGCGCATGAACAAGGCCACGCGCGCCAAAAAGCAAAAATCCTTTGACCAGGCACGCAACCGCATGGCCGGTCACTTTGAGAAACTTTATTACAAGCAGAAGGCCGTCGAAGATATCGTTGAAGTTGCTGACCGCTACTATACCGACTTTCTCAAGGCCCGGCGCACGCTGAATTCCAACGCGAATCGGAAATCGAAAAAAGCAGCTGAAAATAAACAAAAGGCTGAGACAACGATCAAAGAGATTGAGACTATTCAACGGCTCACGGCCGATGACTTTGACAGTTGCTATAAAAACCTTAAAAACTGGATGCGTAAAGGCCTGAAAGCCAAGACCGAGATGGTCGAGGCAAACCTTCGCCTCGTGATCAGCATCGCCAAGAAGTACACCAACCGCGGCCTCTCCTTCCTCGACCTGATCCAGGAAGGAAACATGGGACTCATGAAGGCGGTGGAGAAGTTTGAATACCGCCGCGGCTACAAGTTCAGCACCTATGCCACGTGGTGGATTCGCCAGGCCATCACCCGATCGATAGCCGACCAGGCCCGGACCATCCGAATCCCCGTGCACATGATCGAAACGATCAACAAGCTGATGCGCATGCAGAAGCAATTGGTGCAGGAGCTCGGGCGAGAGCCGAGCCCGGAAGAGATCGCGGAAGAAATGACCTTGCCGGTTGAACGCGTACGGGCCATTCTAAAAATTGCCCAGCAACCCATTTCCCTGCAAAGCCCCATCGGTGACAGCGAAGATACCAGTTTTGGAGACTTCATTGAGGACAAGGCCGCCGACAATCCCTCTGAGATGACCGCTTACAGCCTGCTCAAGGAACGCCTGAAGGACGTGTTGCATACCCTGACCGAACGCGAGCAGGAAGTGCTGACCTTGCGCTTCGGTCTGCAGGATGGCTATTCGCGCACCCTGGAGGAAGTGGGACGTAAATTCAACGTTACGCGTGAACGTATCCGCCAGATCGAAGCGAAAGCCTTGCGGAAAATGCGCCACCCCACGCGCCTTCGGAAGCTCCAGGGCTTTCTCGAGGTACGGGACTAGCACCACCTGCAAGGAGCGGTCCGCCGCCAAAGGCCCCCATTGGGAAACGGGTGAAATAAATGGCCCCGGGCAATCAGGTGTCTTATACACGCAGGAAAAGCTATCGCTGGTTGAATGCAACGCAATCGGCATAACGCATAAGGGTTCCCCCAAAAAGGTCCAGGGCACTGCCAACCGAGCAATCCATCCGGCCTTTGCTGAGCGCTTCAACCCGATGCAGGTCCGCCATCCCCCGAACGCCACCCGCATAAACCAGTGGGCGGCGCCCCCAGGAACCCAGCATGCGCACCAGGTCATCATCGATCCCCTGGCACTTCCCTTCAACATCGGCCGCATGGATGAGAAATTCCGCACAGGATCCAGCAAGCTCGTCGAGGAGATCCAAGCTGATCGACAAATCGGTCAAGGTTTGCCAGCGATTCATCGCGACAACCCATCCGTTATCCAGGCGACGGCAACTTAAGTCGATCACCAGGTGTTCGCGGCCGATCTCGGCAACCAGTTCGTGCAGGCGTTTCTCAACAAAGCGGGCATCCTCAAACAGGTACGAGGTGACAATCACCTGGGACGCACCCGCGCTTAACCACCCGGCGGCATTCTCGCCCGTAATCCCGCCGCCGATCTGCAGGCCTCCCGGCCAGGTCGCAAGGGCCTCACGCGCGGCGGCATCATTGCCCGCTCCAAGCTTGATGACGTGTCCACCATCCATCTGGTCATCGCGGTAACGTTCCGCGTAAAAGGACGCCGACCGGTCACTGACAAAATTGGTTTTCAAGCGGTGCTCATCAAGGTCCAGGCTGCCCCCGACAATCTGCTTTACTTTTCCCTGGTGCAGATCAATACATGGCCTGAAACGTGTCATACCCCATGGCATACCCTGAAGAAGGGATTGTGAGAAGTTCAAATGCCTGACGAAAACCGATACGCCTCACTACAGGATGAACCAGGCCTGGATGTGCTGATTATCGGGGGGGGGATCGTGGGTGCGGGGATCTGCCGGGATGCCGCCATGCGTGGAATGCGTACCGCGCTGGTCGAACAATACGATTTCGCCTACGGCACGAGCAGCCGCTCCAGTCGCCTCTTACACGGGGGTCTCCGCTACCTCGCCCAGGGACGCATCGGCCTGGTACGCGAGGCAAGCCGTGAAAAAAAGATCCTGCACCGCATCGCACCCCACCTCGCTACGCCTTTGCCATTCATCTTCCCCACGCGTAAAGGCCCCACCTGGCCACGCTGGAAACTATCCGTCGGGGTCAAGATCTACGACAGACTGTGCGGCGGAAGCAACCTCGGCCCCTCCGAGACCTGGAGTGCGGAAAAAACGCTGAGCAGGATCCCCGCGCTGAAAAAAGACCGCCTCACCGGAGCGGTTCGCTATTACGACGCGATGACGAATGATGCTCGACTGGTTCTCGATACCCTGAAGTCCGGTGCGCGGAACGGGGCACAGGTGCTCAACTACTGTCGCTTTGATTCGGCGCACCCGGGGGACGACACCTGGGAGGTAAACCTCACGGACACCTTGGCCGGGCGTTCGTTCACCGCACGCGCACGAAGCATCGTCAATGCAACCGGGCCCTGGTCGGATCGCCTGCCGCATAGCCAGTCCAGCATTCGGCCAACCAAGGGCATTCATATCGTGATACGGCGCACGAGACTGCCCCTGCCCGACGCAGTAGTCATGCCGAAGGATAAACGCATCCTGTTTGCCATCCCCTGGGGCGAGCGGATATACATCGGCACAACCGATACGGACTACACCGGTCCACTCGACAGGCCCCGCTGCACCGAAGAAGACATCGCCTATGTGCTCGCGGTAGCCAATGAACATTTTCCAGGAACGGATCTGGTACCGAGCGACGTACTCAGCTCCTGGGCGGGACTGCGACCCCTTATCGCCAAACGAAATGGCAACCCATCTGACATCAGCCGAAAACACGAAATCATTCTCCAGGCCAACGGCTGGATGGATGTTACGGGCGGCAAGTTGACGACCTACCGGTTGATGGCCGAGCAGGCGGTAGACCGACTTGCCCATCAACTCGGCCTGGACGCCCATGGCTGTCGAACCGGAGAGGAACCCTTGTTGGCAACACCTTCGGATGCGGCTTTCAGCGGAGTGATCCCCTGTTCACCCAACCGGGAAGCCGTACAGCACTACTGCCACGGCGAATGGCCGGTCCACCTGGACGACCTGATGATCCGCCGTTCGGGTTGGCATTATTACATTACCGACCTCAATGCCTGTGCGGATGAGGTATCTCATTGGATGGCGGAAGCACTGGGCTGGACCGAGATCCACCGGCAGGAAGAACGCTCGCATTACGCAACGATGCAATTGTGAATTGGAAAATGTTGTGCTAGGTTGGTTGGAACAAACTGAGGATTTCAGGATGAAGCTCCATATTTGCAGCATTGTTGCCAGTCTAACCGTCGCGATAGCGGTTCGTTCGGATGAAGGACCCAAAACCGTAAAAGTACCCTTTAACCCGTTTGGTTTGAGCATCAATGAACGAACGGGTGCCGCGGGCGATTCCGTGCAGATCGGTGATGGGTATGACAAGGTCAAGAAGGCCTACGGGAAACCGATCGGTCAGGTGTACCGGGGCAAACTGGAGGTCCTCATCTATCCACGCGGCCAGGTCGAACTACGAGATGGCAAGGTAAGCAAGATCAAGATGCAGGACAAGACCGCCTACACTACGCAGCTCATTCGCAAAGCCGAACGCCTGCGTATGGAACGCGACGGGGACGATACCGTCAACGACGAAACCGGAAGGACGAAGCTTGCCGAGGTCCTGGCCGACCCGGAATTCGACGCAAAGCCCCTGGCCGAGCAGATCAACTACTGGCGCAAGTTTAAACGCGACTTTCCCGGCGTTAACGTTGATCCCTTCTATGAGGAGGCCCTCGACCGCCTCAAGGAAGACAACTAGCCCGACGGCCCGCCCCATATCAGACGGGAGCTATTCGCCGAGTCTTCGGCCATCGTGCTGCCGTGATTATTCCAAGCATCAACACGCCACTGAAGTAATGCCAGACCCTCAGCCCTTCGCCGTGCAGATGCTCAGCCACATCCGGAAGAGGAACCGTGACATACCGATCAAATAGCAGGCCCCCAATCAACGATGTCGCCGCAAGGACCGCGAGATAGACAAGGGTTGAATACCGGCCCAGGAACTTCGACAAGGTCGTAAACGTGGCCGCATTGGTCGCAGGTCCGGTGACCAGGAACACCAGTGCCGCTCCGGGTGAGAAGCCGAGATGCAGGAGCGAAAGGGCAATCGGAATGCTGCCGGTCGAACACACGTACAGCGGAATGCCGATCGCCATCACCACCAGGTAAGAAACGATGCCCTGCCCCGCCCATCCGGCAAAAAAATCTTCTGGAACCCAGACCGAGAGAAAGCCTGAAACCAGAACGCCAAGCAAGAGGGCATTCCCGATGTCCCGGGGAAGCTTAACAAAACCATAGGACCAGACCTTTCGCCAGCTGCGCGCAGGCGAGGGGGCCTTCGATCCACTTGCGGCTTCGGCCTCGTCGCCCACCCCGGCCGCCGAGCCGAGGCGATCCATGACGAGCCCGATGATGATCCCGGTGACAAGGGCCATCAGGACGCGAACCAGGGCGAAGACGCCCCCCAGGACGGCGGCCGTCGCGAGAATCGAATCCACGCCGGTTTGTGGGGTTGTGGCGAGAAAGGATGCCGTGGGTCCCCGTTCGGCCCCCTGCCTGCGAAGCGAAGCGGCCACCGGGATAACCGAGCAGGAACAAAGCGGAAGGGGTACCCCGAGCAGGGCGGCCTTAAACACCTGGAGGGCCCCCGGTCGACCCAGGTGTCGCTGGACAAAGGAGACCGGCAGGTACACCGACAACAGCCCGGCAACGAAAAAACCCATGAGCAGGAAGGGCGCCATCAGGCTCAGCATATTCCAGGACGCAATCAGGATATTAACCAGGTAATTCATACGAATACGTGCATGTCTAAAACGCCCTAATCTAACACGATCGAGTCGGAAAGCACACCCGATCAAAAAACGGGTAGGTCTCGGGCATCCCCCGATAGGGCAACAAGGGGCCTGAAAACCGTTAAATCGATGAAAAAGGGCTAACTCGCCGCCGGTATAGGACTTTACAGTCTCCAAATGGGCCGGTACATTTGGGTTTAGGATGAATCCAGATCGCCCAAACAAGCCAAACCAACCCACGGCGACCCCAAGCCTGATGGACCGCCGCGTACAGCGCCGTTCGTTTATTCGCATCAGCACCCTGATCGGTACAGGCGTACCGCTGGTGACAACGCTGACGCCACAGGAAGCACGTGCGGCGTCTTCCGGTTCCTGATCGGGAATTTCCTGCGTCCCCGGCCGGGCATTCCCGAGCCCGACTTTCCTTTCCTCCGCTCGCTTTCCTTTCCT
>JAPYUI010000059.1:6155-21162 GCA_029936175.1 Kiritimatiellia bacterium
CTTTCCTTTCCTCCGCTCGCTTTCCTTTCCTGCGCTCGCTTTCTGTTGAGAATATCGCTAGGGTCTTGAAGTGGCAGAGGATCCGCTAGCCTGGCAGATCGGTCCGGAGGTCGTTGTGCAGACCCCGGCCTGTTCCCCCGTACGCCCGTTTATGGACACGGTCTTCTCGCTCGCTCGCGTCGACCTGGTCGAAAAGCCGCGGTACTCCGTACTCCTTGATGCGGAAGAACTGCGCAATGGGGCCCTCCAGGTCCTGGCCGACGAGATGCCCGTCTTCCGGATTGAGCGACCCGAGGACGGCCCCCCGGTCATTGAAAAGATATTTGCCCACTACTGCGCACGTATGTGCGTCGAATACGCGGTCTTTCATGCCGCCGCCCTGCGAATCAACGGGAAAGGCCTGCTTCTCCCCGCTGAACGGGGTTCGGGGAAATCGACCTTATGCCACTTTCTGACCCGCAGGGGATTCGAGTACCTGGGCGATGACCTGATCTTCATACACCTGGACACACTGGATCTGCACGCGTTCCCCAAGGCCATCACCCTGAAATCGGGTGCCTTCGATTTCGTTCCCGAAGAGGCGACCTACCAGGATGCGGTGCGGGGGGAAGTCCGCTACTACACGCCAACCGTGGGGGGCAATGCGTCTTTCATGTACAAGGATCTGAAACTGGTCGTTCTCCCAAACTACACCCACGACGGGATAAACCAGACACGACAGGTTTTGCCCGAGATCATAGCCCTCTCCATGGTCCAGCAAACCTTTGGCGGCCTGGAACGCGACGAACGCACCCTCGATGCCATCAGCCGCTTCTCCGAAAAACCCGCGTACATGATCGAGTACGCCCATCAGGATTTTGCCGAAACAGCCATTCGTAGACTTATGGGAGAACCCCAGTTATGATCCGGCTTTCACCCGAGGTGCGGATCCTCGCGCGCTTTTTAGCCCAGACGCAGTCCCTGCCGGGACCCGCCATCGATGTACATCACGATGAAGTCGATTGGAATCAATGGATGGACATCGTGGACCAGCACCGCATCGGCCCCTATCTCGGCTCCCGGCTGACCCCTTCGCAACTCGAGCGCATGCCGAAGGACGTTGTCGACGAACTGCAACGCCAATATGCCATGGAGGCCCGTGAAGCCCTGATTCGCGCCTCGGCCATCCGTCGCATTATTGACCTCCTGGACGGGCGGGTCGACTACGCCGTGTTGAAAGGCGGCATGCTCAGCTGGACGCTCTACCAAGAGGCCGCGGAACGGCCCCTGGTCGATGTCGACCTGCTCATTCGCGCCCGCGATCAACTGGATCTGGCCCGCGGCTATCTTGAGGAGGCCGGTTTCAAACTCGGCCAGGGCCTCGCCCAGCATCATCACATCGCCCCCATGACGGACAGTGCCCATAGCCTGGCCATTGAACTCCACCGAAACCTCTCCACGCCCCCCTTGCGGGTCGATATCATCCAGACGATCTGGGATCGCCGCATTCAGAAACAAATAGGCGGCATGGAAAATGTCAGCGTACTTGATCCGGTTTGCAACCTTTTCCACATCTGCATTCACGCCCTGAACGATCCGGTCGACTCTCCACTCTTTCGGGACTTGTTTGAGATCGCCTGCCTGATCAGCCGCCTCAGCAGTAGCGAGCAGAAGGATTTCACGAACCTCGTGAAATCCTGGCACCTGGTGGGCCACGTCTCCCATGCCGTATACCTGGCGCACCTGCTGTTCGGCGCGCCCTTGATCACGCCCGCACCGAGTCGGGGTGCCATCGACTTCTGGTGCTTGCGACGCCTGGGCTGGAGCGACAACACCCGTTGGAGCCGGCTGGAAAAGCATCTCGCCCGGGAACATATCGAGAAAATTCAATTTGGTTCCGGCAACCGAAGCCCCCTCCCTCTGCTCAGCATTTTGTCTACAACCGGATGGACCCATCTCAGCCAAACGCCCGGGAAAATATGGAGTCGCCTGCATGCCGTCCCGCGCAAGGCCGACTTTCCCTTCCGGGAAATCGGGGACAGCGTTCTCGTTCATAATACCGATACCGGTGAAGTACACCTGCTCAACCAGCTCGCCCACCAGGTGTGGAAAAATGCCGATGGACACCGCGACACGCAGGCCTTGATCGATGCCTGCCCGGACGTCAGCCCCCAGGATGTCCGCCAGGCCATTCAGGCACTTTGCCAATCCAGGCTGATCACACGATAACGTGATGCGCCCCTTTTTACGGAGAGGCCCGCCGCCGCGTTTCCATCGTCATCCCCCTTTGCCGCTTGAAAAGGCGAGAATTCATCGGCCGCTGAGAAAAGACCTCGCGTCGGGCACCCGGATTGGATTAGCATGCCCCTTCCCCGCAGAATGTGGGTAAAATCAGGAAACAAGCCTGCTGCCAAGTGCCGATCGATCACGATTTGTGGAGTTTGGCACGGGCCAAGCTGCTAATATAGCACCACGATGGCTCCGGAAACCGAACAGGAAATCAGCATACTCCTCGTCGACATTGTCGGCATGGGCAAGCTGTATAATGGAGCCGAGGAAGCGGATGCAGAAGCGCGCATGAATGAGTGGCGGGAAGAAATCCGCAGGCAAGTCGAAGGCGGAAAAGGCCAGATCGTTCAGGAGATCGGCCACGAGTTGCTCTGCACATTTCCCAGCCCGCTAAACGCCTTTGAAGCGGCGAACAACCTTCAGCGCATTGCCGACGCCCGCAAAACCACTAAATCCAAGAATCAATTCCTGGATGTAAAGATCGGCATCCATCACGGCCGGGTGAAAATAACGGACCACCAGATACTGGGCGAGGCGATGTACATCGCCAAGCGTATGATCAACCACGCGGATGCCGCCCAGGTCATCACAACCCGACATACACGGGACCTGGTGGTTACCAAGGACCGGCTGAAATTTCAAACGCCTGACCGTAACGGCTATGAAACCCGGGACGAGCAACTGATGCTCCAGGAACTCCGTTGGAAGGATATCAGCGAAGACAAACCCTACATCGAGCTTTCCGTAGGTGACGAATGCATCAAGGTCAGTGAAGACACGGGTTCCGTGACGATCGGGAAACACGCCAGCAACGCGCTCTGTATCCCGGTAGCCGGGGTCTCCCGCGAACATTTACAGATTACCTTCCATCATGGCTGGATGGAGTTGCGCGACACAAGTTCCAACGGAACGGAGATTGTACCGGAAGGGGATAAGCCAAGTTTTCTTAAAAAGCGCACCGCCCGCATAAAGGGTTCCGGCACGCTCCATTTATGCCCCAAGGGCAAGGGCGCGAGCAAGACCGTGATCAGCTACACGATTATAACACCCTGAAGCCGCGACGGTCCGGCCAACGATCAAGGGAGACCCCTTACCTGTATCCCAGGTTCGCGGACAGCCAGCGCTCGGTCTCTTCCATCGACCAGCCTTTGCGTTCGGCGTAGTCTTTCACTTGGTCTTCGCCAACCCGACCGACGCCGAAGTAGGCCGCCTCCGGGTGGGCAAAGTAAAAACCGCTCACGGCGGCACCGGGAAACATGGCGTAACTCTCGGTCAGCTCGATACCGGCATTCGCAGGCGCATCCAGCAGGTCAAACAATAAGCCCTTCTCGGTGTGATCCGGGCAAGCTGGATAACCCGGAGCAGGCCGGATCCCCTTGTACTCCTCGCGGATAAGCGCGTCGTTGTCCAGCACCTCTCCAGCGTCGTAGCCCCAGAATTCTTTGCGTACCCGCTCGTGCATATGCTCGGTAAAGGCCTCGGCCAGGCGGTCGGCGAGGACTTTCAGCATGATCGCCTGGTAATCGTCGTGATCCGCCTCGTAGGCCTTCGCGGCTTCCTCCGCACCAATGCCCGCTGTCACGGCAAAGCCACCAATATAATCAGCCAATCCACTTTCTTTCGGAGCCACCAGGTCGGCCAGACAGCAATTCGGCTTTCCACGGGCTCTCTGATGCTGTTGGCGGATAAAGCGGAAGGTGCCCGCGACTTCGCTACGGTCTTCATCGTTGTAGACTTCCACGTCCTCGTCGTTGACCCGATTCGCCGGCCAGAGTCCAATCACCGCCCGGGCCTTCAGCACGCCTTCATCGACAATGCGCTGAAGCATAACCTGGGCTTCCTCGAACAACTGCGTGGCATGCTCGCCGACCACCTCATCCGTAAGGATCTTCGGATAACGACCGTGGAGTTCCCAGGCCATGAAGAACGGGGTCCAGTCAATGCGGTCGACCAATTGACCCAGGTCGTAATCGTCAAAGGCTTTCACCCCGGTGAAGGCAGGCCTTGCAGGCGCAGTGTCCCACCTGGGCTGGTGACGGTTGGCCCGTGCATCCTGGAGCGATATGAGATTCCTGGTTCGGTCCGCACCCGCATACTCTTCACTGATGGCGCTGTACTCCTCGCGCAGCTCCGCCGAATAAGCCGTCTTATGCACCTCGCTCAACAATTTACTCACTACGCCCACGACACGCGAGGCATCCGGAACGTAAACCACCGGGTGGTCATAGTTCGGCGCGATCTTCACCGCCGTGTGCACCTTCGAGGTCGTCGCACCGCCGATCAATAAAGGCAGGTCGAAATGCAGGCGCTTCATTTCGCTCGCCACGCTGCACATCTCGTCCAGGGATGGCGTAATCAGGCCGCTCAGGCCGATCACGTTGCAACCATGCTTCCTCGCTTCATCCAGGATCTTCTGGCCGGGTACCATCACGCCGAGATCGATGACCTCGTAACTGTTGCATTCCAATACGACGCCCACGATATTCTTTCCGATGTCATGCACGTCACCCTTCACCGTGGCCATCAGGATCCGTCCCTTGGCAAAACTCCCGGCCTCGGCTTTCAATGCTTCCATGTATGGATTGAGGTACGCCACCGCTTTCTTCATTACCCGAGCACTCTTGACCACCTGCGGCAGGAACATCTTGCCGGAACCGAAGAGGTCGCCCACCACATTCATCCCGTCCATCAGGGGTCCCTCGATTACCTCCAGGGGATGGTCGACCTCCTGGCGGTATTCCTCCGTGTCCTCCTCAATGAAATCGGCAATCCCCTTGACCAGGGCGTAGGACAAGCGCTCCGCCACCGCTTTCTCGCGCCACGCCAGGTTGGCCACCTCCTTCTTGCCCTGCCCGACGTACTCGCCAGCCACGTCCAGCAGGCGCTCCGTCGCGTCCGCCCGGCGGTTCAGGACGAGGTCCTCGACCAACCCTTTCAACCTGGGATCGATCGCGTCGTATACCGCCAACTGGCCCGCGTTGACAATGCCCATGTCCATGCCCGCCTTGACCGCGTAATACAGGAATACCGAATGAATCGCCTCGCGCACCGGTTCGTTGCCACGGAACGAGAATGAAACATTGCTCACGCCTCCGCTGACCTTCGTCAAGGGCATCTCCTCCTTGATCCGGCGGGTGGCTTCGATGAACTCAACCCCGTAGTTGTTGTGCTCTTCCAGCCCGGTACCGATGGCAAAGATGTTATGGTCGAAAATGATGTCCTCGGGCGGAAAGCCCACCCGGTTTACCAGCACATCGTAGGACCTGCGACAAATCTCCAGGCGACGCGCCAGCGTGTCCGCCTGGCCATCCGTGTCAAAGGCCATTACAATGGCCGCGGCCCCGTATTTCCGAACCGTTTTTGCCTGCTGGATAAAAGCCTCTTCACCCTCTTTCATGCTGATCGAATTGACAACACACTTACCCTTCACGCATTTCAACCCCGCCTCGATCACCGACCACTTGGACGAGTCGATCACCATCGGTACCCGGCAGATATCCGGTTCGGCCATCACCAGGTTCAGGAAGGTCCGCATGACCTCAGCCGATTCCAGCAGCCCTTCATCCATGTTGACATCGATCATCTGCGCGCCGTTTTCCACCTGCTGACAGGCCACCTCAAGGGCTTCTTCGTATTTTTCCTCCTTGATCAGGCGGAGAAATTTGCGTGAACCCGTCACGTTGGTACGTTCGCCGATGTTCACGAAATTCATCTCCCGAGTGTGAACGAATGCTTCGTTCCCGCTCAGGCGCAAGGTCTTCCCGCCGGTCGGCAACCTTCGGGGCTCGAGGTCTCGAACCTTGTCCGCCATGGAACGGACGTGGTCGGGCGTGGTGCCACAGCAGCCACCGACAATGTTCAACCATTGGTTCGCCGAGAAATCGCGGATGTATTCCGCGGTCACCTCCGGCACTTCGTCGTACTCGCCGAACTCATTTGGCAACCCGGCGTTAATGTGGGCGCTGGTAAAACAATCGGATGCACGGGAGACATCATCAATGACCGACCGCAACTGGTTCCCTGGAACCCCGCAGTTCACGCCGATGCTCAAGGGATTGCCGTGTGAAAGAGAAATCACCATCGCCTCGGCATTCTGTCCCGTCAGCATGCGCAGGCTCGCATCGGCAAAGGTTCCGGAGATCATGTGCGGAATATCATGCCCGGTGTCCTCACGATACTGCATGATCGCATACACCGCCGCCTTGGCATTCAGGGTGTCAAAAATGGTTTCCACCAGCAGCAGGTCTGTACCGCCTTCAACGAGACCGCGAATCGAATCCAGGTAGGCCTCGACCAGGTCCTCGAAGCGGAGATTGCGGAAGGCCATGTCCTCCGTCCGGGGTGACATGCTGGTCATGCGCGTGGTCGGCCCGAGTATGCCGGCGACGAAACGCGGTTTGTCCGGATTGCGATCCGTAAATTCATCACAGACCGCTCGCGCGATCTTCGCGCTCTCGTAGTTGATCTCGTAGGCGAGATCGACGAGGTCATAGTCGGCGAGGGAGATCGCATTCGCGTTAAAGGTGTTGGTCTCGATCAGATCGGCCCCCGCATCCAGGTATTCGGCGTGGATGTCGCGGATGATCGCCGGCTGGGTCAGGGAGAGGAAGTCACCGTTGTTCTTGATATCGGCATCATGCCCCTTAAAGCGTTCGCCGCGGACGTCCTCTTCCGTGAGCTTATGACGCTGAATCATCGTCCCCATCGCTCCATCGAGGAGTAAAATGCGCTCCTGCAGGAGCTTTTCCAGTTTTTGCCGCATGTCGCTCATCTAAATATTCTTTTATCCGGTTAAACGGATATATAGATTTTATCCTCGATAACCAGACGATTTTAAAGGAAAAAGAGCGGATAACCATGTCACAAAGCCTTTTTCATAGTCGCCCGATGCGGATAGCGGTTATCGGCGCCGGTCCTGCCGGGTTTTACACGGCCGAAGAACTGCTCAAGGGCCCGGTCGAGGCCCGGGTCGACCTCTTCGACCGCCTTTTCGCCCCCTACGGCCTCGTTCGCTACGGGGTCGCCCCGGATCATCCGAAAACCAAGCTGGTGACCAGCCGATTTGACCGCGTGGCCGGGGACGAGCGGGTTCGCTTCCTGGGAGGCATCGAGATCGGACAAGACATCCGTGTGGAGCAACTCCGCACCGCGTACGATGCGATCGTGGTCACCACGGGAGCTGAAACGAGTCGAATGCTCAATATTCCCGGCGAGGACCTCCCCCACTGCCATCACGCAATCGACTTTGTTTCCTGGTACAACGGGCATCCTGAATACACGGATCGACGCTTCGACCTTTCCGGGGATACGGCCGTCATTATCGGAAATGGTAATGTCGCCATTGACCTCGCACGTATCCTCGCCAAGCCGACGGACACACTGGCGCCAACCGACATCGCCCGGCATGCCCTGGACGCACTCGGGAAGAGCCAGGTCCAGAACATCATCGTGCTCGGGCGGCGCGGCCCCGCCCAGGCCTCATTTACCCGGGCGGAACTCATGGAGCTGCAGGACCTCGCCTGGATCGATCCGGCAGAACTGGACCTGAACGAGGAAAGCCGGGTCGAACTCGATAAGGATACACAAGGCCAGAAAATATTCACGCTCTTTGAGGGCTTCCCTTCGATTCCGCCACAGGGTCGGAACATTACCTTCCGCTGGCTTCGGTCACCGGTGGAGATTATCGAAAACGGCGTGCGCGTTGCGCTGAATACACTCCACGGGGATGCCGGTGACCAGAAAGTACTAGGGACCGAACAACGCGAGGAGATTCCCTGCGGGCTCGTGCTGAAATCCATCGGCTACTTCGGCCAGGCCCTTCCCGGTCTTCCATTTGACGAGAACCTGGGAATCATTCCCAACCACGAGGGACGGGTAGAAGGCCATCCCGGAGTGTATGTCGCCGGGTGGATCAAGCGCGGTCCGTCAGGCTTGATCGGCCACAATAAACGGTGTGCAGTAGATACCGTGTCGGCGATCTGGAAAGACCTGGAGGACCTGGTTCACGCGGAGACGACGAAGCAACGCCCACTGGATTTATCGGGCGCCATTTCCTGGGCGGACTGGCAGGGGATTGCCGAGCGGGAAGCAGCACAGGGATTCAAGGTAACCCGCTATCCGTGAGCCCGGGGCGGGCCAGGGCTAGCCCCGTACCGCTTGCAGAAGGTCTTCCAGTGCGCCGTCAATCTCCGCCTCCGTCGTCATCCGCCCCGTCGACAGGCGCAAGGTCCCCGGCGCATGGCTCATCGGCACCTGCATCGCCGCCAAAACCGCGGAAATCTTGACTGTATCGCTATGACAAGCCGCTCCAGCCGAACAGCATACACGTTCCAGGCGCGCCATGATATCCGATGCCATCCGGTCGGGGAAACTGATGCTCAAGGTGTTTGGTAGGCGTTTTTCCAGGTGGCCATTCACCCGGGCTTCCGGGCATGCCGCCAGCAAACCCACCTCCAGGCGGTCGCGCAGGCCCCCACCGTGCGAAACCTCGTTCGCGATGAGCTCGCAGGCCATGCCCAACCCCGCGATTTCCAGCACGTTTTCCGTTCCCGCACGCACGCCGTTTTCCTGGCCCGCACCATGCAGCACCGGGGCCAGCGTCACGCCATCCCTACGATAGATCACGCCCACGCCTTTCGCCGCGTACACCTTGTGCCCGGCGATGGAAAGAAGGTCCACGCCGAGTTCGTCCACCTTCGTCGAGACCTTCCCGACCGATTGCGCCGCATCCGTGTGCATCAGAATTCCGCGCTCACGTGCAAGGTCCGCAATCGCGCGAATCGGCTGGATCGTACCGACTTCGTTGTTTGCATGCATGATGGAGATTAACACCGTCCGGTCGGTGATCGCGGCCCGAAGGTCTTCGACCGCGACCAGGCCTTCGGCATCGACCGGGACATAGGTCACTTCACAGCCTTCGTGCGCAAGGAGATACTCGCAGACCTGGTTGATCGCCGGGTGTTCGACGGCCGAGGTGACCAGGTGGTTCCCGCGTTCCTTCAACTTTCGCATCGTCCCGATGAGGGCCATGTTGTTCGACTCGGTTCCGCCACTGGTAAAGGTCACTTCCGCGGGTGAACATCCAAGCAGCTTTGCCACCTGACCCCGGGCCTTGTCCAGACCCGCCTTTGCAGGCCGGCCAAAACAGTGGCCGCTGGAGGGATTACCCCATATTTCGTCCAGGTAGGGCCGCATGGCATCTGCAACGCGAGGGTCAATCGGCGTCGTGGCATTATAGTCGAGATAGATGGGTGTACTCATGGCTTCCTTGGCCCCTTGCAGCTGCGCTTACTATGGCGTAGCGCATAAACCAGGATGAATCAATCCCGCCTGCTCACGAAGGCTGCTGCAGGTTCAAATGCTCCACCATGGCCTTGGCGAACACGTGCAAATCCTTTGGTGTGCGCGAGCTGATCTGGTTCCCATCGACCACCAGGGCCTCGTCCAGCCACTCGGCACCGGCATTGATCATGTCGTCCCTGATACCCGCCGTACTCGTCGCCCTGCGTCCACGAAGAATGTCCGCCGAAATACAAATCCAGCCCGCATGGCAGATATGGGCAATCATCTTGTTCGCGTCATTAAAACACCGGGTGAGCTGCTTGACCTTCTCGTCGCGACGGAGTTTATCCGGAGCAAAGCCACCGGGAAGGAGAAGACCATCGAAATCGGCAGCGTCCACATCGGAAATGGCCGCGTCGCTCAAGCAGGGATAGCCGTGTTTACCGACATAAGTTTCACCCGCAAGCGGTCCCGCGACCAGGACCTCCCAACCCTCTTCCTCCAGCCGAATCTTCGGATACCACAGTTCCAGGTCCTCGTACACGTGGTCGACAATGGCTAAAATTCGCATGGGTCTTCTCCGGGTCGGGTTTTTCTGCAGTCGAAGGGTTTTTGTCTATTTTCTCGGTAATCGGAAAGAATTTCCCATTTATTTTTCGAATTTGGGCATACGCCATTCAGCTACTGGATCGCTCTTCACCGAATACGGGGAATCCATTTACCTTAAAAACCCCTAACCAAGAGATTTTCGTTGCAAAACCCTCAAAATTTTATTGAACACTCTCTCCTTTGCGCAGTCAAAGCGCATTTCACAGGCAGTTAGAATTTGCTTAACCCCTATTCAGGAGTGGAATTATGATATCCGTAGATCATCTGGTAAAGGATTTTGGTACCAGGCGAGCGGTGGATGACGTGACCTTCGAGGTGGAAAAAGGCACGGTGCTGGGCTTTCTGGGCCCGAACGGTGCCGGGAAATCCACCACGATGCGCATGATCACCGGCTTCATCAAGCCGACCTCGGGCACCGCCGTCATAGATGGCCATGACATCATTACATCCCCGGTTCAGGCCCGGTCACGCTTGGGTTACCTGCCGGAAAGCGCCCCGTCCTACCGCAGCATGACCGTATACGAATTCCTGCGCTTCATGGCACAGATGCGTGGCTACAAGGGCCCGAAGGCCCTTTCCGTGGTCGAGGCCACGCTCGAGAAGTGTTTCCTCGGGGACGTCCGCAACCAGACGATCGACACGCTTTCGAAGGGGTATCGCCAGCGAACCTGCTTCGCCCAGGCGATCCTGCACGATCCCCCCGTTCTCATCATGGACGAGCCGACGGATGGCCTGGACCCGAACCAGAAGCACGTGGTTCGCGAGATGATCAAGGAGATGGCCGCGGAGAAAGTCATCATCCTGTCCACCCACGTGCTGGAAGAGGTCGATGCGATCTGCAATCGCGTCATTATCATCAGCAACGGCAAGGTGGTTAAGGATGCCAAGCCATCCGAATTGGCTGCCGAGGGACGCCTGGAGGATGTCTTTCGTCGGTTGACCACGACCGAGGACACCCTGGTGGAAAGCAAAGAGAAAGAAGAGGTGACCGCATGATCGGGCACGCGACAACGATAGCCAAGCGCGAGTGGGCCGGGTATTTTAATACGCCCGTCGCCTACGTATTTATCATCATCTTCCTGTTTTGCATGGGCTTCTTTACCTTTAACATCGGGAACTTCTTCGAGAACGGGCAGGCCGATCTCAGCCAGAGCTTCTTTGTCTGGCATCCCTGGTTGTACCTGATCCTGGTGCCGGCCGTTTCCATGGGCCTGTGGGCGGAAGAACGGCGGAACAATACCATTGAGCTCCTGTTCACCCTCCCGATCACCCCGACGCAGGCAATCCTGGGCAAGTTCATCGCGAGCTGGGCTTTCCTCGGCCTGGCACTGTTTCTCACCTTTCCGGTGGTCTGGTCGGCCTCCGACCTGGGGGACCCCGACCTGGGTGTGATTTTCTCCGGCTACGTCGGCAGCTTCCTGCTCGCGGGAGCCTACCTCGGGATCGGCATGTTCACCTCGGCCCTGTCCAAGGACCAGGTGATCAGCTTCATCCTCGCGGTGGTGATCGGCCTCCTGCTGATTCTCGCGGGCTTTAACCCGGTAACGGACTTCCTGTCCGGCTTCCTGCCCACCAGCGTGGTGGACGGGATCGCTTCCCTCGGGTTTATCGACCACTACCAGACCTTCCAGCGCGGCGTGATGTCACTTCGCGATGTATTCTATTTCATCAGCATCATCGGCCTGATGTTGTTCGCCACCCAGGCGACCTTGAACAACAAAGCCGCTTCCTGATTGGAGAACTTGAACATGTCTAAACAAAAAGCAATCGTTACTACCAGCAACACCCTCGCGGTGTTGATCGTCATCGGCATCGTCATCGTGGCCAACATCATCGTGGGTAAAATACGGGGGGTGCGCGTGGACATGACCGAGGAGAAATTGTACAGCCTGTCCGAGGGGACAAAAACCGTCCTCGGCGAACTGGGCGACGATGTCTCCCTGAAGTTCTTTTACTCCAAGTCCGGTGAAGATACGCCCATCTTCCTCAAGCAGTATGCCCAGCGCGTGCAGGACCTCCTGCACGAGTACGAGGTCCACAGCGGAAATCGTGTGGTCATCGAGCGCTTCGACCCCAAGCCGGACTCGGATGAAGAGGACCTCGCGCGCAAGTACAGCATTGAAGGCCAGCAGACGCAGCTGCTCGGCGGCGAGCGCATTTATCTCGGCCTCGCGGCGACCTCGGGAAAGAACGAGGCGAGCATCCCCTTCCTGCACCCGCAAAACGAAGCGGGCCTGGAATACGACGTGACCCGCCTGATCTACGAGGTGAGCAAGACCGAAAGCACCAAGGTCGGCCTGATTTCCGGCCTCGCGGTCATGGGTGGACCGCAATTGCCCCCCCAGTTTTCGCAGGGGCGTCCCCCGGAACCGAAGTGGTTCATGTTCACCGATCTCGAGCGCCAGATGGACATCGAGGACCTCGGCACCAGCGTGACGGAAATCGGTGCGGACATCGGCATCCTGATGGTCGTACACCCGAAGAACCTGTCCGACGACGTGCTCTACGCGATCGACCAATTCGTCATGCGCGGTGGACGCCTCATGATCTTTGAAGACCCCCTGAGCATCATCGAGGCCCAGGCCCCCGGGCAGCAAAACCCGATGATGGGCTTCCTGAATGCGGGATCGGAGATGGATAAATTAACCGGTCCCTGGGGCGTGACCCTGGAAAAGGGGCAACTCACGGCCGACGTGTCCCTCGCCAGCCGCTCATCCGGTGGAAATCCACTGGTCCTGAACCTGACCCAGGCCCAGATCAACCAGGATGACCGGGCGACCACCGGGATCAACCAGATCACCGTGGTCATGGCGGGTTCCCTGGCGGTGAAAGATGTCGAGGGCATCACCAGCACCACCCTGTTGAGCACGACGGACCAGGCGGGCCTGCTGGAGACCTTCTCCGCGATGGGCGGCCAGCAGCAGGTCATGAACAGCCTCAAACCCAGCGGCAAGAAGGTACTCGGCATACGCCTGATGGGTGCCTTTCCATCTGCCTTCCCGGCCAAGGCGGAAGGCGACACCAAGGACAGCCACCTCGCGACGGCAAAGGATGGCGCGATGGTCATCATCATCGCCGACACCGACATGCTTCACCAGAACTTCGCGTTTCGCCTCGCCCAGTTCGGTGGCGGCGTGATGCGAATGCCCGGCGGTCCGGAGAACGGCCCCCTGGTCGCCAACCTGCTGGAGCAACTGGGCGGCAGCACCGCCCTCCTCGATCTCCGGGCGCGCGACAACTTCAACCGGCCCTTCACCAAGGTAAAGGAACTGGAAGCACAGGCCGCCAAGAAGTACCAGGAAGAGTACAAGAAACTGGATGACGGGCTGAAGGAGGCCCGGCGCAAAATCCAGGAGCTTCAAGGCCAGAAATCCGCCGACCAGAAATTCATCATGTCAGCGGACCAGATTGTCGAGCTGAAAAAACTCCGCGACCAGGAATTCGACACACAAAAGAAATTAAAGGAAGTACGGAAAGATCTACGCAAGGACGTGGAACGTGAAGGCATGAAGCACAAGGTGATCAATATTGCGGGCATTCCCCTGCTGGCAGCCATCTTCGGCATCGTGTACGGCGTTCGTCGTAGGTCCATGTCCTCCAAATAATCAGCCGGAGAACGTAAAATGAACTCAAAGACATTGACTAAACTGGGCGCCGCACTGGTGGTCCTCGGCGGTATCGCCCTTTTCATGAACCGGGAACCCGGGGAGAAATCCGGGCATTCCAGTGGACTGCATGCCGGCGACAAGATCCTTGGTGATCTCGACGTCAACGCCGTGGCAACCATCCGGGTGAGCAGCCCGGACAAGAGCAGCACGGTGACCCGTAAAAACGACAAGTGGGTCGTGGACTCGCTCTACGATTACGAAGCCGACTTTGAAAAGATCGTCGACAACCTGACCGAGTGGAGTGAACTGAAAGCTGCAGATCTGCCGCGGGGTGGAAACGATGCGGAATACGGTCTCGACACCAACGCAACCGTGGTGAGCCTGCAGGATGCTTCCGGCCAGGTACTGGCCGCCCTGAAACTCGGTGAAAACCGGGAATCAAAAAGTGGGGGGCAATTCGGCGGTGGCATGCCGGACGGGCGCTTTATGCGCATCGGCGACGGACCGGTCCTGCTGGTCTCGGAAAACATGACAAGCTTGCCCACGGCGAGTGAAGACTGGATCAAGAAGGACTTCCTCAGCGTGAATGCCTCGGATATCACCGAGATCTCGCTGACCATTTCCAACCAGACGACCACGATTAACAGTGCGGACACCGCGAACTACCAGGTGACCGGCCTCTCGACGAACGAGGAAGCCAACACCGCGAGCTGCGGGCGCGCACACCGGGCGATCCAGAGCCTTCGCCTTGAAAGTGTTGCCGACCCGGCACTGGACAATGCCGGCCTCGGATTCGACCAACCGGTAATCTACACCGCAAAAACAAAGGACGGCCTATCCTACAGCCTCAAGGTTGGCAAGGAAGTGAAGGACGGCAGCCGCTATGCCCGCTTGACAACCCGTTTTGCCGCCCCGCCTGCACCGACCCTGGGCGATGCGGAAAAAGCCGTGCCGCCGGATGCACCCAAACCCGAGGGTGAGGCCGCCCCCGCAGATGCCACCGCCACCCCGGGAAAAACCCGCGAGGAAAAAGTGGCCGACAAACTCCAGGCCCTCGTCGCCGCACATGCAAAGACGGTTGCCGATACCCAGAAGAAGGTCGATGACCTCGCGCCGCTGGCCAAGTGGGTATACGTCCTGGATGACCTGGATGTAGAGCCGCTGGTGTTTGCACGGAAGGACCTGGTGAGCGCGAAGGAAAAAGCCGATGACAATACCGAGCCTGTCGGCGGCACGCCCCC
>JAPYUI010000059.1:21262-22658 GCA_029936175.1 Kiritimatiellia bacterium
CCTCCGGGTATCGGCCTCCCGCCGGGTATCGGCCTCCCGCCGGGTATCAGCCTCCCGCCGGGATTGACGCCTCCCGCCGGAACCAGCCTCCCGCCAAGGCCCGCGCCAACGGGAGTGAAGCCCAAGACCGTGGTCACCACGCCACCGATCCGGGTGCCGGCACTGCCCAAGGCGGAGCCCCTGAAGGACGCGGACGGACTGATCGAAAAGGCCGGGGATGCCCTGAAAGACGCAAACGAGAAAAAGATCCCCGGGATCGGCGATCCGATCGAAACGCCCAAGTTGAATCTCAAGCCGCAAGACACGGCGCTCCCGAAGCCCGGGACCCCAAAGGCCACAGAGGTGGCCCCCTCCCCCAAGGCCCCGCAAGGGCCCAAGGTTGCAGAGGATGCCGCGAAGGCGAAGGACGCGGTGAAACCCGCAAAGCCTGAATAAGCGGCCTCAGGTGCTCTCGGGGGGCATCTTGTCGAACAGGGTGAGCATTTCCGTCTTCTTGAATAAACCGAGTGCCAGGAGGAAGACCAGGGACAGCAGGGCCCCCAGCGCGAGCGTGAGCACCATGTAGCCACTGATGCGCTCCGCCAGGTAGAAGGACCCGGTGCACAAAACCGCGAACACGAGCATGCGGCCCGCCTTTAACTCCGATGCATCGAGCCAACGCCAGGCACGGATCGCGATCCCGGAAAACAAGGTCAGGCACAGCAGGCTGAGGACCGTGGCGAGCGCGGCACCCTCCTTGGCCATCCCCGGGACCAGCAAGGCGTTCAGCACCAGGTTGACGGCCGCCGCGCCCAGGGTCACCACGGTTACGGTCTTCGTGCGATCCAGGGTAATCAAGGTGCGACAGAAGACCGTTCCGGTGAGGAAGAAAAACGATACCGGCGCGGCCCAGGGAAGGATCTCAGCTGCCGGCGCAAACTTGGGAGCCGCGAGGATACCCACGATCTGGTCGCCGGTCAGGCAAAAGGCGACCCCAGTGACGATGGAGAGGGCCCAGCAGTAGCGCAACATGATGGAAAAGATCGCGCGCATCTCCGGGGACCGGTGCGGCGCGTCCATCAATTCACCGGGCAAACGGTTTTTGAGTTGGTTGAACTTCGCGGCAATCATGCTGAGCAGCTGCTGGCCGACCATGAACGCAATCAAGGCAATATTCATCGCGACCATGTAATAGCCGGTCTCGATTTTCCCGTGCAGGATCAACAGGAACCACCGGTCGCCGAGGCGAAAGAGCCATTCGCCAAACAACATGGGCAACAAGGGGAGCGAGAAGGCAATGACCTCCTTCAATGACACCCCCGTGGCATCGCCCCGAAAGGCTTTCCTGTAGGGAATGAAGCGAATGAGCACCAGGGCGACGAGCACCATCCACCCCACCCAGATGGTCAGGACGTGA
>JAPYUI010000281.1 GCA_029936175.1 Kiritimatiellia bacterium
AAACAAGCACCCCGGGCATCCGGCATAGGCCTGAATAGGCTGCCCATAAAGGCATTCCCCCTCCCCGGCACCGCGGGTTGACCCCCTGTCCTCACGCGCGCGCAGGTGCGCACGCGCGCTTTTATAGAGGGGTCGTGCCCCGGTCGCGGTGGCCGGGTCCCGCGTACACGTATGCCCGCCGTACGCAGATCCTTTTCTTGATCAAGATACGTATAGGCGGCTTGCCTCGCGGCGGCCGATTCACTTCACCAACCCCGAAAGGACACCCCATGAACACGAATGCCATCATGCTGCTACACCCCTACCGCCACGGAGGCCAGTGGGTCTTCGATGACCCGGACCACGACCTGGTCAAGGAACCCTTCGTCTCCGGGGCGGACCGCATCATCGACCGGATGGTGGAACAGATCCCCGGCGCCGAGGACGGCTTCGCGCTGCTCTTTTCCGCCGCACCCTTTCCCGACCACAACCTCGAGCTGGCCTGGCAAGGGGTGGAATACAACGGCAACTGGTACTACAGCGCCCGGCTCGACCAGGCCGGCTGGCTCTGCCCGGCCCTTTTCGCCTACTTCGAGACGGCCCCGGAAAGGATCTACGCCCAGTTCAAGCCCGGGGCGGGTGCCCCGGCCGGGGACTACTCGTAATGGAAGGTGATCTCGACCCGCTTGATTTTCTCCGGCGTCGGGACCCGCTCCCCCTCGATCTCCTCGAGGACCTCGCGAAAACGGAAAAACTCCTCCAGGTTCTCGTTGATCTGCCGCTCGGAAAGGATGACCACCGTCGCAAGCGGATGCGAAGGCCGGTTCACCCGGTAGACCTTGGTCTTCCCGTCTATCCGTTCCGAGCGGATCAGGTCCAGGTTCTCCAGGAGCTCCAGGTGGTGGTAGAGGTTGTAGCGCTTCTGCTTGAGCTCCTCGTAGGGCAGCTCCCGGATGGCCTCAGGCGAGCCCCGGTCCTCGAGTTTTTCCACCAACTCCCGGCTGGTCAGGGGCAACTCCCCCCGCAGGGTCTCGAGGATCGCGGAACGGACCGGGTGGGCCGCCACCTTGGTCGCCTCGGCAATGTATTCCCGCTGGGCGGGGCTCTTGGGATGGTGGGAGGAAGTCTTTTTCATGCGCGCTCCAGGCGAATCGACACGGGTCGCAGTTCCAAGACTGTTACCTGCTCAACGAGAACAAGATACAAAATATTCCATTTTTTTTGCAAATACATGTCGACAAAATTAATGCCCTGTCGTTATAGTATGTAAGTAGTTAATAACATTATCAGCACCCCACTTGAGGAAACATCAGCATGCCGGCACCGAGGACGATTAACCCACGTTTACCCAGTAAAAACGGTGTTTTTTACCTCTGCCGGGGGCTCTCGCACCACGCGAAAGGCGCCCTGGAGACCCCGTTCCCGGCCCCCGGAATGCGCTATCCCCGCTCCGCTGCCAGCAGCGCATTGGCAGGTAGGGAGACAACCGACACGCCCCTGCCGAAGGCCCGGATAGCGGCGAACAGGGCCGACCATGCGGGGCTTTCCAGCCCCCTCCCCGGCCGTAACCGGCCGGCTCCCTTTGTACCCGGCAGGGGGATGCCGCCGGGGATCTACGACCGCTTCAGGCCGCGAAAAGCGGCGGCCTGATTCAGCGGCCGGGCGCTTGATGCGATCGGAACCCCCTGGCGATTTCCCGCCGGGCGGGTGCCCTCCCGAGTGACCCCGTGCCCCCTTTTTTACCGAAAACCGGCACCCCGGTGCCACCGACGATGTGCCGCCTCGCGGCGGGAAGAGAAGCAGAGAGACCTAAACGCGGCCACCGGCCGCACCAACAAAAAGGACCCGATACATGAAGATGAAGTGCTTACTTGACTACGAACTGGTTGCCACCGGGCAGGACCGGGAGGTGAACCTCCTGGTCAACCTGGAGGCCTCCGCAATGGAGGAGCGGGAACGCAAGCCCCTGAACCTGGGGCTGGTTATCGATCGCAGCGGCTCAATGCAGGGCGAGAAAATGGAACGGACCCGCGAGGCCATCAAGCAGGTGATCCGGCATCTCGACGCCCGGGACCGGCTCAGCCTGGTCATCTTCGACAGCGAGGTTACCACGATCCGGGAGGCGATCCCGGTTACGGACCGGGCGGAACTGATCCACCAGGTGGACCGCATCCATGCCCGGAGCATGACCAACCTGAGCGGCGGCTGGCTCAAGGGCATCGAGCACGTGGCCGCCCATGCCGGCAGCGAGTCGATCAACCGGATCATGCTCCTCACGGACGGCCTGGCCAACCAGGGCATCACCGACCCCGGCGCACTGGTGGCGATCGGCGAGGATGCGCTGGAGCGGCACGGGATCGTCACCACCACCCTGGGCTTCGGCGCGGATTTCGCCGAGGACCTGCTGACCGACATCGCCCGGGCATCCCGGGGGAACTTCTACTACATCGAGACCGCGGACATGGCGCCGGAGATTTTCCGGGAGGAGCTCGGCGACCTGCAGCAATTGATCGCCCAGAACATCGAGATCACCCTCCGGGTCCGGGACGACGTCAACCTGGTGTCGCAGTGGTCGATGCACCCCTCCGACCGGATGGCGGACGGCGTCCGCTACCAGCTCGGTGACGCCTATTCCGGCGAATCCAAGAAACTCCTGGTGGCGCTTTCCGTTCCCGGCTACCCCGATCCCGGGTCGGTCGTCATCGCGGACGCCGAGCTGCGTTTCTCGGATTTACAGGGGGACGTGATACAGCCCCGCAGCATCACCCAGGAGGTCACGGTGGACGTCACGGATGCATCAGCCGCCAGGCGCGCCGAGCCGCAGGCCGATGTCGTCCGCGAGCTGGGCATGCAGATCTCGGCCCGGGCCCGCCAGCGGGCGATCCAGGAAGCCGACCGGGGCGACTACGCACGGGCCAGGGATACCCTGCTCGTGGCCGTCCACAAGCTCGGGAGTCTCGGTATAAGCGACCCGGTGCTGGAAGAGGAACGGCAGCAACTCGAGGCCCAGGCCGGGCGGGTCACCGAGCCGAGGTACCGGGCGACCCGCAAGGAGATGAGCGGGGATGCCCACCAGATCTGGCTCTGCAAGAACGAGAAGCTCGCGCATTCGCGGGCCCGCCGGGCCCGCCAGGATCCCCCGATCTTCTAATGCCTGTCGCTCCCCCGCCCGCGCCCCCCCGGCGCGGGCGGGGGCTTTTGGGGGAATGGCCCCGGCTTTAGCCGGTCTCCACCAGGACGCGTATCCCGGATGATTATTGCCAGGGCAGAAGTGAACAAGTGAGGATTGATACCATGTCGAAAAAGTTACCTGTAACGAGCGAGGATGATGCCGGCCTGCCGGTGGATGTAGAGGAGGCGGTCGAGCGGTATAGCCGGGCAGCGGAGCGGGGTGATGCCGCGGCGCAGGCCAGGCTTGGCGAGATGTACGAGCATGGCGTCGGTCTTTGCCAGGACTACGGGGAAGCGCTCGGGTGGTATCGGCGCGCGGCGGAGCAAGGCGATGCCACCGGGCAGGCCCTGCTCGGCTCGATGTACGCCCGCGGCTTGGGCGTGTCCGTGGACTACCAGGAAGCGGGCAAGTGGTCACGCCTGGCGGCGGCCCAGGGCAATGCCAAGGCGCAGTACAACCTCGCCGTAATATACAGCGAGGGCTGTGGCGTGACCCGGGACAACCAGGAGGCGATCAAGTGGTTTCGCCTGGCGGCGGAACAGGATTGGCCCGGGGCACTATACGCCCTCGGCTATATATATTCCTGGGGTTCCGGCATCCCCAGGGACAAAGAGGAAGCGGTCAAGTGGTTTCGCCGGGCGGCAGAGCAAGGGGATGTTGACGGAATGAATGCCCTCGGCAACAGGTACTTTGATGGCACCGGTGTTCCCCAGGACAAAGAGGAAGCAGTCAAGTGGTTTCGCCGGGCGGCAGAGCAAGGGGATGTTGACGGACTGAATGCCC
>JAPYUI010000282.1 GCA_029936175.1 Kiritimatiellia bacterium
GGCGACGTAAAAGCGATTGGACGAGTCAAAACTGATGTCATAAGGGGATCGGAAGCCGGATGCGCTCCAGTAGGCTACCTCGTCGGTGTTCAGCCGAAAGTAGTGAGGGAGGTTTTCCGCATCGATTTGGAAATCCCCACCAATGAAGGTCTGTGTTTGTTTGTCCTGGATTTGAACGATACGATTGCCGCTTGATTCTGCTACGTAGAGTACGTCCAGTTCAGGATCCGCCACGATACCGGTCGGGCCTTTAAGGTCGGCTGCGATCAGGTCCACCGCGACCCGGACATTCGAGGGTTCCAGGCGGATCGGTGCGGCGCAGGCCAGGGACACGAAGAAAGTGCCCAGCAGGATATGTAGGATGTTGGTGATACGCATGCCTACAAGCCACTTGAGCTTGGGGTCCCCTGTAGCGACTGCCATTGTTCGGTGATGTCGTTGGAATAGGCCACAACCCAGTTATGCATAACCGAGTCGGCATTGGGTAAACTTAACTTGTAGTGATCGCGGGTCCCGTTTTCGTAGAAGACGGCCATATAACTCTTTTCCGGTTGCTGCGGGTTGATGATGACCGAAAAATCAGGCGTCTCACCCATGCCGGTAAAGTTAATCGCGGCGGCACCGCTGGATGAAACCGTGACCGAGGAGGCGTGTGGCACCACGAAATCCGCAATGCCTCCCGGGATCACTTCCTGGGTGGCAATATCCAGTCGGCGAACCGCCATCTCCTTGGTTGAGCTCTTTATTTCTTTTCCCGATTGGGTGCGCACATAGAACCCGGCGAGGGACAATTCGACGCCCTTATTTGAATACCCGATACGGTTCGGCTCGAACACGACAAATTCCAGGTGCTCGATCGGGTCCCGGGAGAAATTGTGCAGGGGGACGGGGGCGACCCGTGCCGATGCGGCGACCATGGGTACGCGGGCAGTGAATTGGCGAAAGCTCAATTCAGGTTTTTCTTTTGCGTCATAGTCGAGGCCGCCCAGCTTGAGAACCGCCGCCAGGTAGGGGGGGCATTCCTTGGGAATATGCAGCTGGCTGAGAATCGACTGGTAGGTCGCGAAAAGCATCTTGTCCTGGGAGGAATCGATGGGGTCCACAGGAATAAGGGCAAGTAAGCTTCCGGACTTGTCATCGCTGACCAGGGCTCGCTGGTTGGCCGGGTCCCAGGTTATATATTCAACGGCCGGCAGGTTTTCGGTCACGTTGTAAATCGTATCGACGGCGGGATCCAGATGCTGGACCGTCCCTTCCTCCAGGCCCAACAGCAGGCTGCCGTCCGGCAGGATGCAAAGGCCCTCGACTCCACGTGCCGTATGCTCGCTGTTCCCGCCGAGGCGACGGCGGGTCGTAAGGTCGATCCAGCCGACCTCGCCGCTGATCTCACCCGTAAACACGGCCTGATTTCCGCTCTTGCTGAACTCAATCGACGAGAAGCTGGCAAGGCGACGTTCATAGGGGATCCACCAGTTGTCGTTCCGATCTTTATACAGGATGGTGCCCACGAAAAGGTCGAGGAAATCTTTCCCTGCCACGTTCTGTGCGGTGGAGCCAGCGATGAGAATTTCCCCGTTTGCGCCGACGTCTACATCCTCCCAGGCGTACTCTGTCCACGAACCCGGCAAGGGGATAACATACCCGGCTTTGACGTGCTCCGCATCTTGCAGGGGGAAACGGATCAGGCGGCCGCCCGTGCGGTCTTCAACCACGTAGAGTGCGCCTTTCGGTCCAAAACAAATCCCTTCCGGCATACTCAGAAAATCGGTCGCCTTGATGTCCTGCGATCGTTGGCGGTAGATCGGTGTAGACTGATTGATGATGACCGTGCGTGTTTGATCCTGCTCATCGTAGACGAGAATTCGGTTGGCATCTTCCTCGGCGATATAGATGAGGTTGGAATAGCTAGGATGAACGGCTAGACCGCCGGGTCCGCCAAGGCCGGTAGCTAGAACCCTTACGGTGAATATAGCCGATGGACCGTTGAGCAGGTCCGGTCCAGGATCGCCGGGGGCAGGCTTTGGCTTCTTCTCCTCCAAGTCGCCAGCAAACAGGGCGGGGCCCGTCATGTCGGCCCCTGTTTTGCCACCGTTCAAGGTCGGGTCATCATCTTCCGTGTCGGGCACGAATACGGCGGGGCTATGTTCCTGAACGTTATACTTCTCGAGCAGGCGCACCACGTGGATGATGGAAACGATCACCACGACAAGGGCTATGCCGCCAAGGACTGCCTGTTTCCAATTTTGCATAGAAGGCTTTTAACGCACGTTTCGACCAATCCATCGCTATCTGTAAGCGCAACTTACAACTCAAGATACATGTGTTGTATATCATAGTAAACCCCTTGCAGTTTAAATGCCCTGGGTTCCTTGCCAAAGCTTACAAAGCCGAGGCCTTCATATAGCTGCATGGCTTCTGCGTTCTGGCTGACCACACCAAGATGAACGATCTCCAGATCTTCCTGTCGGCGAATGCGTGTGATTGCATCGCTCAGCATCCAGTGCCCCAGCCCTTTTCGGCGGTGCACCGGGTGTACATACATGCCCCAGATGAGGCCCTTGTGGCGCGTTTTGAGCTTTTTCTGGCGATAAAACCCGAGGCACCCAATCAAGCGGTCCTCGGTCTCTTCGAAGAGTCCCAGGAGGAAATCACTTTGGCTTCGCCGATACTGGGAAAGGTCGTTGAAGTATTGTCGATAGGGTTTCTTCAGTTCCTCGGACAGGCTGGTGCCAAAGGACGGTGCAGCTTCTCCCAGTGCCTGATGCCTCAGCGACCGGTAAGATCGTGCGTGCCTGGACTGCAGGGTGCGCAGCACGTATCCGGTTCGGCATTTAGTAGTACCCCTTGGCATGCGGGTATAGTTAACCATGTTCGATGCAATACAGCAACCTTCAGGAGCCATCCGGTGCCCCGTAGGCTCCGTTTAGAAATGCAGCCAGGTTCCAGGACTCGGTCGAGAGTTCCTGGGTGCAATCCGGTCGGATCACGTAGGCAAAGCATGGCGTGGCTCGTCCGTCGAACTCAGCCATAACCGAGTTGCGAACATAGCGATCGCTTTCATATCGATCCAGCAACGCAAGGTCCCCTTGGTCGAGTCCGGAAAATAAGCATCCGTGGACCTGCATGTTCTCAGCGGGAACGATCCCGGGATACCAGAGGCCGCGGATCCGATACCGTGCATAACCATTCAGGCGTGCGACCCGGGATTCCGGCATCCGGCCGATCACCTGGGAGGTGAGGGGAGGGTGCATCAGGGTGCCATAGGCGAAGAGCTGCTCCATGAGCTGGTGCTAGCGAATTTCGGCATGTTTTGCAGGCTGATTCTACTTGTAAATATGCACCGAGCGGATGAAACAGTGTACGATGGGAATCCATTAAACCATGTCGAACATGTACGAATACGATCCGGAGTTAAAGCAATACCGGCGCAAGCGCCCGGAGTCGGCGTCTGCGACGAGTACCCGCCTTTCAGCTCCCACGACCGGGTCGATGATCGCGGGCTCCGAGGGATCCCTGGGGGATGACCTTGTACCCGGCTCTTTACCGCATCACCCCCCCCGCAAGCCGGGCCTGACGGCCGGCAAGGTGTTTTTCTGGTTGGTTTTCGCCTGCCTGTTCTGTGGCTGGGCTTATTTCATGTATAGTTTCTTCATGGAAGACTTTCGCACGGAGCAAAATGCGCTGAAAGCCGTCTCCGAAGAGAACCTGGAATTTAACCGTATCATGCAGCAGTCGCCCAAAATTTCGATCGATGATGTGGACGTGGATCGCGAGGATTTGGACGACATATCTCACTCGGGGACCCGCCCCGCTGGCGTGGAGGAAAAACCCCTGGACTCCAACTTCCTTGAACCGGACAAGGCGCTTCCGGAAATCGAATTGCGAGCCACGCCTCCTGAACCTGCCACGCCGTAGGGC
>JAPYUI010000060.1 GCA_029936175.1 Kiritimatiellia bacterium
TTAACGGCACCATTTTTTTGGTTCTTTCACGTGGTCAGCGGGCAAGGACCCCATCGCCTTCCGGTGGAGCACGAGAAAAACCTGTTGCATTCCCCCGGCCGGGTCCCAAGGATAACTCCATGACCAAACGGGCTGCCACTGGATCCCGCCTCGAAACCTTCGCGCCACTGCTGATGTTTATCCTCGTGTTCGCGGGTGGATTCCTGACGGCAAAAATCTACCAGTTCCCCCTGCCCCGGGTCCACGACGAATTCGCGTACCTCCTCGCGGCAGACACCTTCGCCTCCGGTCGCATCACCAATCCGCCGAACCCGGAACCCCGCCTGCTGGAAAGCTTTCACGTCATCCAGCAGCCCAGCTACCAGGCCAAGTATCCGCCGGGACAGGGTTTCTTCCTCGCCACCGGGCAAACCCTCTTCGGTCATCCCGCCTGGGGGATCTGGCTCGCCATGGCACTCGCCACGGCGGCGATGTTCCGCCTGCTCCGGATGGCCTGTCCGCCCTGGCCCGCCTCGGTCCTCAGCCTGGCACCCCTCCTCTGTCCACCGCTGTTCTGGCAATGGACCCAGAGCTACTGGGGCGGCGGGACCGCCTACGCGGGGGCGGCACTGTTCTTTCTCGGCTTTGCCGAAAGCATCCGGCACCCGAAGTGCCGCTGGGCCCTGGTCGGGGCACTCGGCTTGCTCCTGCTCTCCCAGGCCCGGCCCCTCGAGGGCGGCCTCACCTGCACCCTCAGCCTGGTGCTGGGCTGGTGCATCATGGGAAAGGAGCACCGCAGGTCCCTGTTGATGATCACCTGCTGGATGGCCATCGCCGGGTTCCTGGCCCTGCTCGGGACGCTCGCCTATAACCACGCGGTCACCGGCGAGGCCTTCAGCTTTCCCCATCGCCATTGGTCAAGGGGCTTTCATGCAACGGGGCTATCGGAACAACTGAACACCTACACCGGCTCCAAGCCGCGCACCGCGCTCGAGGAAATCCTCCGGGCCGGCCGGTATTTTATCGGACCCTTCCTGCTGCTCGTACTGCCGGGCCTGTTCCTCGCCAGGGAGCGGGGGAAAATGACTGGAGCCCTCGTCATCGTCGCTCTCCTCACCGCGGTCAGCGTAAACATTTCCGCCGCGCATCCGCATTACCTGGCCCCCATCCTGCCCCTGGTCACCGGCCTGGTCGCGCTCGCCTGGCTGGCCCTGTGGCAGCATCCGCGCACCCGCGTCTTCGCCGGGGTGATCCTCGGGCTCCACGTTGCCTACGGGAGCGGAAGAATCCTGCACCGCATCTATCAGCGTCCCGGATGGGATCGCTTTAACGAACGCGAACAGATCGCCCAACAGTTAAACGCCACGCACGGCCAGCACCTGGTATTTGTACGCTATACACCTGGGCACGATGTCCATGCCGAGTACGTCTACAATGCGGCGGATCCCGGGAAGGCCCCCGTCATCTGGGCCCGGGAAGGCACCGTTGAACAACGTGCCGCGCTCCTGGAGGCCTACCCGGGGCGACAAGGCTGGCTGCTCGAGGCGGACCGGCGGCCCAACACCGTAAAACCGTACCCCGCAACAGGAGTCCCCTCCCCGTGAGTGACACCCCGCTCGTCAGTTTCCTGATCGCGGCCTTCAACGAGGAACGCTTCGTGGTCGCATGCGTGACCAGCTGCCTGGACCAGACCTATACGCCGGTCGAAGTCTGCGTGACCGATGACGGCTCAACGGATGGAACCTGGGACATCCTGCAGTCCGCCTTCGGCCAGGACCCCCGGGTACGCCTGGATCGTTTTGAACAGAACCGGGGAAAAGTCCACGCCTTCAATCGCTGCTACGAGATGGCGAAGGGGGAGTACATCGCCATCATGGGTGCCGACGACATCTGCAAACCGGAACGGATCGAGCGGACGATCGCGCCCCTGCTCGCCGACCGGGAAACCGTGCTCAGCTTCTGCGACCTGGCCGTGGTCGATGAATCCCTGCACACGATCCACGACTCGATCTACCACATGCTGGGCCGCAGGGAGGAACTCGGCGAGCCCGGGTTCAACTACGCTGCGTGCCTGGCCACCAGCCCCCTGGTCTGCGGTGGTGGCATGACGATCGGGCCCGGCGTCAAGGATCACATCTTTCCCATCCCCGAAACCCTGCTCGTCGAGGATTGGTGGATCAGCTTCGTGGCCGCCTTTTTCGGGCCCTTCCACTTCGTGAATGAATCACTGGTGCAATACCGTCAGCACGGGGGAAACGACAACGGCGCGATTCACGGGATTCTCGATGACTACCGCACCCGGGTCCGGCTCGCCGCCCGCCACCCGGCGATCTTTGCCGCCTTCCTCGCCTTCCTGGACGAGCAGGATGCCAACGAATACCGCCACCTCATCGAGGTGGAGAAGCACATCAACGAGCTCGTCCAGCTCGACCGGGCGACTGAACGGCACGCGCTCACGAGAGCCTTCATGGACAGCCCGCGCACCGAGACCCTAAGCGCAAAGGAACACGCCCGCATCCGGCGCTATACCCGCTTCGGCCGACGGTGGATGTTGCTGAGTGTGACCCGTAAACATCTCAGGCTGTACAAGTCGCCGCGTGTGTCAGGTCCATCACGGGATTAGGCCAAATATTCCAAGGACTGGCCACCCGGGAAAACGTCGTGGCACTCGTGTATTTCGCGGACCTACTTCCGCGTCGCTTCCACGCTGATCTCAACCGTCACCTTATCGCCAATCGTGGCGGCTTTCCCGTAGACCAGGCCGAAGTCCCGGCGGTTCAAGCTCGTGGAGGTCTCGAAGCCAATCCGCTTCATGCCATAGGGATCATTGATCGGTCCATTCACGGTCACCGGAAGCTCAACCGCCTTTACATTTCCCAGGATGCTCAGGTTCCCGGTTAATGCAAAGGTCCCATCCGCCTGTTTCTTCACGCCGGTACTCTCGAAGGTGATGTTCGGGAATTTGTCCACGTTGAAAAAATCCTTGTTCTTCAGGTGGGCATCCCGCTTGCCGTTGCTGGTATCCACACTGGCCGCCGCGATCGTGCACTTGGCCGAAACCAATTCTTTCTTCGCGGAGTCAAAATCAATTTTCCCGGAGAACGTAGTAAACTTGCCCCCGGTCTTGCTGACCAGCATGTGTTTGACCTTGAAACCAATTTCCGCGTGCGAGGCGTCGATTTCATAGACTTCCGCACGGCTCAAACCGGTTGAAACCGCAAAAACCAGGCATACTGCATAAAGCTTTCTCATTGTTCGTTTCCTTCCATGGTATTGAATCGTGTTCGATTTAACCGGCGGGGTTGCCGTATCGACCCCCAGGACAAAAAAAGACCGCTCGCAAATTACGAGCGGTCGGTCAAGCTAATCAGACAGGTACCTGGCTGTTCAGGGAGGCATGATGATATCCCGAACCGCCACCTTCCAACCCCGACTGTACCGGCGATAGTCACCACGAATAAGCCCGGATAACACGGGCAGGAGGCGAGCGGGCCGAAAGGCCGAGAGGCGGGATCGGCGCTGCAAAAACGCACGCTTGGCTTCCAGCGAACGGAGTCGTTCTCCCGGCACACCCTCCAGGTGCCCGGCCTGTTCGACCAGTTCATGGAAAACCGCTTCTTGCTTTTCATAATAGGCGCGACGATCCATGGAACACGTCTCCTCCACGTAGGAGCGTGTACTCGTCGCGGTACCGCCGACCTCGTTGGCGCCATGCTGGCGGTATTGCGCCAGGGATTCCGGGAGAAAGCCCATCGGGTCTACGGTGGAAAGCAGCAGGCTCAACCAGGCATCGTGAATCCAGCCGGTTGAAAAAGGCAGAACGCGGACAAGCCGATCCCGGCGAAGCATGAGACCGGCACCCGTGACCAGGGGCCGCTGCAAAAGCAGGTCAAAAGCGCCGCCCGCCTCCCAGCGATGCTGCTTCTGTGCATCGAAGCCGATGCTCTGCCACATCGTCGACCCCATCGGCTTGAGATCCGCATCCACCAGCTCAAGGTCGTGAAAAACAAGGGCCCATTCCGGATGTTCCGCGAGGGAGGCTTCCAGGCGGGCCAATTTCCCTGGCAACCAGACATCATCCTGGTCGCAGAAGGCGATGTAGGTTCCCGAGCAACGCTTCGCGGCCGACTCGAAATTCAGGGCCACCCCTCGCCGGACTGCGTGTGATTCGACCTGCACAGGGAAAGGCACTGCAGCGGTAAAGTCTTCCAGGATTTCACGCGTGCGGTCGGTAGAGGCATCATCCCCGACAAGCAGCTCGTCCGGCAGCCGTGTCTGTGCAGCGATGCTGTTCAACTGCTCGCGCAGGTACGCCTCGCCATTGCAGGTGCACAGGGCGACCGAGATCGTGGATGGCTCAGCTTCAGTCCTGGACATCGAATACTTCCATCCACTGTTTCACCCCAACCATCAGCCAGGCGAGGAAGTAATGCCAACGCAGCCTCGGATGCGCGGGGCGTTGCAGCAGGTCCTGGATAAATTCGTAATTGAACAATCCGGACGCTTCACACCATTCGCGGCTGAGTTCCTTCTCCACCAGAGGACGCAAGTCCTTCCTCCATTGCTCATAGGGATTGAAGCTGAAGCCCTGCTTGGTCTTGTTCATGATCTCCGGCGGGAGTTGCTCCCCCGCAACCCGTTTCCAGAGCGCCTTGGTCTGTCGACCTTTCATCTTGTCTGCAGCTGGCAGTCGAAAGGCCCATTCAACCAGGGATTGATCCAGAAAGGGCACGCGGCCCTCCAGGCCGTGCGCGCTGGTCATCCGGTCCTCGCACACCAGCAGGTCATTCACCATTTTTTCCTGAAATTCACAGCGCAGGACCTGGTCGAGGTAGTTGCCCTTTCCCGAGAAATACGGCTCGAACCACGTATGGGTGCGCGGCACGGCACGAAAGCGTTCCGGATCGGCATAGATGCGGGCGTACATGCCCGCATCGTAGTCCCAGGTGTTGCGGAGCCGGGTGTAGAATTGCGTGCGATCCCCCAGCGAGAGGGCGATCTGCCCACCGATACGATAGTGATCCCAGGTGCGCATGGGATTCCGCTGCTGCAGTCCCCAGAGCAGCTGCGACAGGGGCCGCAGGAGCCCGCGTTGCACCGGGCCCGGGGTCGCCCCATGCAGGCGACCGAGGGTATTGGCGAAGCGATGGATGTCGTACCCGGCAAACAGCTCGTCCCCCCCCAGCCCACTGAAGAATACCTTGACCTCCTGGCGGGCAAACTGGGCCAGCTTGTAGACCTGCAGGACGTTGAGCTTCGGCTCCTCCGCGTACCAGAGGATGTCCTTCATCTCGTCCAGGGTCCCCAGGGGCAAGCGCAGGTCGTGGTGCTCGGTGTCAAAGCGCCGGGCGACGATCGCGGCGTCATCGTTTTCATCATCCGGCTGGTTGAACCCGAGGGTGAAGGTGCGCACCGCGCGGTCGTTTACGCGCAGGCGGGCGGGATCTTTCATCCGGTTCGCGGCCGCAGCCACGATCATGCCCGAATCGAGTCCGCCGGAGAGCCCGATACCGATGGGCACATCGCTGAGCAACTGGGATTCGACCGCCTCGTAAAATGCCGTATCGGAGCCCCTGACCTGCTCATCCTCAGAAAGCGAATTCGTACCGACCGGCAATTGGTAATACGCCACCGGATCCCGCATGCGGCCCTCCTCGACCCAGGCGAAGTGAGCCGGGGGCAATCGCCAGATATCCTTGAACAGCGTTTGCTGGCCCGGAATAAACCGGACATTCAACAGGGCGTGCAGGGCCGCATCGTTCAAGCGCGGCTTTACCCCGGCGGCGAGCAGGGATTTTATTTCAGAGGCAAAAAACAGGCTGCCATCCGATTGGGCCACGTGCAGCGGCTTCACGCCAAAATGATCCCGGGCGAGTAACAGGCGCCCCCGGCGGTTGTCCCATATCGCGAAGGCAAAAATACCACGTAACTCTTTCAGCCAGGCTTCGGGATGGTCCGGTTGATCCAGGTAAAGGTGCAGCAGGATTTCCGTGTCGGTATCGGTCTGGAAGGAGATGCCCCGCCCGGTGAATCGTTTGCGCAGGGTCTCGAAATTGTAAATCTCGCCATTTAACACCACCGCGACCTGGCGATCCTCGCTGGTGATCGGCTGCGCCCCACCAGTCGGGTCCAGCACCGCCAGGCGCCGGTGACCCAGGGCGCAGGTGGCGGGCTGTCCCGGCAGCGCTTCCCCGCTCACGGACAACCACGGTTGCTCGCCCCCGAGATAGATCCCCTCCCCGTCCGGCCCGCGATGCGCCAGTCGATCGTTCATGGCCTGGATCGCGACCAGTGACCGCGGGGAGGATGGCATGATGCCGCAAATGCCGCACATCAGCCCGTCTCCTTGAAGTAACGTGAATGCGGCCGCGTGGTGGCAATGCGACATATCATGTCCGTGACATCGATTTTCTCCTCGAGGATGCGCTGCCCGGTCGCTTTCCAGGCCGGGCGGTCAAACTGCTCGAGCAACGCCTCGGCCCTTACGACAGCGGCCTTGATTTCACCCGGATCGTACACGGAGACGATGCCGTAGTCCGACTCGAGCTCATTGAGGTAGCCCATCTTCAAGGGGTTCACGTACACGCTGGGGACCCCGAGCATGGCCGCTTCCGAGGGCATGGTCCCGCTCTCGCCAAAAACCAGGTCGGCTGCTGCCAGCAGGTCATGGATCCGATGGACCGGCACCTGTACACGCATCGGCTCCAGGTCCTCCGGCAACGGACCCTCTGCGGAGATCAGCACCCGGCGATGTCGGGACAGGCGCTCGACCACCATGCGCTTGTCTTCCAGGGACAAGCCCTGCTTCCCCATATCGTGCAGGGCACCCCAGGCAACAAAGCGAACGAGGACAAAAGGGTCGTCCCCCAGGCCGGCTTCCGCGCGTATACCGGGATCGGGTGTGAATACCTCCGGGCGTAGGTAGGCCAGTTCGTGATAGCCGTTATATCGCTCGTGCCTCCAGGGTATTTCCTTGTAATAGCACCGGGGCACATACACACAGCTGGCAAAGGGATAGGCGAGGAGATTCGACAGGGTCGCGTGCTCGGTGTCGTAGAATACGTAGGTCGGCACACGGCGTATCCAGCCGAGCGTACCAATAAAGGTTCCGGCAATCGCCATCATGGCGTCCGGCTGAAAACGATTCATGATCCGCCAGAGTTTTCCCTGGCGGTACAGTAGCTCCATGCCGAGTGAAGCAAGCCCCGGCTTCGCGGTGCCGAAAAAAGTTACCGCTACATCGTACTGCCCGGCGAGTTCCCGGAGGATATCCTTATCCCGTCCGGTGAACAGGACCTGGTGTCCTTCAGCAACGAGTCGAGCGGCGGCGTTTCGAAAGAAGTGCAGGTGCGCCGGGTGTTGCAGGTCAATCAGGATACGCATGCCCGGCTCCGTACCTGTTCATAAGCTGCAATACAACTCAACCAGCGGGCATCATCGTAGCTCGCTTCCGTTTCATACAGGAAATATTTTGTCTTGCCCATATGCGTCATGAAAGGCGCGCCTTCCCAGGCGTAGAGCTCAAACAGCCGGGCCAGCTCCCGGAGGGCCTGGTGTTCATCGCCCTGGACGGAAGGCTGATTTGCGTAAACATCATCAAACACCAGGGCCCGCTCGCCCCGGGACCGGGCCGCAGCGGCAATACGATATCCCGTGTCAGGTCCCACGATACCGAGCAGGCGTTCAAGTGCTTGCCCCGCACGAAGCAGGCCCGGGTGGTCGATGCAGCGTTGGCGGGAGTTGATCGCACCCAATCGCACAACCTGTCGACCGGCCCAGTTATACGCATTGCGGATGAGCCCCCGGTCAAAGGGCCGCCAGTCGGCCTGCAGGCGGCGCAGGCTTTCGGTATGCAGCAGGGCCAGGACCGGACTGGGAAAGTCATGGTATTTCCCCAGTTTCCACCGGGGATACGGCGCACCCGCGCCAATGGCGCCGCTTTGCTGGACGGCCTCGACCAAGTGTTGATCCCAGCCCTCGGCAAATACATGCACATCCGGGTCGATCGTGAGGAGGTACTCGGTCGATGTTCGTTCCAGTCCTTCGCGCAAGGCGCGGGCATGGCCCCAGGAACCGGTCAGGCCCCGGCTGTCCACCGCGACATAGGTCACCTGTCCCAGGGAGTCACACAAGACCTGGATGTCCTCATCCAGGCCATGGGTATTATCCAGGAGCAGGAAGCGCAGGCGCGCGGGTTGCGCAGCTTTCGCGCGGAGGTTCGGTACCAGGTGCTTCAGGAAGAAGCTGGAGTACCAGTTGACCAGGAGAACGGTTATGTCTGGTTCGTTCACAAAAGTAGGGGCTGCTGTGAGCCGGGTAAGGGGAGTCAGGACTCGCGGGAAGCATTGGATTCTTCCAGCTTCTCGAGCTTCCAGGCAAGTTTCTCGCTGAGCTGACGATTCACCGCAATCAGGTCCGCCAGCAGCGCGACAACGAAGGTAATGAAGCCCATGCTCATCAACATGGATGCCAGAATCAGGGACTGGACCATGCCCCCACCCTGCCCGGTCGCGTAGTAGTAAATAAAACGCAAACCCAGGAACGTCCCGGCGAAAAATGGAATACAGGCGAGCAGGCTGAAAAACCGGAAGGGCCGATACACCACGAAGATACGGATGATGACCACGACACTGCGGTAGATGTAACTGGGGATGCTCTTCACCAGGCGTGAGGGCCGGAGATCGTCGTTCACCCGGATCGGTACCGAGGTGATCGGGATACCTTTGTGCCCGGCCTGGATAATGGTCTCCAGGGTATAGGTGTACTTATTGAACACGTTCAACTGCCGGGCGGCCTCACGCGTAATCGCACGAAAGCCGCTCGGCGCATCCGGAATGTCCGTATTGCTCGCAACCCGCACCATGTAACTGCCGAGGCGTTGTAAACACTTCTTAAGCCCGCTGAAGTGTGGATGATCCTGGATCGGGCGGGCACCGATCACAATTTCGGCCTGGCCTGCCAGGATGGGGGCGATGAGCTTTTCGATATCGTCCGCGCAATATTGATTATCTGCATCGGTGTTGACGATAATATCGGCCCCGCGTTCAATGCAGCCCCCCAGGCCCCGCAGGAAGGCCGCAGCCAGGCCCTGGTTATAATCAGAAGAGACCACGTGGTGCACCCCGTGTGCACGAGCGACCTCGACCGTGCTATCGGAACTTCCGTCATCGATAACGAGGTATTCCACTTCGTCCACCCCGGGCAGCGAACGCGGCAAGGCGTCGACCGTGATACCGAGGGTTTCCTCCTCGTTAAAGCACGGAATCTGGATGATGACTTTCATGCGGGAATATCCTTAAGGACTTTCAGCCCTTAAACAAGTGTTGATCGTTCAGGCTTGCGGATGCGGCCGCGGCGATACGGGATCGAAATGACCAGGGCAGCAGCCGAAGCATGGAACGCAAGAGCGATTTACGACCGGGATCCGGCGGGGGATCCGGGAGAGGCCATCGGGTGGATAAGCCCTCTACCCGGGCCTCCTCCACCAGGCCTTTCGCGGCAAAAAGCTCAGCCAATTCGAGGCCGAAATCGTAGCGTCGTTCGACCTCGCAGATCAGCAGGATCTTCAAGGCTTTTCCCGGCGTGATCGCGGGAAACTGCCCCTGCTGGTCCATCCATACGTAATCGCGGAGCCAGACCGACTCTGCCCAGAGGATCTGTGAAGTCCCTGCGACATGGGACTGCATGGTGTTATTGCGGGGGACACGATGACAGTTCAGGTCGAACAGCCGAAAGCCCTGTTCCCGCATGAAGACATCGACCTCCGCGTAGGTGTTCTCCTCAAGGTAGGAATCATTAAAGCCGGGTTCCATCTCGACATAGAAGGCCTGGTCGAGCAACCCCGTCCCCTGCTCCAGTATTTCACGGTCCAGGCCCTGGGAATCAACCTTGAGAATATCCGCATCCACCCCCTGTAATTCGGCAACATCCGAGAGGGTCAGCGTCGGTACGCGGGTCGTTCCATCGACGATGAATTTTTCCCCAAAGGTAAAGCGATCGAGAAACCGGTGATTCGGCTCCAGCAGCGACCAACAAAAGGGATCCCGCGTCTGGTAAATCGAGGCCTCCCCCTTGGACCCGGCCACGGCGGTCGGGAACCACGCGACCGTGTTAAAAGGGCTCTCTTCCTTGCGCAGGCGCTCGCACTCTTCCGCATTGGGCTCGAAGGCAAAGTAATTAATCAAGCGCTTCAACTGGTTCCAGTCGCGCGGGAATCCACCACTGGCCCCGATGTCGATGAAGTTCAAGCCCCCGTCGACTTGATCGAGTTTTACATCATTCCACATATCAAAATATCTTGTAGGGTGGTCGGTATTCAAATTGGATGTTGCTGTCCCCCGGGGGGATACGCACCGCCATGTACGCCCCGTATGCGCGCACGATCTTAACCGGTTCACTGTTCAGCGTGCATTTCCACCAGGGATAATACAGGTTCGTGAAGACGAGAACCTTGGCGGACTCATTCTGCACGCGGAGCACCGCACGCTCCGGAGTGTACTCCACGAGTTCAAAGGCCTCCGCGGCGATATTGGTCTGTGCCATAACCCAGTCCACCACGTCCTCCTTGGCCACCATGACCTGGTTGGTCAAATCCGCGAGCTCCGCCTGGCCCAGGGCCGTGAACAGGGCTTCCTCCCCCTCGAAGGTGCGAATCGCATGCGCCAGGAAGAAGCGATCGACCGCCGCCGGGTTCTCGTAAATATACATCGGCGCCCCGGGATTCTCCCCGCGGAGGTAGCCCTTCACTTTCTCCTTCACCGGTCTCGTCCACCAGGCTTCACGATCGGCAGCCGTGATCGTCGGCGGCCGGAGCTCCAGTCTCTCATCCTGGATGGGCTTCTGGGAGAGGATGTATTTCACATTCCCCAGGGAGAGGAGATCCAGGTTGTACCAGTCCTTGAAGGGGATGGCCGGGATATTCGCGTGCTCCGGCCGGGTCGAATGGAAGAGGTAGACCCGGCTGCCCCAGCCTTGAAAATGCCCGGTCAGGTATTCCGGTTCGGCTTCGACCAGGGGCCGAACCACCTCGTTCCAGTATGCCTGGTACCAGTTGGGGTACATGACCACGTAGCCATCGGCGAGCTCGAGGCCGTTCGGCAGGGCGTAAAGCGGATGGTACGCATGATAGGTCCCCGCGGTTGCGCAGCGCACCGGGTGCTCATCCAGGCTCTCGGCAAAGGCCTTGATCTCCGGATTGCCATAGAGCGTCCGCCAGTTCTTGCCCGCCTGGCTCATGCCCGCCCAGTGCGTCTTCTTTTCCGCCAGGGACCGCCCGATACAGACCCCACCCAGCAGCAGTGAAAAAACCAGGCCCAGCTGGAGGAAGCCTTCCCGCTGCGGTCTATTCAGGCTGCGGACTCCGAGAGCAGCTGCACAGATCAAGGCCAGCGGCATCGTCCGGTCAAAGCGGGTGAAGTTGAATCCCTTGAACGGACCCAGTGCATCCCCCAGGCTTTTGAGCCCGGCCTCGATCAAGGGACCGCCCAGCACACCGATGCAGACAAAGACAAGAACCGCCAGGTCAACCCGGTCGCGTTTGCGCCAATCGAGAATCCAGATGCCGGCCAGCACGAGGGCACCCCACCAAGGCAGCAAGGCTGCAGGCTTCATCAACAGGAGTCGCCTGAAGGTCCAGTCGACGTTCAGCCCGGCAAGCCAATCCGCACGATGCGAAAGCGGTGCGTTATGGAGCGTCGCCCAGATCCCGGGGATTCGAAGAAGCAGGCATCCCATACCGAAAACAGCCAGCAAGCCCACATAGCCCCAGAATTTTCTCCCTTCCCAGAGATCCTTGCGAAGAATCAAGGCGATCGCAACCGCCGTCGGCACAAAGAAGGGCATGCTTCCCATGGGATCCATGCCCAGGCTGAAGAACAACCCGAGCCCAAACATCACGGCTATCATGTTCTTCCGCAGCGGGATCACGGTAAACACATACAGCATCAGTGGAAAGCCCGGTTCGCCCAGGTTGTGCATCAGGCGCATCTCCCCGTACTCAAGCCCGATCAGTGAATACGCCATCCCGGCTACCACGGCGATTTGGCGTGGGACGTTCAGGCATTGCTTGAGAAACAGGCAGGCAAAATAGCCCGCGACGAAACGCTGGACGAAAATGAACAGCCCATGGGCCAGCCAGACCGGCAGGGCCAGGCAGAACAAGCGGTGGAGGTTCACCCAGGCGGTGGTGGCAAAGCGGTCCACCCCGCTCATCTCCGGCAGGAGCCCGGCCCCGAAGAGCCGACCCGGCGATTCGGTCAACCAGCTGGAGACCGGGATAATCTGGTCGGCATTATCGTGGATGTGCAGATAACTCAGGTCACCCAGGCCCCAGTACTCAACCGAGAGCCAGAGGCTCCAGGCGAGAAAGAAGGCCAGGGGATGCCGGGCGAACCAGTAAACGGTGGTTTGGATACTCTTGCGAATCATGGATCGACGGATTTAGTATGCGGAATTCCGGGATGTGTAAAGGGGATCGAGAGCCGGGGTCCGGGTTTTGGGGGTGCTGATTCGGGTTTCAGGCCCGGGAAGCCCGGCATCCACCATAGGCGCTGAAGGTTCGGGATACTGGACGAAATGACCCATTACGCATCCCAATCCAGGCCCCGTCCCAGGATCCCCGACACCCGCTCGTTATGCGGCGCATACGTCTCCGCTAAACGCGCGCGCGTATCCGCGTTCATCACGGGTTTCGCCGTCTGCTGCTGGTTCCAGGCCTGCAGCCAATTCCCCGTCCGCTCTACGCCCAGGACACGCAGGGTCTCCTGCACCGGCTTTAACCCGGGCCGGGTACGAAAATAATCGCGGGTGCCGCCAATGGCATCGCGCATCCAGCGAAAACGAGGCTCGCGACGCTCGTTCACGCGCGCGTGCAAACTCGGGGCTTCGAAGTCGGGATCGACGCCGATGTAGGTGAAGGCCTCGCGCAAAAACCTGGCCGGGTCGGCGTGCAGATCTTCAAACAACATGAAGTGGACCTGACCCGCGGGAAACAAGGCCTGGAAACGGGCGATGTGCTCATCGTAAAAACCGTAACGGATGAAGTCGGGATAGGCTTCCAAGAGCCCCTCGAAGGTATCGGGTACGACGTATTGCTTGGTCAATTCGTAGTAGAACGAAAATAACGCATCGATTGGATTGCGCAGGGCGATGAGGAGTTTGACCCCGGGATTGTGATCGTAAATCAATTGCGGCGATGCGGGATCGACCAGGTACGCCACGCTGTACTCACCGATCACCTGCCCTTCCCGCGGGGTCTCGAAGTGGGCACGCAACCACTCGGAACCCTGATCGTAGTGCATCGGGCTCGGCGGCCAGACATGTTTCCGGCCAAAGAAGTTCAATTCCTTCGGCTCCGACATGCACACACCGGGATGCTCCTTCAGGCACTGGCCCAGCCACGTGGTTCCCGCTTTCGCCGCACCGACGCCGATAAAATCAAGGGTGAAGCTCACGTGGAAGAGGCCTCCAGGAGACCGAGCAGTTTCCGGGCGCTTCGCTCCCAGCTGAATTGCTCTAATCGCAACCGTCCCTTCTCGATGAAGCGTGCTCGCAGGTCTGCGTCCAGGGCCAATTCCTGCATGGCCTCCGCCAGGGCCCCTGTATCCAGCGGATCCACGACCCGGGCGGCATCGCCCACGACCTCCGGGAGAGACGAAGCGGCTGAACTGATGACCGGGCAATCACAGGCGAAAGCTTCCAGGGGTGGAATCCCGAAGCCTTCATACAGGGACGGGAATACAAAGACCTCCGCTGCGTTGTACAGCGCGACCAGGTCCTGCCCCGGCACCAGGCCGAGCACGCGGAAGCGATCCTGCAGGCCGTACTGCTCGATCAGGTCCGCGTGATCCACCATCAGCATATCCCCGCCGCCGGTGACGATAAAATCATGCGGCACCCGGTCCTTGATCCGGCCGAAAGCCTCGAGCATACGGCGGCTGTTCTTGCGGGGGGAAAGGGTTCCGGCATAAAAGAAGAAGGGCTTCGCGAGCTGGTACTTTTCCCGGACATCGCCCACCGGGCCCTCCGGCAGCACCCGGAACTCAGGCCCCTGCGCGAGGTGTACCGTGCTCAGCTTGTCCGGCGAGGTGCCGAGCACCCGGGTCGCATCCCGGGCGGTCCAATCGGATATCGTCATGACTTTTTTCGCGCGGCGCACCGAACGGGGAATGAATTGCCGCATATACAGGGTGTCCAGGCGGGCATATTCGACCACCGGAAAGGCCGGATCCTTGAAATACAGAAGATCCAGCACGGTCAAGACCGCCGGACGGCGAACTCCCATGCCCATCACGTTGTGCGGGAACCAGGTGACATCGGGTCGGTCCTTCTTGATCGCCCGGGGCACCGCCAGGTGATCAAAGATAAACTTGTGCGGGGCAGGCAGAAATTTTTCCTCGGCGCCCGGATGCATGCCCATCAACGATGTATCCGCGTAGTAGATGGTGAAGCGGTGTGGCGTATCCAGGGCGAGCAGGCTGCGCACCATGGAGCGGCTGTACTCGCGGACCCCGCCGACCGGGTGACTCAGCGCGCGGCCGGCGATGGCAATATGTAGGTTTTTGCTGCTCAATGTTCGCTGCTCAGCGGACGGTTGGACCGGGGATGGACCGGCCTGCCGGCTTCCCCGGCTTCACTTGGATTCAATAATTTCCCGACAGAGATCGAGGTAGGTCCGGGAAACGGCTTCCCAGCTGAATTGCTCGGCGATGGTTCGGCTGCGCCGGGCCATCTCGACCCGGCCCGCCTCGTCTGCAAGCATGTCCTGCATCGCGACCTGCAACCCGTCGATATCCGCCCATTGAATGATGCTCCCATTGCCTTTGACCAGCTCGGCGGTGCCGCCCGCATCGGTCACAATCACGGGCAGGCCGGAAGCCATGGCTTCCAGCAGGCCCAGCGACATGCCTTCGCTCATGGATGGCAGGACGAAGATATCCGCCTCGCGATAGGCCGCCGGCATATCCTCCAGGGCGACGGTTCCCCGGAAATCCACCCGGTCGACAACATCAAACTGCTTCGCCAGCTCGCGCAAATGCGGTTCGGCATCGCCGGTGCCGACCAGGCTCAACTTCAACTGTTTCCCCTCCGGTGGCACAAGCCGGGAGAAGGCCTCGATGAGAAAATGTTGCCCCTTGCGCTCAATCAAGCGCCCCACGCAGGTGAAATGAATGTCCGCCGTGTCCCGCGCCTGCTCCGGCGGATGGAAGGCCTTCGCATCCACCCCGTTATTGATCATCGGGATCTCCATCTCCGGCATGAAGGCATGCGCGAGGGCCAGGTGTTCTTTACTGATGGCCGTCACGCGGGCCGCCGCGGTCCAGATGCGACGAAGCAGGGGCTTCAAGAGGGGGTAGATAGATTTGTACCGCGTTTCAAAGCCGGGTATATCCGCGCCTTCGAGGATCACGATGAACGGAAACCCGCCCTTCCTGCTCAGGCGCCAGGCAACGGCCCCGGCGGGCACGCCGTGAAAAGCGATAGCGATATCATAGCTCTCCAGGTCGAGTTCCCTTTGTGCATAGGCATAGGCCCGGCAGGTATAGCGCAGCAATTCCACGTTTGCCGCGTGGTGAATGTTCCGGTTATCCACCGGGACCTTGTGCAGGGTGATGTTCTCCGAGAAGGATTCCCGCTCATAATCATTCCTGGTCCGCGAGGACGTTACCAGGTCCACCTCCAGGCCAGGGATGGTTTCCCAGACCTTGAAGAGATTGTAGTTCTTGATCGCGGTTCCGCCCCCAAGCGGGGGAAATTCATTGTTGAAAACCAAGATACGCATATCAAAATACCTCCTCAATCGTGAGCACCTCGCCGCTTGGGTCAAGGGCCTGCTCCTCGGCCCCGTACAGGGCATGGTTCGGAAGGCCGACTTCCATGTAGGCCGCACGCAGGAATACCGCCACCGGCACGATCGCCCAGACCAGGACACATACCGCGAACGAGCGCTTGCGGTGCAGGAAAAGAATCCCGGCAAGGGCGATGGGCACCAGCAGGAGACTCAACCCCGTGCTCAGCACCAGGATCATCGGTCGAAAAAGCAACTCGATCTTCGTCTCCCCGGCCCCGGCCTCGAGCACGATGAAATGTGAGAAGGCTCCCTTGCCGCTACGCATCGGCACGTTGGATTTCCAGAACGGGAAGAAGGTCCCGAAGTACAATACCGGTGCCGCCTTTTCCTGGTTCACGGTCAACTGCAATTCGTTTGGCCCGAAACGATCGAGCTTCAGCGTGGCTTCTCCATTCGAGGCAAAGCGGGTGGCGGGAAATCGTGCGTCCTCCGGCACATGCTTCGCGTAGGCCTGGTTCGCTGGATGCTCGGCCAGCATTTCACCCTTGGGGTGCAACATCCGCGACGGGTCACCCTGGAAGGGTGTCATGCGCTCCAGCACCCCATCCGGAAAAGAGTCTGCCGGGCCGCGCATGCCATGCGGGGATGGATTCGGCCCCAACCAGGTGGCATACTGCGCATAGGCCATGACGAAGATGATGACGAGTGCCAGGAGGGACAAAAGTTGTGGGAAGAGGCCACGAAAACGCAGGAACAATACCGCCACAAGTCCCCCACCCAGGCAGAGCCAGACAAAGGGGATCAGCGAGGCATCCATGGGTATATTTTCCATCGCGTAAGGCGTATACGAAGAACCGGTAAAGGGCTCCGCCAGGAATCCGCGCACGAGATAGGCGCACATCAAGGCCATCGGTAAAATGAACCACTCCGCCCGCCGGCGATCCTGCTGCAACCACTCGACCCCATGGCTCACAAACCAAGTTAACCCAACCAATGTCATCCAGTTATGCCTGCCCTGTATGCGGAATCCCGAGAAGCCCGGGAGGTATTCGTAAAGAAACGTGAAGGTATATCCCTGCAGGCCACGGGATATATCCGCCATGAGAATGACCCCGATCAGCAGGGCGAGGCTCAGCCGACGTTGACCGCGCGGGATCAGTACCGCCACGCCCCCCACACCCGCCAGGAGCAGGAACACCGGTATAAAATAGGCACTCGCCTGTACGTCGATGGAATAGGGCTGGGCAAACATCGTGATGTAGGAATAGGCCAGGGGAAACGAAGCCGCCCAGGTGATATCATTCCCCGTGCGTTCAGGTGCATTGGCCAGGTCGGCCAGCAGGCCGATTATCGTCGGGAGGGCAATCAGTACCGCCAGCAGCCCCGCCCCGGCCAGGTAAGCGAGGCATTTGAAGCTGCGCAAGGTCAACAGTCCGACCACCGCCGTGAAGAGCACCCCGGAATACGGAAGATGCGGATAGCCCGCGCTGAGTGCCATCCCGAGGCTCAGGCCGAGCCCCAGGGTCCAGGCCATCGCCTCTCTTCGCCCATCCGCCAAGTCGCACTTCGAGCGGGTCGTGATCGCCAGGGTGCAGAGCAGCACCCATGGCATCCAGGAAAAGCTCTCGATCGTATTCGCGTATTGAACCGATTCGTTGAAGCGTTGATTCAATAAGACCAGGGAGGCCCCGAGCACCGCCGCAGGCGGATGCACCCGCCCGAACCTGCGCAGCAACGCGTAGATCCCGCCCAGGCCCCAGGACATGTGCAGGGCAATCTGCAGGTACTCCGCGAAATAATTCCACATGCCACCCTTGAGGAAAGCCGCGTTCAGCCACCAGCCCGGTGGATAGCCCAGGTTCGCGCCGCGATAGCCCAGTTGCATCACGCCGAAACGTTCCAGCGGATTCCACAGCGGCAGGATCCCGTGACTGAGATAATACGCATTGAACTGGGTCCACCAGATACGGTTGCCATAGAAGTCATTGCCGTAATGCTTGCCGAGCCCGAAAGGCTCGGGCAGCAAGACCACCGCCAGGTAGACGAAGGGCAAGGCAATCAAGGCGGCGATCCAGGCGATTTCGCCCCGTCTCGCCTTAGGCGTGGAAACTTCAAAAGGTATTTCAGCTTCGGACATGAATCACGTACCGGAGAACAGCCCGGCCACAGGAACTATTTTAACGACCCAAGCAGGGGCTTGAGTTGCCTGGCAATCACCTCGGCGGCTTTCGCACAGCCGGCCGGTTTAAAGTGGCAATCGTCATACATCATTTCCAGGGTCTTCGGCACCTCGGCGGCGAGATCGATCACCAACACCCCTTCCGCCTCGGCCGTGTCGATCAGCACCTGGTTAAATCGTCCTATCGCCTCCTCCAGCACCGGCGTTCGGTACGCCTCCGTGCGAGTCTGCACGCAAAGCAATTCCTCCAGCTCAGGTGGCATGGGCGATTGCCAGGTCGTCGGCTGGGTCATCAGCACCGGCACGACGCCTTGCACTTTCGCGGCCGAGATCAAGGTGCGGATATCGGACCGATAACGCGCAAGGGACGAATCGAAATCGTCCGGCAAGGCGTCGAGTCCCCCGGCGGCAAGCTTGCGCTGGCGCGCGGCACGGATATCGGCAATTTTCTGGTCGTAGTTTTCTACCACGCTGCCCTGGTTGATTTGCTGGCGAATGGACCGCCACTCCTTGAACCTGCGCACCATCCACAAGCGGCGATAATACAAGCCGCCAACTTTTTCGTTAAACAGGAGGCTGTCCCCTTCAATCCGGGCCATGCGCTGGTCGTAGTCCTCGCGAAAGGCGCGCCCGAGATCGTTGATCCCGGCCAGGATGAGGACGAGTTGGAAGTCCTTGATAAAGGTATAGTTTTCAACCTGATAGGTATGGTTGGGCATAAAATGCCCGCTGCGACCGGCATTCCCGACGACCACCCCCTGGTCTGCCAAACGTTCATGAAGCTGCCAGGGCCAACTTTCCACGTCGGTTACGGCACGACATTCCGTGGTACTTCCGCCGATGCACAGGACGGCCTTTCCCGCGGGAAGCTTAAAGTCAGGAGCCCGAACGCCATAGCGATTGACGGTAAAAACCGCCCGAACATCCTCACCCGGGATGGCTTCCTTCAACTCGAGCACGGTCTGCCCTGGATAATGTGGGAGCCACTGATCCACCGGGATATGCGGATCGGAGGCCCGGCCTAAAAACTCGACCAGTACCAGGCCGAGAAGGACGGGATACACGACGGAGATCAGCCGAAAAGTCCGCGTGCGATTGATGGTGATAAGGAAGCCGCCAACCACGTAGGCGAGCAGGAGGACGAGGCCCAAAACATCGAGCCGGCCGAGTTCCAGGGGACGCTGGGTGATACACCCGTGAACCAACAGGACAACATGAATCGCGGCAGGCAGGAGATAAAGCATCCAGCGAGCGCGGCGTTCAATGACAGCATCGGTGGTCACGAATCCTTGTGGTTGATCTCTTCGTTCACGATGTAAAGCGGGCGACGGCGGACATCGCTGTAAATCCGGCCAATGTACTCCCCGATAATCCAGAGGAGGATGAATTGCGCCCCGACAAACCCAAACAGGATGACCACCAACCACTTGTAGAGTTCGTACTTGGCCGCGGGGGGACCAAAGACGGTGTCAAAGGTCATGTAGCCAAGGAAGATCATCGAGATGAGGATGCTGGTGATGCCGACCCACAGGCCGATCTTGAGCGGGGTAAACGAAAAGTTGAGGATGCCATCCATGGCAAGCTTGAACATTTTCCTGAAGGGGTAATGCGTTTCCCCATGCAGGCGATCCGGACGATCGAAGTTGACGAAATCATGCTTGAACCCCAGCCAGGCGACCATGCCTCGCAGGTACCGCGCGTGTTCATCGAGGCGGGTAAGGTTATCGAGCACGATGCGATCGATGAGCCGAAAGTCGCCGACCTGGCGAGGGATGTCCACGTCCGACATCCCGGAGAGGATCCGATAATAGAGATCGGCGGTCCATTTCTTGAAGGCCTTGTCGCTGCGGGACACCCGGCGGGCATAAACAATTTGATTTCCCTCCTCCCACTTGGCCACCAGCTTGGGGATGACCTCCACCGGGTCTTGAAAATCGGTATCCATGGTGATGACCGCATCGCCAAGGGCGCGTTCCATACCCGCGGTGAGCGCGGCCTGGTGGCCAAAGTTTCGACTGAAGCTAGTGACCCGAACCTTATCATGCTGGGCAGCGATGGCCTTGACCCGCGCGAGGGTCTGGTCATGACTGCCGTCATCGACGAAAACAAACTCGACCTCGTAGGCCGAGAGCGATGCCTCCACCATGGCATGCAAGGCCTCAAAGAAGGGCTGCACGTTGTCCTCTTCGTTGAAGACCGGTAAAACCAGGGATATACGTTTCTGACTCATACGACGGGTTGGATCGGCTGTCCGCGTTTACTCATCCAGATGAAAGGTAGCCCGATTCCAGCAATGATCAATCCGATTCCGAACTGGGCAAGGGATAAGGCGGTGGCTTGTTCGGCATCTACACCCTGGGTGCCCAGCAGGAAGACGAAGGATAATTCGCGTACGCCGAGGCCACCGAAGCTCAAGGGCAAGGCCGTGATCAGCCAGGAGAAGGCGGTGATGATGGATAAACTGAGAAAGCCGACGGGGATCTCCAGGTTTCGCGCGAGCAGGAAGACCGCGAGGAAGGAAATTGCGTGCATAACGAAACAGAGCAGGACGCCTTTGATTACGCGGCCACTGTTGTTCCGATAAAACGTGGCCGCACCGGACCAGGTTTCAAGTAGGCTGGCCATCTTGGCTCCCGGGCCTCCAAGCTTTCCAAAAATCCGGGTGAGCAGCTGGTTAAACGACCGGTTCATCGCCAGGCCGGCGCCAAGGAGTCCCAGCAGCAGGAGACCGCCCATGCTGAGGACGAAAGCGACCTTCTGCTCCAGTCCCGGGGCAAAATAGCCGCAGACAGTCCCGAGCAAGAGGATCGAAAACAGACCGACCACGCGATCGACCAGCATGCCCAACAAATTGGTGCCGCGATGACTCTCTGCTTCTTTCATGATGTAGAGCGAGCGAATGAGGTCCCCACCGAGCGCACCGGGCATGACGAGGTTGAAGGTGTTACTGATCATCGTGTATCGAAAATAGTCGAAAGCGTGCCATTGCCCGGTGGGATCGGGATTGAGCCACATCCAGCGTAAGCTCGACAGCCAATGGCGAAAAAGCATCAACACCATAAAGATCAGGACACAGGAAATACTGATGGTCGCGATGTACGCGCTGGCCGAGCGGACATCGACGAACTTGAACAGCAGGCCGATGCAAAGCGCGAGCACCGCCAGGCGGAAGATCAGGTTGCCGGTTTTTTTATTCATGGATTGTCGTGGGCTACTGGCTTCCGGGTCCACCGTTTATCATCGAAGCACGTGCTGCTTTCGGTTGGCGGGTTTGCCACCTTTCCGGCACGGCCGAAGCTCAGGGACTCTTCTGGATGAAGATATCCCAGCCACCCACCAGGGAATACCGGCGGCCGAGCAATCTCCACGGAAGCTTGATGCAGTGGGCGACCAGGGAGCGGAAAAAATGTTCACTGAAAGCGGTTTCAACGATGGAGGGCTGGGAGTGTACGATCCGGTGCGGACCGGATGGGCTGATCGTGGAAAAGTATCCCTCCCAGAAACCCTGGCCCATGTCGTGGATATGCCCGGGAAAGGTGAAGTCGAGCCTGAGGCCGAAGCATTTCATCAACCGGAGGACCGGGACCACGAAGGGTGTACGTACGTAGAGGATGCCCCCCGGGCGGAGGAATGCGAGAAGGCGTTCCGTCTCGGTCTTGGCATCCGGCAAATGCTCAATGATCGCGCTGGCGATCACGATGTCAAAGGTGCCTGCCACGGATGCAAGGGCATCCAGGCTGGGTTCGTGCCGCATGGTTATGGCTTCGCAGGTACTCTGTGCAACGGCATCGTGGTATTCGACAACGGTGACAACGACCTCCGGATACCCGGCAGCCACCAGTTGTTCCGCCATGCGCAGGACAATGGTCCCGTCGCCCCCGCCAAAGTCGAGGATGTTCAGGGGACCCGGTGACAAGGCCCCCTGTATGACACCGGCCAGGTGGCCCGCGAAACGATTCACGTGCTTAAACGTAACCTGCGAGTCCCCGGGCCCATCGTTCCCGGAGCGTTCGTAATATCCGGTATAATATGTTTCCAGCGCCGCGACGGTGGGGATACGCGAGGCGGTGCACACGCCACAGGAACGGCACTTCATCAAGTCGACATCCGGGTCCGCCTGCAACCGGGTGACCGCTACGCGGTCATCCGCGTCGCAAAACAGGCAGCGTGTCTGCACGACACCCAGGTCGCTTTCACCCAGGTGCTTGCTCGCATGAAACGTGGTGGCATTCGGCATCAGAAGGTCCTCCCGAAGGTCTTCTCCCACAGGCGCGCGGAACGCGTCCCGGAGGTGAAGGTCTCCAGGGTATGGTCCAGGCCGGGCCGGATTCCCAGGCCTGTTCCGAAAAGATTATTGCCATCGAGCCAGATATTCCCGGCCGCCCGACGCTGCTCCAGCGCCAGTTCACCAAAATATGGAACGCCGGCCCAGGCCATGGCCGGTCGGCTGACAGCGATGACATCAAGCGGTTCTGCTACATACCCGAAACCCGGATGGGCGAGGATATGGGCCTGCGGCCAATGCGCCAGCAC
>JAPYUI010000283.1 GCA_029936175.1 Kiritimatiellia bacterium
GGAATCCCCCGGGGTGCCGGAATGCCTGCAGATCACGCTTGCGCTTCATTTCCCAGCCAATTACTCATCGGGGACCATGATTGAAAATCTGATTACCCTGGGCTTACTCGTGTTGTTACAGGTCGTGCTGGGCTTTGACAATTTACTTTATATCTCCCTGGAGTCCAAACGGGCACCTGCGGCTAAACAGGCCTACGTTCGCAAGGTGGGCATTGCGCTCGCGGTGGTGTTCCGGATCGCATTGCTCGTGCTGCTCTACAAGTTGGTTGAGTGGGTGAAGGACCCGTTTTTACACCCCCATGTCGAAGGCATCATTGAGGGCCACTTTAACCTGTACAGCTTGATCACCCTTGTGGGCGGTGCCTTCATTATCTATACCGCGACAAAGGAGATTTTCCACATGCTGAACTACGATGCCGCGCATCATGGGGATACGGGTTCCAGTTCTGTGCGTTCAATTATTTCCATGATCGTGGTGATGAACCTGGTCTTTTCCTTCGATTCGATCCTCTCGGCAATGGCCTTGACCGACGTGCTGTGGGTGATGGCCACCGCGATTGTGATTGGAGGAGGATTGATGATCTGGCTGGCGGATGGCGTGGCCGCATTCCTGCAGAAAAACCGGATGTACGAGGTGCTGGGCCTGTTCATTCTCTTCGTTGTCGGGATCATGCTTCTTTCCGAGGGTGGCCACCTTGCACACCTGCACCTCTTCGGTCATGAAATTACCCAGATGAGCAAGGCCACCTTCTATTTTGTGATCGGGGTGCTCGTGCTCACGGATGTGGTGCAAAGCCGCTACCGCAAAAGGCTGATGTTGGCGGAAGAAGCCTTGCACGGTACCCGGGCTTGATGGAGCCCGAGGCGTGCGCTGTCCATGGGGCGGGTGTTGGGTCGCCTGCGCCGGATCTTTCCATCGTCTTGCGATTTATCGCTTGGCCAAACCCGGGTTAAGCGATAGAAATCCCCCTGTTTGCTGAGTTCTTAACCTGGAGTAGTCTTATGCGGTATCTCGCTTTGATCGTAAGTAGTCTCATGGCCCTTCCTGCAGTCCTTGGCAAAAACCAGGAAATCAAACAGGGCGAACGCATCGTCTTCCTGGGCGATTCCATTACGGCCGCGGGTGCGCGACCGAATGGTTATATAAGCCAGGTACGTGAGCGGATCCAGTCGGCATTTCCCGGCTTGAAGGTGGAGGTCTTCGGTGCCGGGATCGGCGGTCACAAGGTCCCGGACTGCCAAAAGCGACTCGACCGAGATGTTATCAGCAAAAAGCCCACGCTGGTCTTTATCTACATCGGGATTAATGACGTCTGGCATTGGAACCGGAACAGGGGTACGCCGAAAGATGTGTTCGAGAGCGGCCTTAAGGATCTCGTACAACGGTGCAATGATGCGGGCGCACGGGTGGTGCTCTGTACCCCATCCGTCATCGGTGAAAAGGCAGACGGATCGAATGAGTACGACGAGATGCTGGATGCCTACTCTGCGATCAGTCGCAAGGTGGCCAGGGATACGAAGTCCGAGATGTGCGACTTGCGTGCGGCCTTCATGACCCATCTCAAGGCGAACAATAAGGCCAACGCCGAAAAGGGACTGCTCACCGGTGATACGGTGCACTTGAATGCGGAGGGCAACACCTTCGTGGCCCGGCAGATCCTGGACCACTTGTCCGTGCCGCGCAACACGCTTGGCTTGCCGGCGCTGTTCAGCGACCACATGGTACTCCAACAGGGCAAGCCGATACGGGTCTGGGGCTGGGCGGAACCCGGCGAGGAGGTTGCGGTGTCCTTTGCCGGGAAGACGGCCAAGGGGCAGGCGAACGGGGAGGGCCGCTGGCGGGTCCAGTTGCCCGCCTTGAAGGCAAATGCGACCCCCCGGAAGCTCCTCGTCTCGGGGGCGAATACGATTGAGTTGAGCGACGTGCTGGTGGGTGAGGTCTGGTTGTGCTCCGGCCAATCGAACATGGAGTGGAGGATGAAGAACTCCATGCACCGTGCGGAGGAAATCCCCAAGGCCGACTATCCGAACATTCGGTTGTTCAAGGTCGACCGGAAAACCGCGCCGGTCGAGCAGAAGGACGTGAAGGGCAACTGGCAGTCCTGTACCCCGCAAAGCGTGGAAAGCTTCAGCGCGGTCGGGTATCATTTTGGCCAGCATCTCTTTGCAAGCCTGGATGTGCCGGTGGGGCTCATCCAGTCCGCCTGGGGGGGCACCGAGATCGAGCCCTGGACCCACGGTCCCGCTTTCGAGGGATTGGCCTCGCTCAAGGACATTTCGGAGCTGGTCGGGAAATTGACCCCGCAAGCACGCGCGGGAGCCGGTACGCCCACCGGGATTTATAACGGGATGATTCACGGTCTCGCGCCGTACAGCCTGCGCGGGGCCATCTGGTACCAGGGCGAATCCAACTGCCTGAAGGGGGATACGGCGATTTATACCGATAAAACCAGGGCCTTGGTCGAGGGCTGGCGAAAGGTCTTCCAGCAGGCCGACCTCTCCTTCTACTACGTCCAGATAGCCCCGTTTAACTACAAGCAGGCCTTTGCAAAGCGCAACAAGGATCTCACCGTGACCTCCCTCCCCCGCTTCTGGGACGCGCAGGCTGCCTGCATGGAGCAGATCGAAAACTGCGGCATGGTGGTTGTTTCGGATATCACCGGGAACGTGAAGAATATCCATCCCGGGAACAAGCGGGACGTGGGCGATCGCCTGGCGCGCTGGGCCCTGGCAAGGAACTACGGGAAGGACCTGGTGTACCAGGGTCCACGCTTCGCCTCCATGTCTACGAAGGATGGAAAAGCCTTCGTGACCTTTAATCACCAGGGTGGTGGATTACAGCTTATCGAGGGGGACGCGTTGAAGGCATTCACGATCGCCGGGGCGGACCGGAAATTTGTACCCGCCGAAGCAGTCATCAAGGGGGATGGGGTCGTGGTCAGCAGCCCGGAGGTATCCGAACCGCTAGCGGTTCGCTTCGCCTGGCACGAGACGGCCGTGGGCAACCTGGGGAATGCGGAAGGCCTGCCGGCGCTTCAATTTCGCACGGATGACTGGGAAGACGCAGTTTCGGACTAAGCCTGGCGCAGGAATTACACCTTCCCCGGTTTGGGAACCTTGAAGCCCGGGTTGTCGCTGTCTTTCAACAAGGCGTTCGCTTCATCCGCAAATGCCCCGGTGTGGCTCTCCGTCTTCGGGTCAAAGGTCAGCCAGGGGCCGACGGTATATTCCGCATCGTTCTCCGGTATACCCACGCCATCCTTCATCAGCGTATGCAGTTTCATGAAGTGCTCGTGCGCGTCCGGGTTGTCGCCGAAGCGCCCGGCCTTGGCATTAAAGGGCACTTTCTTCCCCAGTCGGTACGAGTTGTTCATTAAGTGACCGAGCACGCAACCGTAATGGGCATCGTACACGTTGCCGTTGGCCATGCTGGGATCTCCTGCGCGACAGGCGGAGATGAAGCTGCCCCAGTTGCCACCGGGGGTTACGTCGCCCTTGTCGTAGGAAAGGTTTTCCGCCTTGTCGCTGCCCTTGGCGTAGTACTTGTTGCGGACGATGCGGCCACCGTCTTCAAAATAGTACTCGTTCTCGACCTGGCGCTCGTAGCCCTTGTAGTTCACATTCCGCACATTGAAGAAGGCGTACTGGCCGTTCGGGTACTGGGCCAGGCCAAACATCGTGTTGGGCGTCTCGCCCTGGTCCTTCCACTGGAAGCGCCCGCCGATCGCCATCGCGCGTACAGGATGCGTCTGGTCCTTGTCGATCGCCCAGCGAGCGACGTCCAGTTGGTGGGTACCCTGGTTGTTCAGGTCGCCGTTCCCGGTCTTCCAGAACCAGTGCCAGTCGTAGTGGACGTAATTTCCATGATACTGGTCAATCACGGCCGGCCC
>JAPYUI010000284.1 GCA_029936175.1 Kiritimatiellia bacterium
CTCCTGGCCGGCAGCCTCTGCGCGCAGGAGCCCCGCTGGCCGGCCCCGGTGATCACCGACGATAATTTTACGCACTGGATGGATTTCATCCAGCCCAAGGAGGCCGAGCTGAAGTGGACGAAGATCCGCTGGCACAAGGAGCTCGCGGACGCTGCCGTGGAGGCCCGCCGCCTGCAACGCCCCATCCTGCTGTTCACCATGAACGGCCATCCCTGTGGCGAGACCTGAAACAACGGCGTAAGCATGCGCAACTTCGTCTGGTCAGACGATGAAATCCAGGAACTCGCCTCCCAGTTTGTCTGCGCGATGGAGGAATGCTTCGACCTCAAGCCGCCGGAATGGCTGGACTGGGTTTCCAACCCGGACAGCACGCGACTCTTCCTGAAGTACGATCGCAACGCGGGGGACCTGATCCCACGTGGGTCCAGCACCGCGCAGGGCACCTACTGCATGACCGCGGACGGGGACTACCTGTCCGGGGACTTCGCGCTGGACAATGCCGAGGGCACGAAGCGTTCCCTGCGCAAGGCCCTGGCGAACTTTGAACGCATCGCGCAAAAGCGGGGATGGAAACCACGGCCGATTCCCAAGGCGCCCCTCGAGCGCAGCCTGGGCAAGAAGCCGGAACCGGGTGCCCTGAAGTTCCACGTCTCCAGCCGGGACCTCCCGCGAGGCAAGGACCGCGCTCCCGGCAGCAACCGGAACGAGAAAGCCGCCTGGAACCAGAACTGGCTGGACCTCGACCCCGGGGAGGTCCGCGGGCTGGTCAACCTGGAACGCAGCCCCAGGCCGGTTCCCCGTGCCGTCCTGGAAAAAATCAGCCGGGTCGCCTTCAAGGACAACGTGCGTGGCCAGAACGGATGGAAAAAGGGGGCGTTCCAGGATGGCACACTGGAGGCGAGCCTGGTCAGCCGGAAAGGCCACCGGGCGCTGATCCGGTACACCGGCAAGGTCAAGATGGCCGAGGGCCAGAAACGCTATGATGCCATGGTGAGCGGGCGGGCGATTTATGACGAGTCAACGGGTACCTTCACGGAATTCCAGCTGCTCGCGGTGGGCCAGCGCCATGGCGCGGCAGCGTACAATTTCCGCAAGAACGATCCCGGCCCGGCGCCGATGGGGGTTGCGCTGGAGCTGAGCGACGGCCAGGGGAACCCATCGCGCGCGGGACGCACCCCACGCATCTAGCCGGGCGGGCCTACGGGATCACGCGCAGGGTGAAGTAGGTTCGCAGGCCTTCCTTTACCGGCGCGTCGCCGAACAGCCCCTCGGTTTTATCGACCCGGATGTGGTAGATGCGATCGAGCCAGGTGTCGCCCTCCCCGAAATCCTTGATCACCAGCAGCGCGGACCTGCCCTTAGGGTCGCGCTCAACCCGCTCGACCACGTCGTCGCGGCGGTCGTGCTCGGGCGACCCGTAGCGGCCGGTGTTGGTATAGAACCAGGACTGCACCTTGAAGCGGGCCTGCAGGGCCTCATCGCTCGTCTCCGGGCTGATCGGCCGGGTGAAATGTAAGCGAAAACCCGCCCGGTCCGCGCTTGCATGGTGCAGGTCGGCGGCCACCGTCTTGCCGTCATGGATGATGCGCTGCAGGCTGCCTTGCTGCCCGCCCCAGGCGCCCCAGCCGCGACCGGTTTGCCCGATGAGCAAGCTGCCATCCTGCAGGAAGACCGGGCGCATGACACCGGAGGCGAAATAACGCGCAAAGGGCGTGACGCTCCCCTGGTCGATCCCCTTGACCCGCTCGGGGACCACGCGGAAGAGGTTGGACATCGTCTGGTCGCCCATGAACATCTGTCCCTCGTAGGCCCCGAACTTGCCCCCGGTGGTGTCCCATACCGGGTGCCCGGGGGCATTCGCGATCTTGCCGTGGGGGAGCCAGACCGCGCCCTTGCGGATCTTCTCTTTCCAGTGCTCGAACTTCAGCTCGGGCGAGTCCGGTTTTTTCTTTCCCGTGAGGGAAACGAGGCCCGAGAGATGGCCATAAAACTTGCCCTGTTCCAGCGGCACGACCTTGGACGACCCGACGTACTCGCCCTGGTTCTCGGAGTACCAGATGCGGCCATCGGGACCCGTCCCGAGGCCGGCCGGGCTGCGCAGCCCGTTGGCAAAGGGCTCGAAGCGGCCTTCCGGGCTGACCCGGCAGGCCCAGCCGCGGTAGCCGCCCATCGAGCCCATGTACGGCCCGCCGGCGCGCCACGAGGTGCGCTCGTTGCCGCCGTGGGAAAGGTTCAGCGCGAAATAGTAGTTCCCCTCGCTGTCGCGTGCCGGGCCGTGGGCGAACTCGTGGTAATTCCCGTGGAAGCCGTAATCGTCGCATACGGTATCGAAGCGGTCGGCGCGGCCGTCGCCATCGGTGTCCGTGACGCGCGTCAGTTCCGGCTTCTGCATCACGACAAAGCGGTCGCCCTTTCCATCCTCGATCCAGACGCCCAGGCATTCGTAGGTGCCCTCCGCGAAGAGCGACCACTTGCCGTCCCGGATGCGCCAGATACCGGCGGTGCGGGTTGCCACCACGATCGTGCCGTCCCTTGCCACGGCCATCCCGGTCGCCTCGAATAATTGTTTGCGCCCGAAGAGGTCCGTCGGCGGCTCCCAGTTTTCCGCGCGGTAACCGGCGGGAAGCTCTATTTGCTTCCGCCCCAGGAGCTTGGTATTGCTTAGCAACGCCTGTTCACGCCAATCCTCCTCGGCGCCGATGGGGGGGCGCGCCACCAGCCCGCCGGGCAGGCGGGCCGAGAAAACGGCATCGGCCACGGACGGCCCGACGGTCCAGGTATCCCCTTCCAGTTGCCCGCCCTGCACCTGGATATCGCTGAGCCCCTCCGCCGACACCCGGTATTGCTGGGCCAGCTTCCCCTTGCCGAGGAGGGTGATCACGATGCGCCCGTCGTCGGTCACCTTGATCCCCTGCTCGATCGTGTTGCGACCCACCCGGAACATGAACACGGGATCGCCGGTTTTCGGGTCGAGGCGATGGCCCTTGAATTCCGCGTCGGTGGAGGCCAGCAGCTCGGGGAAGTCGCGGTCCTCCCACAGCCAGCGCTCGATCGCCTTGTGGTCCAGCACGTCGGGCTCCTTGAACTCAAAGTCAACCGGTTCCCCGGACGGCAACAAGGGTTGCAGGAGACCGCCGCCCTGGACGAAAACCTTGTGCCCCTGGCCCCGCTTCGAGCCGGGCCGGGCCCGTCCCTTTCGTTCCTCGGAGAGGTTCAGGAATCCACCGCCCCAGACGTTGCGCACGCCCAGCACGCGCGCGTCAAAGGTATAGTTCAACCCGTTTGGCTGGCCGACATGCAGGGCGCGGCCACTCGACCCGCGAATCGCCGCGCGGAAGACACGGGTCCGCTTGCCCACCAGGACCTCGTTGGGGATCTCGACCAGGGTGGGTGGCACTTTCTTTTTCGCCACCACCAAGGTGACCTCGGCGGGTCCGGCCTCCCCTTCATCGGCGAGCGTGCGCAGGTAGTGCCAGATCGCCTCGATGGACGCGTCGGGAATCACCTCGCGCGCATACATCGGCATGATCTTGAGAAAGGGCTGCCCCTTGTTTTCCCCGCGCTCGGCGACAGCGAGCGCGTCCCAGGATGTGCGCACGGAAGTCGTGTAGTAGTTCTTGTCGGCCTTGACCCGGCGTTTCTCGCCCGTTTCCGGGTGCGCCACCTCCCGCTCCCGGGGCTGGTTCAGGAAGAGGCCGTAGAGGCTTGGCCCGGTGCGCACGGTTTTATCCGCCCGGTCAACCGCGTGGCACACCATGCACCCGTAGGTCTCAAAGGCCCGCCGCCCCTCGGCTACCGCGTCAATTTCACGCTGGGCCCAGGTGGGGGTACAG
>JAPYUI010000061.1:0-2315 GCA_029936175.1 Kiritimatiellia bacterium
TTCAAGGGCAGCTGCTACGAGGGCGGGATTCGCATTCCCTGCATCGTCAAGTGGCCGGGGAAGGTCGCGGCGGGATCCACCTGCGATCTCCCTTCCTACTTTCCCGACTGGTTCCCTACCCTGGCCCGCATCGCGAAAGCCCCGCTGCCGGATCAGCAACTGGACGGAATCGACCTGGGAGGCCTGATACAGGGGGAGGATGCGCCACCGCGCGACGAAGCCATGATCTGGGATTTCCATAACTACGGAGGAATCGTGGCCATCCGGGATGGCCGGTGGAAGGCCCTTCGCCGGGGCCTCCTGAACAAGAAGCAACCGCAGGCCTGGGAACTGTACGACCTCGACGCCGACCGCAACGAGACAAGGGATCTGGCGGCCAAGCACCCGGACATTGTCAGGCGCCTGGAAAAATCCTGGCTGACCAAGCGCACGGTCGAGCCCGACTTTCCCGTGCCGCTTGTCGACGGGAAGGCCGCGATCGAGTAACCCCATCCCCGCCGGCACCCGCCCGGTCCCAGGCCCGTACCCGGTGTGTTCCGAGCGGAATCCCCCCTATCCATCCTTGGACCGCGGGACATGCCATGCTAAGGCAAAGCGCATGATAAGATCGTTACTCTTCCTCCTGCTAGGCCCCCTCGTAATCACCTGGGCGGTCGCCAAGCCCCTGAATGTCCTCTTCATCGCGGCCGATGACATGAATTGCGACCTTGGGGCCTACGGGAACCCACAGGTCAAGACCCCGCATCTCGACCAACTGGCCCGGGCCGGTGTCCGCTTTGACCGCGCCTACTGCCAGCAGCCGCTCTGCGGCCCCAGCCGGGCCAGCCTGATGACCGGCCTGCGCCCGGACACCTTGAACATGCACACCTTGAAACACGAGCTCCGGCAGAAGAACCCGGACGTGGTCACCCTTGGCCAGTTGTTCAAAAACAACGGCTATTTCTCCGCCCGTGCGGGCAAGATTTACCACTACGGCAACCCGAGCATGATCGGTACCGACGGAAACGACGACCCCGCCACCTGGACCGAGCGCTACAACCCCGCCGGCATCGACAAGACCCGGGAAAAGGACATCATCAACTACGGGCCAAACAAGGGCCTCGGCATCTCCATGGCCTGGTGGGACCCGGTCAGCGAGGACGAGGAACACACCGACGGGATGGTCGCGTCAAAAATTATCGAGCTGATGAAGGAACACAAGGACGAGCCCTTTTTCCTCGCCGCCGGCTTTTTCAACCCGCACTGCCCCTACGTTGCACCGAGGCGGTACTTTGACCTGTATCCGCTGGAGGAGATCAGCATCCCGGATTTAAACGAAGGCAAGGCCGACCTTGAGGACGTACCGCCGATGGCGATCCAGCGCGACACCCGGAACTGGCCCTACTTCTTCAAGGGCATCACGGTCGAGCAGGCCCGGAAGTGCAAGCAGGCTTACTACGCCTGCAACTCCTTCGTGGATGCCCAGGTCGGGCGCCTGCTCAGCGCGCTGGAGGAACATGGGCTCGTGGAGAACACCCTGGTTGTCTTCTGGTCCGATCACGGCTATTTCCTCGGGGAAAAAGGCCTGTGGTACAAGCGAAAGGCCTTCGAGCGATCGGCCCGGATGCCGCTGATCTTCTCCGGCCCCGGCATCACCTCCGGGGGGACCTGCAAACGCACCGTGGAGCTGGTCGACCTCTACCCCACGATTGCCGACTACGCGGGATTGACGCCGCCGGGCAAGCTGGACGGCCGTTCCCTGCGCCCGCTCCTGACCGATCCGGCGGCGGCCTGGGACAAGCCGGCCATCACGCAGGTGTGGCACAGTACCAAGTCCTATGGATACTCGATCCGCACCGAGCGTTGGCGCTACACCGAGTGGATGCGAGGCAAGGCCGGGCGCGAGCTATACGACCACGACAAGGATCCAAATGAGATCCACAACCTCGCGAGGAATCCCGAGCACAAGGAGACCATCGCCCGGCTCGCCAGGCGCCTGAAAGCCTTCGACCACCAGCCTCGGTAATGGCCGCCTTTCGCTGGAGAGCGGCCCGGCACACGGGCTCCCTGGTCCACCTGCAGCAGGCCGGCTTCCGGCGAGGGGAAACCCGCGTGTTCAGCGATACGGACTGGAACATCCTGGCGGGCGAATGCTGGGGCCTGGTCGGCGGACGCGACTCGGGACGCAACACCTTGGTCCATGCGCTCTGCGGGAATATCCCGCCCGTCGCAGGCGAGGTGGCATACGGTTACGAGGAGATCGACCCCCAGTTTGAAGGTTGCCCCGAATCCGGGCTGGTCCACGTGCTCTTCGAGGATCAACAGCTTGAAGTCGC
>JAPYUI010000061.1:2415-6213 GCA_029936175.1 Kiritimatiellia bacterium
GGAAACGACATAGCGATGTTCGGGAAACCTTACGGACCCGGCCAGTCGATCTGGGAGGTCAAGCGACGCATCGGCTCGGTCTCGCCGGAGGCGCACCTGCATTTCCCCAGCGACCTCAGCGTGCTGGAAGTCGTCTGCACCGGTTTTTTTGACACGCTTCGCCTCTTCGATGCCTGTGGCCGGGTCCGGCAAGGCATCGCACGCGAATGGCTGAACTGCCTGGACCTGGGTGACCGGGCACAAGCCCGCTTCGGCAACCTCCCGGCAGAGGAACAGCGCCTGGCCCTGGTCGCCCGGGCCGTGGTCAGGCAGGTGGACCTGTTGATCCTGGATGAACCCTGCCTGGGACTGGATACGCGACAGCGCGATCGCCTGCTCGCCCTGGTGGAAGCCATCGTCAAGACTACCGGCTGTGCCCTCATTTACGTAACACACGAGCGGGAGCAGCTACCGGGCTGCATCACCCATCGCCTGCGGCTCAAGGAGGGCCGGGTGACCCGACGCGAGCGGGTCACTTAAGCCGGGAACCTGTGCCCGCGTGACAGGATGCGACTTGTCCCCTACGCAAAAACCCGCTACATCCATGGCATGAATCTACTCGAAGCGATCAAGACCCGCCCCCTTGTCGGCGACGGAGCCATGGGCACCCAGTTGATGCTCGCCGGGCTCGAGCAGGGCGGCTGCGGCGAAGCCTGGAACATCAACGAGCCGGACAAGGTGCTGAAAATCCAGCGCAGCTATGCGGAAGCAGGGTCGGATTGCATTATCACCAACACCTTCGGGGGCAGCACGATCATGCTGAACCGCCATGGGCAGAAGAACAACTGCGCGGAGATCAACAAGGCCGCGGTGGCGATCGCCCGGGAAGCCTTTGCCGGAAAGGAGGGCTTTGTACTGGGAGATATCGGGCCTTTTGGCGGCATCATGGAACCCTACGGAGAGATACCGGAAGCCGAGGTCCGCGCATCCTTTGATGTGCAGGCCAAGGCCCTGGTCGAAGGCGGCGCGGATGCGATTATCATCGAGACCCAGACGGCCCTGGAAGAACTTCAACTGGCCGTGGACGCCGCACGCGAGGCCGGCGCGGAAATCGTCATCGGCTCCCTCGCATACGATGTCACAACCGATGGATCGACGTTCCGGACCATGATGGGGGTCGACCCTGAACGCGCGGCGGCGTTCATGGCGGAGATCGGTGTCGATATCATGGCCCTGAACTGCGGGACCGGCATGGACATGCTGCGGGCCACGGAAGCGGTACAGCGCTACCGCAGCGTCTGCGATTTACCCATCATGGCTCAACCCAACGCCGGCCTGCCCGTGCTCGAGAACCTGCAAGTCATCTACAAGGAAACCCCGGGGGAAATGGTACGGGAGCTCCCCGGCCTACTCGAAGCAGGTGCCCGGGTCGTCGGCGGGTGCTGCGGAAGTACGCCGGAGCATATCGCGGCCTTCCGAGAGGCCGTCGACCGCTTTCCGCCGGCGTGAAAAGGCATTACGCATCGGGCATGTCCAGGTACAGGACATTATCTTCGACCGCAAAACCAAAGCCCGCAGCTAACGCAGCCTCCCGCAAGCCCTCGTGGAGAATCGTCCTTAAGTCCGGCCCGTGATCCAGCCGACGCATCAGTCCTTCCCCGGTATCCTCCCCCACGGCCAGTGTGAGCAAGAGCCCCCGGCGCGTGCACCATACGGTCCGGCCATCCGGCAAGTCCGCATGGATTCCCTGGATCATCACATCGGCGTAATTCACCCCGATCCGTGAACCATCCGGATGGTTTTCCGGCAGGCGAGCTATGGCCTCGGGGCTTTCTTTCCCAATTTCGATCCGCATAGCGGGTTTCTATGCTCCTTCCTGGCGTGCAACCAGTGAAAAATGAATGGTCTGCAGGACCATTAACCACTTGTGGTTTCGATTTTCCACCGAGCAGATGCATCCTGCGGGGTTTCGATCCGGATTCCAGTTCAAGGCATCCGACAGGGGACGGCCCAGAAGTGGGCGCGCTGCCTGGAGCAGGCGGAGAATCTCCTCTGCGCTGCTCTGGTAGGAACACATGGATCGGTACCCCATATGGTTCTCCGCCGGCGCAGCACACATATGCCGGATGATATACTCATCACCCTCCGGAACCAGGTGCACTTCGTAGACAAATTTGAGCGGAATACCCCCGTCGCTGCAGGTACTGCCGAGAAAATGGAACCGCGCCCGGACCTGGTCGCCGCCCCGTTCCAGTTCCGTCTGCTTCGTGCTCCAGCGACGAAGCGCCTTCTCCGGGAAGGCATAGCCCGCCATGCCGGGTGTCGCAGGCGCCGGGTTTGCCTCGTCTATACCCGGATGCGACTCGGCAAAGGGCGCACGCCGGAGCCGGCAATCCAGCAGGCTGCAGCCCGTGCAGGGGATCTGCCCGGACGGCACGCGTTCCGGGTGAGCGGTGACGCCGAAAACCGCGAGCATGGACTTCTGTGGAAGCAACTGGCCGGACGGAAGCACCTGGAGGCCTGGCGCATCCAGCACCTGGGCCAACACCCCATTCTCCGACACATCCCACCCGTCGTAGCCGGGACAATAATGCGGAAGGAGCATCTGCCCTTCCCCATCGACCGCCTTGCACAACCTGAACCCTTCAACCTCCATGCGCTCCTCGACATACGCCGCTGCAAATGCATTTAGCGCGTAGGCTTCATCCGGCCGGTCCGCTTCCCAGTGCGCCTTGATCGCCGCATCCACCCCCTCCCCTGCACTGATCGCCAAGGCGTAGACCGCATGGCAGCCCGCTTCACGGAATCGCGCCGCCAGGGTAGCGCTGCGCAGTTCCGTGCCGTCTGCCAGGCGCATGCGATCATCTCCCAATACCTCGATCGCGAGGACGCGATCAACGGACCAGGGCGCCGCATGTTGCCCGAACCAGCGCCGGACACGCTCCGCCAAGCGCCCGGAATCCCCTTCCCGGATGCGACCGTCCGGATACCCCAGGTGTCGCGCATAGCGTTTATCCGGCACCTGGACCGCGTTCGGCCCGTCACTCACTGCAGGCCCCCTGATTCCACCGGAACGAATTGGCATCCGTACACGAAGTGATCAAAAAAATCGGGGTGCGATTCCAGTTGAACATGCTCGATGCCTTGCACCAGCGCATGCAGGGCCTCACGACGGCGGGTGGAGCACAGGGCAATCGTCGCGCCCTCCAGGGAGGCATTGCCCACCTGGACCACCGTGGCATCGGGCAGGTTCGGAATCAGGCCGATCCGTTTCGCTGCGGCGACCTCGATATGCCGCGCGAATCCCCCGGCAAAATAGAACACATCGATATCCCCGTAGGAGAGGCCATACCGCTCGAACACGATTTGCAAACCCGCGACGTTCGCCCCCTTGGCCTGGGCGAGCAGGCTGATATCATTCTCCAGCAGGTAGACATCCTCCGCCTCGCTCACCGCGAAACGGCCTTCCCCTTTTGCGAGGCGCCCCAGGGAATTCATCCGCCGGGTTCGCAGCAATTCGCTCAGCAAGTCGATCAGGCCCGACCCGCAGAGGCCTTGCGGGGCGATATCACCGATCACCTCCAGCTCGATCGCGTCTCCATCGAGGCGTACCCGCTCGATCGCGCCGTCCACCCCCGGCATCCCGCACGACAGCTCCCCGCCTTCAAAAGCGGGGCCCGCCGGGCAGGAGGCGGCAAAAATGGTCGACCGATTTCCGACGATCAACTCGGTATTGGTCCCGATGTCCATCAGGGCCACCATGCGGTCTTCCCGGTCCAGCTCGATCGCGAGCAGGCAGGCCGCGGTATCCGCCCCGAC
>JAPYUI010000061.1:6313-13880 GCA_029936175.1 Kiritimatiellia bacterium
GGTCTTCCCGGTCCAGCTCGATCGCGAGCAGGCAGGCCGCGGTATCCGCCCCGACGTGTCCGCCGACCAGGGGCAGGCCGTATACCCGGGCCTTGGGATGGATGGGCAGGCGCAGTTGCCGGGCGGGTTTCTCCAGGTGCGTGGAGGCCCGTTTCCCCTCCAGCATCTCCAGCTCGGTGATCGACTTGTAGGGTTTCTGGCCGATGGTATAAACGTCCAGGCCAAAGAAGATATCCCGCATGGTCGCGTTGCCCGCGATGACCAGCTCGTAAATGTCCAGGGCATTCACCGGCAGGGCCTCGATCGCGTGGCTTAGGTAGCCGAGCAGGACGCGCTGCAACAAGCGCCCCTTTCGCTCCGTGTCGTACTGGATGCGAGCCATGACATCCGAACCCCCGAAGCGCTGGGGATTCTCAAAGGATTCCGTGGCGACCAAGTGACCGGACGCGAGGTCGACGAGGCGCACGGAGACGGTGGTCGTGCCAAGGTCCACCGCCAGGCCATAGATCGGCCCGGTCGACCGGGCAATCTCCTCGCCGTCCAGCAAAATACGGTCCCCGTCGCGCGTGACAGCGGGATCCAGTTCCATGGGCTTTCCACTGACCGGTAAATGGCATCCCTCGTCGGTAATCTTCACATCACCCCGTCGCAGGGTGTGGCAACGGATCATCCCGGATGTACCCTCGATCCGGGTCCGGCACGATAAACGAAAGGGAGGACGGAGGTGTTCCTCCTGCTCGGCCAGGGGAGAAAGGAGTTCCATGCCTTCGACAACCTCCATCAGGCACTCTCGGCACTTGCCTTGCCGCTGACAGGTCGTCGGCACCCGGATCCCGGCCGCATCGGCCAGGTCAAACAAGGTCTTCCCCGCTTCAACCTCTAGAAGCTGCTGGTTGATCTCGAGCTGGATGCGCATGGGTTGATCAGGCGCTCGTTGCCTTCATCAGTTCCAGGAAGAGTTCGACCGCGGAAGCCGCATCATCCGCGTAGCCATCCGCGCCAATTTCATCCGCAAACATCTGGGTCACCGGGGCACCACCAACCGTGCAGGGTATATGCCCCAGCCCGGCGGCACCCATTTCTTCAATAACCTTGGCCATGTAGCCCATGGTCGTGGTGAGCAGGGCACTCATTCCGAGAATGGTGGCCTGGTGCTCCTTTACGGCCTCGATAAACATTTCCGCATTCGCATCGACCCCGATATCCACGACCTCAAAGCCGGCCCCTTCCGCCATCATGCAGACCAGGTTCTTCCCGATGTCGTGCAGGTCCCCCTTCACCGTACCCATGAGGAGAACCCCGGCGGGCTGTACCTCACCGGACTCGGACAGGATCGGGCGAATAATCTTCATGCCCGCCTTCATGGCCCGGGCCGCAATCAAGACCTCCGGCACGTAGAGGATATTGTTCTTAAAATCCTCACCGACCACCGCCATCCCCGCGATCAAGCCCTCTTCCAGCACCTCCTTCACCGGCCGCTTCCACTCATGGATATACCGCTCCGTGAGGGTGTGGATATCCTTTGCCTTGCCTGTGTAAAGCAACTGGTTCATCTCGGCGTAGTCCGGGCGATCTGACATACTTCCTTCATTACGCCCTGTACGCAGGGAGACAAGGTTTAAGACGGGGTAACAAATTCCCGCTACGCCTGAACAGTGCCCTCCTTATGTAACGGGAAGACCGTGGCTTTTTGGCCAGGATGGGGAGCACATTCGACTGCGGGATGATCACCTTGATCGAGTGAACGGAGTTCCCGGGTGAAAAAATTCACATCAAAGAGGTTTTTCATCGTGCTACTTTCCCATGGAAGTCGTACTAGGTTCCATCATTGTATGCGCATGCCTTTATCCATGAGCCGAATCCAAATACCCAACCCTCGACCCCTCATGAAATACCTGCTATCCCTTGGCCTTTTACCCGCCCTCACCTTCGCCGGTTTAAACCCCAACATTCACCCGAACCGTGGAACCTTGAACAACGCGCGGGCCACGTTCGAGTCGAACAACACGGGACATGTCGCCTTCATCGGCGGATCCATCACCCAGATGAACGGCTATCGACCGATGATGGTGGAAGAACTGAAGAAACGCTTCCCGGGCACGGCCTTCACCTTCACCGATGCGGGACTGAGCTCGACCTGCTCGACCAGCGGGGCCTTTCGCCTGGAGGACCATATCCTCAAGCACGGGAAAGTCGACCTGCTCTACGTCGAGTTCGCGGTAAACGATGACCAGGATGCAGGCCATAGCCTGCGCGATGCGCGGCGCGGCATGGAGGGCATCATCCGGCATGTCCGCACGCACAACCCCTACGCGGATGTCGTGGTAACACACTTCGTGAATCCACACCTGATGGAGGCCTACCGAAAAGGCGAAAAAGCGACATCCATTGCCGCACACGACGAGGTTGCCGAGCACTATCAGGTTCCGGTGATCGACCTCGCCAAGGAGATCCAAGAGCAGATTGACACGAAAAAGATGAGCTGGAAAGCATTTGGCGGGGTGCATCCAAAGCCCTTCGGGAATCGCCACTGTGCGGACATGCACGGAGCCTTACTGGATCACCTCTGGCAGGGTAACGCCCGTGAACGCAAGGCCCACAAGCTGCCGAAAGCACTTGATGAACACAATTATGAGCACGGCCGTTTCGTCTCGCCAAAGGAAGCAACCGGTGACTGGAAGGCGCAGATCCCCGACTGGAAGGGGATCAAGGGTAGCTTTCGCGCGGATTATGCGAAGCAGCTATGCCTGGTCGCGGCCTGGGCGGGACAAAAATGCCAATTGAAATTCACCGGTCGATCCGTGGGCGGCTTTGTACTCGCGGGTCCGGACGCAGGATGTATCAACGCGCGAGTAGACGGCGGGGCGTGGCGGACGGTTGACCTGTTCCATCGTTACAGCGGCGGCTTACACTATCCACGCACGGTGATGTTCGCGACGGATCTGAAGGACGGGGAACATGCCCTGGAACTGGAGATCGCGGAGGAGCGCAATCCGAAAAGCAAGGGGCACGCAGCGCGCATCCTTCATTTTACCGTAAATGGACTTGAATGAGCTTCTACCCGCCCCATGGCGAGCGTTCATGCCCGCGTAGAGAAGGTCACAAGAACAAGGTCCAAAACCGGCTAAGAAACACGTAGGTACATCTATGAAACATGTCGCAGCACCCTTCTTCAGCCTCTTCCTGCTCGCAAACATCCCGGCCGATGCGCCCAGCCTGTTGGTCATCCAGACCGACGAGCACAATTTCCGGACCCTTGGCTGTTACCGCGACACCCTGACACCGGAACAGGCCTTCATCTGGGGCAAACAGGCGGAGGTAAAGACGCCGAACATTGACTGGCTGGCAAAGCATGGCGCCCTGTGCACCAGTTTTTATGCCACGACACCGGTTTGCTCGCCTTCACGGGCCGCCCTGATCTCCGGGCGCTACCCGCAGAATACGCCCGTGGTCACCAACAACATTCCACTCAGCGACGAGGTGGTCACCTTCGCCGAGCTGCTCAGGCGACAAGGCTACGCCACCGGGTATGTTGGCAAGTGGCATCTTGATGGGAGCGGCAAGCCGCAGTGGCAACCCAAGCGGAATTTTGGCTTCGCAGACAACCGCTTCATGTTTAATCGCGGGCACTGGAAAAAGTTTGAGGATACGCCGGACGGACCACGGGTGGCCGCGCGCAAGAACGGCAGGCCGAGCTATGATGTTGCCGGAGCAGACGAGGAAAGCTTTGCCACGGACTGGCTGTCCACCAAGGTGATCAGGTTCATCGAGACAAACAAGGCCAAGCCCTTCTGCATGATGGTCGCCCTGCCCGACCCGCATGGCCCGAACACGGTCCGCGCGCCCTACGACACCATGTTCGGGCACATGAAAATCACCATGCCCCGGACCATGGTCAACCCGGGTGAAACCCAGCCCTTCTGGGGAAAGATCATGGCGGAAAAACTCCAGGAGCAATCCATGCAGCGGTATTTCGGGATGGTCAAGTGCATCGATGACAACGTGGGACGCATCCTCGACACCCTGCGCAAGCAGGGGCGACTGGAAGACACCATGGTGGTTTTCACCTCGGACCACGGCGACCTCTGCGGCGAACATTGCCGGCACAACAAGGGGAACCCCTACGAGGCCTCGGCCAAGATCCCCTTCATCATGTACTACCCGCCGAAGGTGAAGGCCGGCACGGTGATCAACGAAGCCCTGAGCTGTGTTGACTTCCTGCCCACCGCCTTTGCACTCCTCGGCCACAAGACGGCCGGACTGGAACAGGGCCGTGACGCCTCCGCCCTGTTCCGCACCGGGAAGGCACCCGCCGACTGGAAAGACCTTTCCTTCCTCCGGGCAACGGGAAACACGAACAGCCCCTCCGCGTGGCTATGCGCGGTGAGCGATCGCTACAAGCTCGTCTACTCGAATGGCGGTATGCCTTGGTTTTATGACCTCGAAGAAGATCCCGATGAAATCGTGAACGCCTTTAGCCAGCTGAAGCATCGCGCACGGATCCGCGAAATGAGTGCGGCCCTCATGGATTATGGAACGTCATGCAACGAACCCTTTATCGCCCTGCCCCGGATCAAGGCAGACATGGCCTGGGCGCTCAGCGCGGTCGAGCCCTATACCGCACAAAATCCACCGGCGACGCCCGCGCAGACGAAGGGCAAAGCGAAGCGGGGCAAGCGGAACAAGACACCGACCGCCCCTTGAGCCCCCGGGGCCACAGTATCCACGCAGCCGAGACTTGCCAAATGACCAGGAGCGATTAGCTTAATCCTATGGACTGTCACCCAGCTTATCGCTTTCGTCGGATGAGACGGACACCGACCTTGCGCAAACTCATGCAGGAGACCCGCGTAACGGTGGACGACCTGGTCTATCCCATCTTCGTCAACGACGGCATCAGCCAGGCGACGGAGGTTCCCTCCATGCCGGGCGTGTTCAATCTCCCGGAATTCGCCCTTGGAGCCGAGGTCGAGCGGGCATGGAAGGCCGGGATAAAAGCGGTCATCCTCTTTGGGGTTACTTCGCAGAAAGATCCCATCGGCGAGGACTCCCTTGACGACAATGGATTAATGGCCCGAATGATCCGGACCGCAAAAACGGCCGCCCCCGAGATGGTGGTCATTAGCGACAACTGCTTTTGCGAATACACGGACCATGGCCATTGCGGCGTACTCTGCGCCGACGGGAAAAACGTCGACAACGACGAGACCCTGCAAAACCTGGAGGCCCAGGCCGTGGTGGCCGCCCGGGCCGGGGTCGATGTAGTCGCACCGTCGGGAATGATGGACGGCATGGTGGAAGCCATGCGCGAGGCCCTGGACAGCCACGGCTTTGAACAGGTCGCTATCATGGCCTATTCCTCGAAGTTTGCATCCGCCTTTTATGGGCCCTTCCGTGACGCGGTGGACAGCCACTTCAAGGGAACGCGTTCGGGCTACCAGCTGGATCCATCCAACGGGCGGGAGGCGATTGCGGAATCCATCCAGGACGAGGACGAGGGCGCGGATATCCTCATGGTCAAACCCGGCTTGCCCTATCTCGACGTGCTGGCCCGGCTACGGGATATGTGCGAGCGGCCGATTGCCGTGTACCAGGTGAGTGGTGAGTACGCGATGATCAAGCACGCGGCGAACGCCGGAGCCCTGGACGAGCGGGCGCTGGTCCTGGAGACGCTGACCTCATTTAAACGGGCCGGGGCCGACTTGATCCTGACCTATTACGCCGTGCAGGCGGCCGAGTGGTTGAAGGACTAGGACCGCAGGCCCCTACACAACAAAGGGTGCGCTGACGCGCACCCTTTGAACAGGGGGTAAAGACCCTAAGCACTTACCTTCCAGGGGCTTCGGTATTTCCGGGTCAACCAGGCCGGGTCACCACCGGAAGCAAAATCCTGCTTGGCCGGGTTCCACTTGAGCCCGGTATTCTCGTAGTAGGTCTGGTTCATCAAGTGGCAGCAAATCGCGGTGCCGCCCCCGACAATTTCGTTCGTGATCGGCTTCTTGCGCGTCTTCATGCTGTTCAGGAAGTCCCCGACATGTCCATGCTTGCTCTCGTAGAGCGTGATTTTCTTGTTCGCGAGGAATTCCTTCTCCGCCGCGGCCAGGGCGCCACCCAGGGAGCCGCCATCCTCCCGCTTGGTGAACTTCGAGAAGGTTGCCCCGTTACGAATCAGCTCGAAGCGCCCACGGTTGACTTTCACTTCCCCCTCGCTGCCGAAGAAATGAACCCCGAAGCCGTCCTTGTGCTCCACTTCCACCCCATTGACATACTTGAGCTTCACCCCGCGCTTTGCGCCTGGGGCCACGGGGATCGTTTCAACCGGTCCACTGCCGTCCATCCCGAGGCCCCACTGGGCGATATCGAGGTGATGGGCACCCCAGTCACAAACCATGCCGCCACCGTATTCCTTGTAGTTCCGCCAGCGCGGGAAATGCCCGTGGACACCGCGGGGGCTGAGGGTGGAGTTGTACACGCCCTTCGGGCCGGGACCACACCACATATCCCAATTGAGACCGGGCTCCATCTCTTCTTCCTTGAGGTCGTAAGGCTTTCCGGGATCGCCGAAGGAACACTCCACGTGGCTCACGGTCCCGATGGCACCGTTCTGCACGAGCTCGGCTGCAATACGGAACTCCTTGCTCGAACGCTGCATGGAACCGGTCTGGAGGACCCGCTTGTACTTTTTGACTGCGGCAATCACCGACTTGGCCTCATGGATGTTGTGCGTAAGCGGTTTTTCGCAATACACATCCTTTCCCGAGGCAAGCGCGGCAAGGGTGATGTAGGCATGCCAATGATCCGGCGTGGCGACACAAACCGCATCGATATCATCGCGGGCCATGAGTTCACGAAAATCACCATAGGCCGCAATATCGGACGAGCCCTTGTCCGGACGCTTCTTGTACCAATCCGTCGCCCGCTTGTGTGCAGCCTCACGGCGGGTTGTATCGACGTCACAGACCGCGAGCACCTGCGTGCCCTGCCCCATGAAATTATTCATCAAGCCACCGTTCTGCTTGCCCATGCCGACGAAACCCATGTTGACCCGGTCATTGGGCTTGGTCTCCGCGGACCAGATATGCGAGGGAAGAATAAAGGGGGCGGCTCCGGCAGCCGTGGTGGTTTTTAAAAAGGAACGACGATTGGCTTTCATGACATCTCCATGGTTGTGATTGCGTGACCCAGACGACAACAAGAACCATTTTTCCCACGCATTCCAAGGCAAAACGCCCACGAAGGGCTTTCGATCGAAAGCCCGGTGAAAAGGAGATAAAATATCCGCTCCGAAACTCGCATGCCGGGAAACGAGTGCCAAGAACCGGTCACCCATCGCCAGGATCCCTGCCTAAAGCACAACAAGATGTCGCGGATCACGCCATGGTACCCGGTTGGGACCGGCGGCATCCCCATCCCTGCCACCCGCCTGGAGTATTTGCCCGATTTAATGATTTCATTCAGCCCAACAATTCGTACAATCAATCATGACCAAATCGTTAACGCGTCGAGGCTTCCACCATGATGGATTCACGTTGGTAGAGATGCTGGTGGTTATTGCGATTATTGCCCT
>JAPYUI010000061.1:13980-17492 GCA_029936175.1 Kiritimatiellia bacterium
ACCATGATGGATTCACGTTGGTAGAGATGCTGGTGGTTATTGCGATTATTGCCCTGCTCGCTGCGCTGTTACTGGGAGCCGTCGGTGCGGCCCTGGATACCGCGAAACTCACTTCCTGCAAAAGCAACCTGAGCCAATGGGGCAAGGCCTTGCACCTGTACTTTGCGGATGGGAATGAAAAAATGACCACGGAAGGCAATGACGGTGGTGGTCTTGCCGTGGTAGACGAAGCCACGGCCTGGTTCAATGTCCTGCCGAGGTTCCTCGACCTCGAATCAATGAGTGACCTGGACGAGGCCGGCAAGCCCTTACCCCGGCCAAAAGACCGGAGCGTGTTTACCTGCCCTGTCGTACGGGGCAATGCGGCTGACGGTTATGCTGAAGGAACCGCTTTCATGTCCTACGCGCAAAATCTCTGGATCGAGCACGACAACCGCCCGGGCGACAGCGAGTACCCCGACGTCCTCAGTTTTTCTGAAATCCCGGACCCGAGCCATTTTGCCTTCATGAGCGAAACGGCTAAGGGTAATTTCTCGCTTTGTGCACCCAAGCACCTGGGATATCGCCATCAACGGAAAAAACAGACCGTGAATATCGTTTTCGTTGATTCTCATGCACAGTCGTTTCGGCGAGAACAGATTTATTCTCCAGATACTGCGTTGAATGCCGGCGGCATCATCTGGAATCCAGACGCCCCCTATTAATCCGGGTACGGCTCAAGCGGAACCCGGAAAGGGATGCACATCTCCAACCCGGGCACGCCACCCGCACTAGGGGGCGAGCGAGGCCCGCAGCTTTGCCTCGAGTGCCTTCCCCTCCTCCAACGCGGAGGGAAAATCCGGCTTCGCTTTCGTCCGGGCGTGTCCAACCTGTTCACGCCAGGAGCGGCTTAACAGGCGGTGTCGCTGCATCAGCAATCGACCCAGCTCCGAATCATTTGGCGTGGTTACATACGCGGGCATCCCTTCCGGCTTGGGTGCCTTGACCCGCCCCAGCAGAATCTCCGCCATCAGCCAGTGCCCCTCCGCATTGGGATGAATTCCATCGCCCGAGCGGTAATTCGGGTCGCTCTCCCGCTTCGCAGCCAGGGCTCGCTTCATGGGTTTATAGATATCGACCACACGATCGACCTCCCCGTCCAGGCTGAGCACCCATCCTGCATACTGGCCCAGTACATCGTCGTAGCCCTCGTACGGTGCCTTGTAGCTGTATTCGGGGAGGCCCGCCGGCGCCAAGGGTTGCTTGCGCGACTTCGCGTCAAAGGGCGGCGGCGTCATCACGATCACCCGCGAACCCGCGGCCTTGCAGGTCACGACCAGGCTGCGCATGCCTTTCACGTAGGCCTGGAAGCGCGCCTCGCCGAAGGGGTAATAAATCCCGTCGTTCATCCCGTAACAGATCACCACCCAGTCCGGCTTGCTTTCGGACAGCGCACGATCCAGCCGGCTATGCACGCAGGGGCGCGGAAAAGGATGGTCCGGTTCGCTTAAGCCCGATGCGGTTTCACTGCTGAGCCCGAGGTTGACCAGGGTGAAGCGCTTGTCCGGGTAGTGCTTCATCAGGTGCGCATCGATGTAGGCAATATACGACCCGTTCTGGGTGATGCTGTCCCCGAGAAACACGATGCGTTCCCCGTCCTTAAAGTAGAAGGGATCCGGTTCGGCCGAGTAAGCAGCATGACCAACCAGCGCGACGAACAGGAGAAAACCGCGTTGTATCATCCGTGGATGATAGGGCCTCACAGGGCCCCTGTCGAGTCATCTGCCGGATCTAGGCCAGGTCAAAGAGGAGGAATTCAGCCCCGTCCCCCGCCGCCAAGTGCACCTGATCCACCCCGCTCAGGGCGGCTGCATCGCCCGTTTCCAGGGCTTCGCCGTTTACCTTCAACTGTCCCTCGACCAACTGGATCCAGATATAACGACTCGCTTCAACCGGAACGGTCAGTGTGTCGCCGGCCCCCAGCATACTTGCGTAGAGGTTCACATCCTGGTGAATGGTCACCGAGCCCGCCCGACCATCCCGTGAACCAATCAAGCAGAGTCCTCCCTGTTTGTCCGCATCCGAAAATACCGCTTCCTCGTATTCCGGCTCCAGGCCCTTCCGCTCCGGGGTAATCCAGATCTGGAGCAGGTGCATACGGCGATCCAGGGGATTGTACTCGCTATGCATCAGCCCCGTTCCCGCGCTCATGCGCTGTACTTTCCCGGGCACAATCGTCGATTCGTTGCCCATGTTGTCCTTGTGCGCCAAGGCCCCTTCCACCACGTAAGAGATGATTTCCATGTCCTGATGCGGATGCATACCGAAACCCTTAGCCCCCGCTATCCAGTCGTCATTGATCACCCGCAAACTGCGGTACCCCATGTGCTCCGGGTCAACATAATCCGCAAAGGAAAAAGAAAAGCGACTCTGCAGCCAACCGTGGTCAGCCCTGCCGCGCTCGTCCGAACGCCGAATCCTGATGAGACTTTTCTCAGCCATAAAACCTCACCCTACGTAGCATCCTCCGCATGACAGGACAGGTTGAACGAACAAAACCGCTCCCGGTGCTCCGACCACCCCTCGGAAACCCTTTCGATCCCCCGAAAGATTCACTACGTTTTTCCGTTTATCGGAAGGCATTTTCTGGCACTTTCCAAGCTTAGAAGCATGCAAAAGATCGCTCTCATACTGCTCGTCCTGTTGAACATCGGGTTCACCACACTCTGGATCAAGCAACGGAGCGATTACCATGACCTCAAGGATCAACGCAAGGCCCTTCGCCAGGAGGTGGAAGACCTGAAGATCCAGCGCGACCGCGCCCTGATCGCGAATACGAAGCAGGAGAGATCAGGGGATTCCAGGCCGGACCCGGCAAAAAGCCATGCAGCTCACGAGGCCAGCCAACTGCATCCGGCCCAGGTTGCCCTCAACCAATTCATATTCCGCGGCCTTCAACCCGGCGCGGGGCAGCACAGCTACTGGGAGGTCATCCAGGTTTCACGTATCCCCGATCCATCGCAGACGGTCTACAAGGATTGCCTGGTTGGCCTGAAGCTCAAGGCGCAACCCCTTGTAAAATGGAAAGCGGCTGCATCCCCACTCCCCGACCGAATCATTACGGGACTCGCCTGGGGCTTCCAGGATCGGGTCCTCGGCCCGATTGCCCGGGTCAAGACGAATGACGTGATCCTCTGCGAGGCCATCGCGGAAGTCGACATGGGCCCGGGAATCAAGAGCCTCCAGATCGTCGACGATATCGGTGATCCCGAATCGGAACGGTTCTACCTGGCCCACCTTGAGGCCACCGGCATGGAGCCGGTTCGTGCCATCCCCATCAATCCACCCTTTGATCGCGCCCCCACCAGGGAAGCCGCCATCGCCGCAGATCTTGCCCGCATCAATCAACTCGTATCGGATCATGGAGGCTGGGAAGCCTGGTTCATCGAGACGCAGCCCTACCGGGATACCCTGCAACAGATGATCACCGACCAGGGCGGCCCACTGAACCACGAGAATCGCATCTACCTGCC
>JAPYUI010000061.1:17592-21807 GCA_029936175.1 Kiritimatiellia bacterium
GTCATCGACTTTCTCGATCCGCTCGTGGCGGCCCTCGACACCTATCCGCATGTGTTTTATGACGCGCTCGACGCCCATCCCGCGGATGGCGCGATTCAAACCGTCGCACGGGTGCTCGGCCAACGACTTGCCCGCTATCGTTTTCCCGCCGTGAAGGAAACCCTGTATGCCATGCAGACCCGCTACCGGGTCAATGCCCGCTTCTTTGAGGCACGCTCCGGGAAAGGCTTTCCCTACATCGCCACCCGGCTCTTTCACGAGAACATGGAACCCCTGGCCGAGTACGGGGACGAGCAGGCCCCCATCCTGATGATCACCGACAGTTTTGCCGGCGTACCCAGCCACTACAACGTGTGGAGCGCCAATATTCCCGCTCATATCTACAAGGAAATCGGTGTGCTTCCGCAGAAGTATCAGCAGAACATGGGGGGGCCGCTCGCCCTGCAGGATTTTTCCACCATCCCGGAATCCCACTTCAAGAATAAGCAGGTCTGCGTGTGCCTGTTCGGCGAATTCTACCTGGCCTTTCCGGATAACATCTGGGTGCGCGGGGGCGCACCTGAAGATTGACCGGGCGGTCCATGCCTACATGACGGGGAACGATCCTCTGGCAAAGGCCTGCCATGCCCCGCATCACCAAGGTCCTGACCCCGACCGGACAACAACCCGGATTTAAAACCCGACCGTCAAGTCCATCGTCTTTTCGATCTCGATGACCCGGTTGCGGTAGTTTGAAATCCGGGCGAGGCAATCCAGGGTGGGATAGAAGGTCAATTCTTTTACTGCGCGCGCATCCTTATCAAGGCGATCCCAGGTCTTCTCGTTCCTTGTCTCGTCACTCTTGATCGCCCGCCGAACGTTTTTCAACTTCTCGCTCAACTGCTCGTAGTGCCGGGCATTAAACGCGACCCCACCCGCGAAGACCTTGACCTTACCCCGCTGGAGGGAAAGAATATAGGTGCCGGGCCTCCGCCCCTTCTCCACCTTGGTAATCGATGCGGTCAACGCGAGGTTCTTGCCGACATAGGTCCGCTTGGCGGCATCCAGGTCATGGGCAAAGGCATCAATCATCTCGTCCACCTGTACCTGGACCGTTTCAATAGGGGGCCGGGAGGAAGGCTTCTCCAGCGCAATTTCATTCTTCGCCTGTCCTTTCAATTCCGGATCACTGATCTGTTGGAAGGATACATTGCGCACGCTGATCGAGTCGACGAGGTCCCCGAAGCCGATGGTAAAGGCCGGGATCTCGTCGTCCACCACGTTGCGGGCACGAAAGCGAACCTCGAAGCGTTTCCAGGCCGGCGTGATCTCGAGTGACATGCTCAACCCATTGTTTTTTTGTTGGTTATGCGACCAGGTGGAGATGCGCACCAACCCCTCTTTCGTCCGTGACTTGAGGTCGAGTGCAACCTTGTACACCTCCCCGTTTTGCACCTTCACCGCTTGTTGAATCCGCAAGTAATGCCAGGCTGAACGATGCGGGACCTTCTGCACGCAGGATGGAAGGTCCTTTGGACCCCGGGCGGGAACGATCATCGGTGGCGAGGCCTTGTCCTTGTATTCCGATGCCCGGTGCCACTCCCATCCCTCCATCCCCTGCCGGAACTGGCCATTGACCAGCATAGTGGTGGACTGCGCCTGGATCGAGGCGCAGCAGAGGAGGAGAGGCAGGGCAAATTTCTGCATGATACGAGGATTCCTAGCGGGAATACGGGGGATTGACACGCCTGAAATGCGGCAAATGGATGTTTAGGGCCTACCGGGAACCGAAGCATGCTCCCGATGCAATGCCCGGGAGCTTCTCCCGGCTACATCCGGCGGTAGGTCAGGGAGCGCGCGTGGAGATAATCGGCAAAAATCTCTGCCATGTTCCGGGATGTGTCGCATACCAGGCGCTCGCACTGGTTCGCCTCGCAGATCGAGTCCAGTTCATCATTGAAAGCACCCATGGCCTCCAGGTACGCGGCTTTTACATCATCCGGACGCGTGAGAAACTGTTCATCCTCCTCTAAACCAACAAAGCGGACCATGCCGGGCAAGTCAAACTCGAGTTCATCGTGGTGCAGCACCTGCATAAGCACCACCTCGTGCTTATCATAGCGCAAGCGTTGTAATGCTCCTTGCAGATCCGCAAGATCAACAAAGAAATCACTGAGTACGATGACGATACCGCGTCGACCTGCGCGACCGGCCAGGTCCATGAGCGACGGGCCGATCTTCGTCTTCTTCCTGGGTTCAATCTGGTCAAGCAACTCGCTCATATTCACGATCTGCCCGTTCGAGTTGGAAGGAGGCAGGGAGTGAATGACCTCCTCGTCGAAGGTGGTCAGGGAAACCCGGTCGGACTGGTTGACAATCAGGTAAGCCAGGGTCACCGCCATGCGCGCGGCGTACATCAACTTCTGGCTGTCCGCTTCGCCAAAGCGCATCGAGGCCGAGACATCGAGCATGAGGTGACAGACGAGATTGGTCTCCATCTCGTACTGCTTGATCATGTGCTTATGATGACGATAGTAGACGTTCCAGTCCAGGTGGCGCAGGTCGTCACCCGCCACATATTCACGGTGCGATGCAAATTCGACCGCAAAACCATGGAAGGGGGACTTGTGTGCACCGGCCAGGGTACCTTCGACCAACTGGCGAGGGTTAAAGGTGCTATGCGCCATGGCGGCCAGGACTTCGGGCTGAATATATTTACTGAGTACGGCCATACCTGGTTCCTTCGATTCCCGGATTTACAGCAAGACCACGGGCCAATCCATTGGCCCGTTCCCTGGGCGGAAACAAATCCCTGCGCAGCCGATTTGGAAAACCTGCAACCACAGTCCTAACTCGCAACCGGTTGTGCGTATTCCTTGTCCGCGGGGACGTGTTCTTTCAGCATCTCAATGATCTGCTCACTGTTGATGCCCGAGGCTACGGCCGCATAATTCGGGGCGATGCGGTGACGCAGGGCCGGTAGCATCACCTGGTTGATATCCTCAACCGTTGCATGGAAGCGTCCCTGCAGAAGCGCGCGCGCCTTGGCGCAACTGATCAAGGCCAATGCCCCTCGCGGACCGGAGCCCCAGTTAATCCACTTCGCGATCGAGTCGGGAGCACCACCGCTCTCGCCAGGTCGAGACGCACGAACCAACGAGGTGGCATACCCCACGACCTGGTCACATACCGGCATCCGCTGAACCAGTGCCTGGGCGTCCCGTATCTGATGTGCCTGCAGTACGGGAGAAATATCCCCGAGTCCGCCGGAAGTCACTTTGCGGGCAATGTCCCACTCCTCCGGGCCAGAGGGATAACCGATCTTGATATAGAGCAGGAAGCGATCGAGTTGGGCCTCGGGCAGGGGGTAGGTACCCTCCTGTTCCAGGGGATTCTGGGTCGCAAGCACAAAGAAGGGATCCGGAAGTTCAAAATCCCGACCGCCCATGGACACCATGCGTTCCTGCATGGATTCCAGCATGGCCGCCTGCGTTTTCGGGGGTGTCCGGTTGATCTCATCCGCGAGAACAAGGTTCGCGAAAATCGGGCCCTTGACGAATTCGTAGCTCCGTTCGTGGGTGATCGGATCCTCCTGTAGCACATCCGTCCCCGTAATATCGGAAGGCATCAGGTCAGGAGTAAACTGGATCCGGTGAAAGGACAAATCCATCGCCTTCGAGATGGAATGAACCATCAGGGTTTTTGCCAGGCCTGGCACACCTTCGATCAGGCCGTGACCACGCGCCATCATGGCAATCACCACCTGTTCGATCACATCGTCCTGGCCGATAATGACCTTGGACAATTCGGTTTTCAGCTCCTGGTACGTTTTGCCCCACGCCTCTACAGCGGCGACATCGGTCGAGTTTTCGGTACTATCAGTCATGGTTGGACTCTCTTTCGTTCGTTTTACTCTAAGCTTTCAAAATAACGGCGCAAGCGATCTTCGTATGCGCGCGGCAATTTCACCCTGCGGTTGGACTTCATCGATTCGCGAATACCCTTGGGCAAGGACGTCGTCCAGCTACCGCGCCCACGCTCTTTCGGGCTGACGTCCGCGTCGCCCGAGCGTAGTTCATCGGTATTGGTATCGCCCTCGGTTTCAGCGGGGGTCAAGACCCCCTCGCCTTCCTTGAGCTCCTGATTCTCCTCGGCAGACATCTTTCCGGCTTCCTGTGGGGTTTGACCGGCGCCCGAACCTTTGGGCGGGCCTTCAGACGGTGTATCGGATTGTCC
>JAPYUI010000285.1 GCA_029936175.1 Kiritimatiellia bacterium
TCGATGATCAAGGGGCTCCTGTCCGGTTTCCTCGGCATGATGTTTGCCATGCCCGGGGTCGACCCGGCCGGGGGCATGCCCCGGCTTACGTTTTCCGCCGACTCCATGAACAGCGGCCTCGGTTTGCTGCCCGTGCTCATCGGCGTGTTTTGCGTCAGCCAGTTGATCGCGGATATCGTCGATATCGACCGCAAGCCGCGTTCCACAAGTGTCAGCAACAAGGGCATCCTCATGCGCCTCCAGGACTGGAAGTCGCAGGCGGGCAACCTGCTGCGCTCCTCGCTCATCGGGACCTGGGTGGGTATCCTGCCCGGGGTCGGTGCCAATATCGGATCGGTGATCTCCTACACCGCGGCCAGGAAAGGTTCCCGGACGCCGGAGAAATTCGGTCACGGTTCGGAGGAGGGGATCATTGCATCCGAGGCCGCCAACAATGCAACCGTCGGCGGTGCCCTGATCCCGCTCATTGCCATGGGCATACCGGGCAGCGTGATTGATGCCATTCTCATCGGGGCCCTCATGATCCACAATATCCAGCCCGGCCCCATGCTCTTTGAAACCAATCCCGAGCTGGTCTACGGCATCATGGCCGCCTTTCTCGTGGCCAACGTGCTCATGTTCATCGTCATGATTGCGCTGGCGGGCAAGATCTCCCGCCTCATGTTCATCAAGCGCGCATACCTGTTGCCGCCCATCATGGTCCTGTGCATCATCGGTTCCTATGCCGCAACCAACACCATGTTCGCCATCTGGGTCATGCTGCTTTTCGGCGGCCTGGGTTATTTTCTCGAGCGGACCAAGGTGCCGCTGGGCCCCTTTGTTATCGGCTTCGTCCTCGCCCCCCTGGCAGAACGGACCTTGCGTTCCGGGCTCATGATAACCGACGGAAGCTATGCCCCGCTGTTTACCCGTCCGCTTTGCCTCGTTTTCATCCTCTGCTCCGTCCTCCTCCTGGTGTGGCCCATATACCGGCACGTGCAAGACTTCCGTCGGGGCAAGGGACAGCGTGCTGAGCAGGTATAAAGGGTTTGGCCGGAAGGAGCACTCGTCCAGCTCCCGTCGATACCAGGGTTCAGGCCGTCAGCCGCATCATTTGAATTCTATCACCGAATCCCCTCGTTTCACCCCGGATATTTTATGAGCATGGGCAGGGCCGTTAAGAAAGACAAAGCAAGGACAGGGCGCATTTATGTGTACATCAGCCAGGGCCGTAATCGCGATCGTGTGGGGTATCAACCTGAGCGCGTTCCCGGCCATCAATCCCTCTGGACTCCAGGCCTATCATCCCTTCGACACCGCCAATGCCACGGCCGGTTATGATGACCTGACGGGCAACGCCAACCACGTTTCGATCGGCCAGGGCCAGCCCGCGCAGGTTCCGGGACCCTTCGGCAATGCCGTGTTCTTCAACAAGGCGGCCCATGATGCCTTCGGGGGTACCGGGCCGATTAACGACGGCTCCACCTCGAACGAATACCTCACCGTGGCCGAGACGACCCTGGACTTCAGCGTCACCAGCAGCTTCTCGATCGTGTACTGGTTCAATGGCCCGCGCGACCAGTTCGGCGACCCGGCCATGATCTCCAACAAGGATTGGACCAGCGGGAACAACCCGGGCTTCAACATCAGCCTCAACGACAGCGGAAACGGGGACGAACACGGCGCGAACCTCGGGGATGGCTCGGGCCGCGTGGATCCCGGGCCCCGGGACATCAACTTCAATGAGTGGCAGCTGGGCGCCCTGGTGGTTGATCGCGGTTTAAACACCGCGACCCTGTACCTGGGCAAGGCTGGAACAGTCATCAGCGACGTGGCAGGGGTTGCTTCCCTGGGGAGCTTTGACACCCCGGCGGGCAAGGCCCTGAACCTCGGTGAAGATGGCACCGGGGCCAGCCCGCGTGACCACGTGGGCATCCTCGATGACCTTTCCATCTGGAGCCGACCGCTGAGCTCGGCGGAGATCGGCGAGATATACGATGCCGGACGTCTGCACGGCGAGGCCCTGGGATCGATCCTGGCGCCGGATAACCCCAACCCCTTCGGTACCCGGCGGGTGTTGATTATCGGCATCGACGGCGCGCGCAGCGATGCGATCCGCGCGGCGAATACCCCGAACCTGGACGGGCTGATCGCGGACGGGGTCGTAAGCTACGATGCCTTTGCCGGCGGCGAGCTTGGGCAGGCCAGCCAGCAGGCCACCAGCAGTGGTCCCGGGTGGAGCAGTATCCTTACCGGGGTGTGGCGGGACAAGCACGGGGTTTCCGACAATTCCTTCTCGGGGAACAATTTTGGCGACTACCCCCATTTTTATAAACGCGTCAAGGGCCTCTATCCCACCGCGTACCAGTCCTCGATCATTCATTGGAGCCCGATCGACAGCACGATCGTCCAGGCGGTTGCGGGCTCGGTCGATTTTCGTCGCGACGTCGGCACCGATGCCCTCGTGGCCTCTGAGGCCGCCACCCACCTGGGCAATACGGATCCCGACCTGCTCTTCCTTCACTTTGACGACGTTGACCATGCGGGACACGCGAGCGGGTACTCCACCGGTGTTCCCGCGTACCTGGCCGCTATCGAAGGCGTGGACACCCATATCGGCACCGTCCTTTCCGCGCTCGCGGCGCGCCCGAACCACGCGAGCGAGGAATGGCTGGTCCTGGTCACGACCGACCACGGCGGCCTCGGCGTATCGCACGGGGGACAGTCCGTCGATGAGCGCACGATCTTTATTATTGCCTCCGGGGCGACCGTGGCCCCCGAGGTTTCCCCCGGCCCGGGCCATACCGCGATACCCCCCACGGCCCTGGGCTGGCTCGGTATTCCGGTGGATCCATCATGGGGATGGGAGGACTCCGCCTTTGGCTTGCCATCCCTATGTCCCCACAGTCTCCAGGTGGACACCCTGGGCTCGCTCAGCCTCCTGCAGTGGGAAGCGGACGGAGACCCGAGCGCCGATCATCTCGAGATCTGGCGTGACGGGTTCCTGCTCGATACCCTTCCCACCGGCAGCTCGTCCTACCTCGACCAGCCCCCGGTCAGCAGCAACGGCCTGAGCATCGTGGACTATGAAGTGCGTGTCTCGGGCGGGACAAACGCTTGCACGGCTCTGGTTGCCGAGGCGGCATTTTACCGGGGCGCCCTCTACGCCAACCTGCTCCTCCGTCTCGACCTGAACGGGAACGTGCAGGATACATCCGGGCGAAATCATCACGGCACCTTGTCCGGGACACCGGTCTACGAGGCGGGTATCGAGGGGCAGGTCCTGGCCTTTTCCGACCCGGCCACCCCGCACCAGTATATCGACCTGGGAAGCGATCCCGACTTCAATTTCGGCAGCAGCAAGGACTTCACGGTTTCCGTATGGGTCAAGACCGCCAGTCCTTTTCCCGACAACCGGGGCATCGGGGGTTCGGCCAGCGACCCGGCTGTCATCTCGAACAAGGACTGGACCTCCGGTGCCAATCCCGGCTGGATTATCGCCGGGGCCGGGGATGGCCACTGGCAGTGGAATATCGGGGACGGCAGCGGCCGGGCGGATTACGACGGCCCGGCGGCCCAGTTGAACGACGGCACCTGGCATCATCTCCTGGTGAGCCACGACCGCGACGGCATGGCCGACCTGTATTTTGACGGCACGCGGGCAGCCAGCCGGGACATCTCCGGCATCGGCAACATCGATTCCGGCCTGCCGACCGCGGTTGCCACCGACGGAACCCTGGGCGCCACCTGGCCCAACTGGTTTCCCGGCAGCATTGACCTCGTGCGCATCTGGCCGCGGGCCTTCTCCCCGCAGGAGGTGGCCTACGTTTACCAGAACG
>JAPYUI010000002.1:0-17932 GCA_029936175.1 Kiritimatiellia bacterium
CCCGAACATGGAGCGGCTCGCCGGGATGGGTGTTCGTTTTACCGATGCCCATACGTCGTCATCGCGGTGCACGACCACTCGGTACGGATTGTTGACCGGGCGTTACGCCTGGCGCAACCGGATGAAGTACTGGGTCTTGTACGGTGCCCAGGGCGACCCCCTGATTGAGGCCGATCGCCCGACGATCGCCTCGATGCTGAAAGGGGCGGGCTACCGAACGGCCCTGTTTGGCAAATGGCATGTCGGGTTGCGTTATCGACGTTCCGATGGGTCGCCCGCTGCCGGGTGGAACGATGCGGACTTGAGGCAGGCGCTGCATGACGGCCCCCTGGACCACGGTTTCGATGTCGCCCGTTTCACCTCCCGGTCGCACGGGACCTCGGGACCCAACGCGTCGAGCAAGAATGCCGCCAAGAGAAACGGCCCGAACCAAAAGGTGGGCCCGGGACACATCCACGGGCGGCACTTCGTCAGCGCGACCGGGAATGGAAAGCAGCTTGTCCCCGCGGGACCCGATGCCTATGTGTTGACCCGCTTGGGCAGCCGCCACTCGGATCATGCGCTCGATTTCATGGAGGCCCATGTCAAGGCGAACGACACGAAGCAGAAGCCATTCTTCCTCTATTGCCCCGCGAATGCGAATCACGGGCCCTATACGCCGGATGTCTCGATCGGGGGGAAAGCGGTGGCGGGGGCCTCGCGCACGAAGTCGGGCCAGCCGATGGATGCGCGTCACGATCTCATCTACGAGAACGATGTCGCGCTGGGCCGCTTGATCGACTGGCTGGAAACCCGTGATGATCCCCGCAACCCGGGCAAGAAGCTGGTGGAGAATACCCTGGTGATTTTCACCAGCGACAACGGTGCCGAGAAAAACAGTGACGTGGCCTCGGGACCCTTTCGGAGTCACAAGGGTTCCTGCTTCGAGGGCGGCCATCGGGTGCCCTTCATCGCGGCCTGGGCGTCCGGGGGCATTCCGCCCGCTTCGATCAATCCCACCCCCATCGGCCTGCAGGACCTGTATGCGACCTTTGCCGAGATCGTGGGGGCGAAACTCCCCGACCTGCACGCGGGCGAAAAGGGCGCAGAGGACAGCGTCTCCGTGCTCGCTGCCCTGAAGGGCATACGTTTGTCCGCCCGCCCGCCCTTGTTCTTCAATGACCACAAGGAGATGAAGGAGGACAACGCGGTTGCGGCCATGCGCCTGGACAGCCCGGTTGTCGGTGAGTCCGAGATGAAAGGCCAGTGGAAAATATTTTATGACGCGCGCCTGTTGCGCGGGGGCGAGGTTCATCCCTTTGCCCTGTATGAATTGAGTGGGGATCAACGGGAGATGACCAACCGTATTCATGATGAGCGCCTTGGGCCGCTGGTCGATCACCTGAATGCCCAGGCCCTGTTGCATCGAACCTGCGGGGGCCATCGCCTGGCCCGCTTTGCCCCGAAGAAAAGGATCGTCTTTGACTGGCGGGCGAAGGGCGAGACGCCGAGTCCCCTGGGCCGGGCCTTTGCGGGGAAGCAAGCCACGGACCTTGCAAGCACCCTGGACGGCCTCACCATGACCGTGAGTGGAACGGCGGGTGGGAAAGCCTCTCCCCGTGCCACCTTTTCGCCGGGTCTTCGCGGACTCGGCCTGAGCGGTGGAGCGACCCAGCAGGTCGATGACGGTGCCGGCTTGGCGATTCGCTTCGATCGGGACGTCCTCGTCGAATCGGCGGCCATCGTCGCGGGGGCAGGGGTGTGCGGCGGCTTTTACCAGGTTGGCGATAAAGCGGCGCTGGCGATTTACTGCGTGGATGCCGATAATGACTCGAAAGACCAGCAGGGGATTCTCAGTGATATCGGCGTGTTAAAAAAAGGGGAAACCCTGCGCCTGGACAGCCGCCCGCATTTCGGGGTTGAGGCGGCGGGTCGATGGCGGCTGGGCACCCTGACGGTCCGGCTGCTGGGAGATGGCGAATGAGGGCTGGATTTCATGCCGAGTTTGCAATTACCCGGGAGCAGGGGCTCGCTAAATGGTTGCTTCGGGGCCTGCTTGGTCTTTCCGTGTGCGTGCAGGCTGCGCCTCGTCCCAACATCGTGGTTCTCTTTGCCGATGACATGGGGTACTCGGACATCGGGTGCTTCGGCAGTGAAATTGAAACGCCGAACCTGGATCGCCTGGCTGGGAATGGGCTTCGCTTCTCCCATTTCTACAACACCGGGCGCTGCTGCCCTTCCCGGGCCTCGATCCTGACCGGGTTGTATTCGCACCAGGCCGATATCGGGCACATGGCGGGTGATACCGGCGTGATCGGTTACCGCGATCGACTGAGCTTCAATGCGGTGACCCTGGCGGAAGTCCTGGGCGGGGCCGGTTACCACACGATCATGGCCGGCAAGTGGCACCTCGGATGGCGCGACGATGGCTCGCCGACCGCGCGGGGTTTTCAGCATTTTTACGGTACGCGTGGCTACATCGACAGTTACTACACGGTCATCCGCCGCACCGAGATGTACCTCGGGGAAAAGATGGTGCTCGGGCCGACGGAAAAGCCGGTGAACCACCTGAAGCCGGATGAAGAGTGGTATACCACCGATGTGTTCACGGATTATGCCCTGCATTTTATCGACGAGGTGCGCAAGCGGGATGACGAGCCTTTCTTTCTTTACCTCGCCTACAATGCCCCCCATTTTCCCCTCCATGCGAAGCCGGAGGACACGGCGAAGTACCGCGGCCGCTACAAGGAGGGCTGGGGGCGCTTCCGGGAGCAGCGTTATGCAAAGCTGGTCGAGCTGGGCATCCTGGATGAAGCCTGGCCGCTTTCGCCCCTGGATGTGCCCGACTGGGATTCGTTGAGTGACCAACAACGCGATGACATGGATTTCAAGATGGCGCTCTTCGCCGCGATCATCGATCGCCTGGACCAGAACATCGGCCGGGTCGTGGATCACCTGGAAAAAATTGGCGAGTTGGACAATACGCTCCTGATTTTTGTGTCGGATAATGGCGGGACGAAAGAAACGGGCCTGTTTGGGATCAAGGGAGAGATGAACACGGTCGAGAATTATGCCAACTGGGCCCGCAAGGGTGGCTGGAGCAGCAGCTACGGCCAGGGTTGGGCAAACCTGAGCAATACCCCGTTTAGACGCTATAAGCGGGAGAACCACGAAGGGGGAACCAGTGCCCCCTTTATCGCGCACTGGCCCGGGGGGATCAAGGCGAAAGGCGAGATCCGCCACCAGGTTGCCCACCTCATCGACCTCATGCCGACCTTTGTCGAGCTCGCCGGGGCGGCCTATCCGGCGAAATTCAAGGGCGAGCCCATCCAGGCGATGGAGGGGCAAAGCCTGGTCCCGGCCTTTTCCCGTCGCGAGACCCGGCCCCGCACCTTGTTCTGGGAGCACGAGGGCAACCGGGCGGTCCGGGAGGGCGACTGGAAACTGGTCGGCACGCGCAAGGGACCCTGGGAGTTGTACAACATGACCAGCGATCGCTCCGAGCTCAGTGACCAGTCGGCCCGGAGGCCCGAAAAATTTGCCGCACTGAAATCCAAGTGGGATGCCTGGGCCGAAAAAGTCCACGTGCTTACGCCCGAGGAGTTTGATGCGGCACGGAGGGCGAACAAGGAAAAGCAAAAGCCGAAGAAGAAGCCCAAGCTGCCCAAGCAAAAAGCCTCCAAGGGCGAGCCGAAGGCCGGGGCGATTGTCCGGTAAACGAATCCGTTCATGCGGAGGATAGCTTATGAAGAATCAACTGGTGTTCATGTTCACGCTCGCTTGGGCTGCGTGGTGTCTCGCGGCTGAAAAGCCCAATGTCCTGTTGATCCTGGTCGATGACCTGAAACCCACCCTGGGCTGTTACGGGGATGCCACCGCCCGGACGCCGCATATCGATGCCCTCGCGGCTCGCGGGATGCGTTTCGACCGGGCTTTCTGCAACCAGGCGGTTTGTGCGCCCTCGCGCTTTACCCTGATGCTCGGTTCGCATTCGACCTCGACCGGTTTGTACGGCCTGGGGAGCCAGCTCCGCCAGATGCTGCCGGATGCGGTGACCCTGCCCCAGCACTTTGCCCGGCACGGGTACCGAACCGAGTCGCTGGGCAAGGTCTTTCACATCGGCCATGGGAACAAGGGCGACCCGGAATCTTTCAGCGTGCCGCACTTCAAGGACAAGGTTATCGAGTACCTGGACCCCGAAAGTACGGATGGCGGCCAGCTGACCCGCGAGGAAGCCTTGTTTACCAATCAAAAACTGGGCCAGATCCGCTCGTTGCCCCGCGGGGCCGCCTTTGAGGCTCCCGTCGCCAAGGACGAGGACTACGCCGACGGCCGTGTTGCCAGGGAAACGATCAAGCGCCTGCAGGAGGCCAAGCGGCGGCGGGAGCAGGATGGAACGCCCTTCTTCATCACCGCTGGATTTGTGCGTCCCCACCTGCCGTTTTCCGCCCCGAAAAGGTACTGGGACCTCTACGACCGCGCCCGGTTGCCCGGTCCTGCAAATGAATCCTTTCCGAAGGATGCACCTGCCGTTGCCCTGAAGCGGGGCGGGGAGATTGCCGCGTACAAGCCGGTGCCCGCCAGCGGGGTGGTGGACGATGCCCTGAAGCGCACCTTGATCCATGGCTATTACGCGAGTACGAGTTTTGCCGATGCGCAGATCGGCAAGGTGCTGGACGAGCTCAAGCGACTGGAGCTGGCGGAGCGTACCATCATCGTGCTGTGGGGAGACCATGGCTTTCACCTGGGCGATCTCGGTATCTGGACCAAGCACACGAATTACGAGCAGGCGAATCGTATCCCGATCATCATGGTCGCCCCCGGTGTCACGCGCCCGGGATCTGTGACGCGCCAACCGGCAGGGAGTGTCGATATTTTCCCAACCTTGGCGGAACTGGCGGGTCTTCCCGCACCGACGGGGCCGCAGCCCATCGATGGCATGAGCATGGTCCCGGTGTTGAAGGACCCGGATATCCGGGTGCGTGACCACACCTTTCACGCCTATCCCCGGTCGAAGCTGGGCCGCGCGATTCGGACCGAGCGCTACCGTATGGTGGAATGGAAACGCGATGGAGCCGCAGAATACGAACTCTACGACTACGCGTTGGATCCCCATGAAACCCAAAATCATGCCGCAGACCGACCCGAGGTCATGGCGAAGCTGAAGGCGATCCTGGCAAGGTATCCCGAGCCGTATTCGAAAGCGCGGAAAAAGCGGGCCGCCGCTCCGGTGACGCCCGCGGCTTCCCCGGTGATCGCCAAGCAGCCGATCGAGGTGGTCGTGGAGGTCAAGGGGAAGGATGCGCACGGCGTGGTGATTTGCCAGGGCGGTCAAGAACAGGGTTATGCCGTGCATTTTATGCATGGCAAACCCGCCTTTGACGTGCGGGTAAACGGCCGGGTCACGCGGATTGTCTCGGCGGAACGATTCAAGGGGGCCATGCGCGTGGAGGCCCGCCTGCTGAAGGAGAAAATGCAGTTATCGGTGAACGGTAACCTGGTGGGGGAGCGGGCCTCCCCCGGCTTGATCCCCCGACAGCCACAGGACGCGATGAGCGTGGGCCATGATACGCTCAGCGCGGCGGGTGATTACGAGGCACCCAACCCGTTTAACGGTACGGTTATCTCGACCCGGGTCGATGCCGGGGGAACACCGCCTCCGGTACGGAAGGCCATGCGGCCTGCAGAAATCCGGGCCGGGTTGCGTGCCCATGACCGGGCCCTGTATATCAAGGAGGGATGGATTCGTGATCCCTATATCGTTCGCGGCGCGGACGGGTTTTATTATCTCACCGGCACTACGCCCAACCCGGATGATCCGCGCGAACAGAGCGACCCCTATAACACCGGCCTGGGTCAGCAGTCCATCGTGGGGTGGCAGGCCCGGGTGTGGCGCAGTGCAGACCTCGTTAGCTGGGCGTCGCTGGGCGTTCCGTATACCCTCAAGGACGGGATCTGGCCGCTTGCGCATGCGCAGGCATTCGAGCAGACGGGCCAAGGGAACTGGCGGCTCTGGGCCCCGGAACTCCATGATCTCGGCGGCCGTTGGGCCCTGGTGCATACCAGTCCTTTCCCGGTAAAGGGTGCGAATCTTTCCCTCAGCGCCGGGCCGGAGTTGGCGGGCCCCTGGTCGAATCCCTTTGGAGACAAGATTGGCCGGCGGCATGACCCGTCTTTATTCAAGGATGATGACGGTCGCTGGTGGTTGATCTGGGGCGCGACGGAGATCGCGCCACTGAAGGCGGATTTTTCCGACTTTAGCGGGCCGCCGGTGCGGATCGGCCCGAGCGGGGAGATGAGCAAGATGGGCCATGAAGGCTGCTTGATCATGAAGATCCATGGTTACTACGTCCTGTTTGGGACGGGGTGGTCGACCGGGAAGGGCCGCCGAGGAACGTACAACCTGTATTATGCCACCGCTGATGCCATTACCGGGCCGTACAGTGCGCGAAAGTTCGCCGGGCGTTTCCTCGGGCACGGGACCCCTTTCCAGGATGCGGATGGGCGCTGGTGGTGCACGGCATTCTACAATGCCAACGTGCCGCCCCTGGCCCGCGCAGGCATTGAGAAGATGGATTTACAGGATACCGCGCAGACGATTAACCAGCGGGGGACGACGCTGGTGCCGATGGACGTGCGCCTGGTGAAGGGGGACTTGTTGATTCGCGCGAAGGATCCGGCCTATGCGACGGTGGGAGCGGATGAGGCCCAGAAGTTTGCTAACTAGATACATGAAGACGGATCGAAGGGTACTGCGATGAAGACACAACGACTGATACTTGGCAGCCTGTTAAGCGGGGTGTTGGCCTTGTTTGCGGCCGAGCGACCGAACGTGATCCTTATCATGGTCGATGACATGGGTTTTTCCGACATCGGGGCCTATGGTGGCGAGATCAAAACGCCCAACATTGATGCATTGGCCCGGGGTGGCGTGCGCTTTTCCCAATTCTACAACAGTGGACGTTGTTGCCCGACCCGGGCGACCCTGATGACCGGTCTCCACCCGCACCAGGTGGGTATCGGCCACATGACCCAGTCGCCCGGCAGCAATCGCGGGGCGGGGCGGCCTCCCGCCTACCAGGGCTACCTCAACAAACAGTGCGTCACGATTGGCGAGGTGCTGAGCCAGGCGGGTTACGCGACCCTGATGGCCGGCAAGTGGCACCTGGGCAACAACGACCAGAGTCGCTGGCCCCTGCAACGCGGTTTCGAGAAGTACTTTGGGTGCATCGCGGGGGCGACGCGCTTTTTCCACCCGGTGCACCCGCGCGGGATGACTTTCGGTAACGAGAATATCGAAACCCCGGAAAGCACGACCGATGAAGCCTTCTACACGACCGATGCGTACACGGATTACGGGATTCGTTTCCTGAAGGAGGAGCAGCAGGGGCAGAAGCGGCCTTCGTTTTTATACCTCGCCTTTACCGCCCCCCATTGGCCCCTGCAGGCCTTTGAAGACGATATCGCCCGGTATCGTGGGATGTACAGGATCGGTTGGGATACGCTTCGTAAGCGGCGCCTGAAACGACAGGTCGAACTCGGACTGATTGATCCCGAGTGGAAGTTGTCAGAACGCACGCCGGGCATTCCCGCCTGGGATTCCCTGGACGCGAAGAAGCAGGACGAGATGGATTTGAAGATGGCGGTCTACGCGGCGATGATCGACCGGGTGGATCAAAACATCGGCAAACTGGTGGGCTACCTCAAGGAAGCCGGCCTCTTCGAGAACACCCTGATCATGTTCCTCTCCGACAACGGGGGCTGCCAGGAGGGCGGCATGCTCGGTCGCGGCAATTTTTACGACGTTGAAAAACGGAACCAGGAATCGCATAATTCGTACGGGGAAGCCTGGGCGAACGCGAGCAATACGCCCTTTCGTTTGTACAAGCATTTCGTGCACGAGGGTGGGGCATCCACGCCCTTCATCATGCATTGGCCGGCACGGATCGCGCCACGCAAGGCTTGGTATAGTGATCCAGCCCAGTTGATTGACTTGATGCCGACGATACTCGACGTGACCGGGGCGCGCTACCCGGCCCGCTTTCACGGGAACGATATCCCGGCACTCGATGGAGTGTCGCTGCGCCCGGCCTTTGGCGGGATGACGCTGGCCCGCAAGAGCCCGATCTTCGTTGAGCACGAAAACAATGCTTTCGTCCGGGATGGGGATTGGAAACTGGTCGGTCGCGGGGTATCGGGTGGCCAGGAGGCGAACCGGAGCAAGTGGGAACTCTACAACATCAAGGCGGACCGCACCGAGACGAAGAACCTGGTCGATGCGCACCCGGAACGCGTGGAGGACCTCGCCACGCAGTGGGATGCCTGGGCGAAGCGGGCAAAGGTATACCCCAAGGCCTCGGGCACGAAGAAGTCGAAGAAGGGCAAGGCGGCCGTCGAGCGAACAGGTGTTGCTGACCCGCCTCAGGTTGCCGGTCGTGGCTTTTCCGTGACGGCCGATATCCAGGCAAGCAAGCCGAACGGCGTGGTCCTTTCCCATGGCGGGGTAAACTTTGGCTATTCCTTGAATTTCGTACAGGGCCAGGCGGTATTCGAGTTGCGCAACGCGGGCACCTTGACTCGCCTGGTCGCCGCCGAAGCGACAGGCGGGGCGTGCACGGTCGGGGCTTCACTTACGGAGAAGGAAATGACGATCTCCATCGATGGTGAGGTCATCGCCCGCCGGGCATCCCCGGGCCTGCTCAAGGGGCAGCCGGTGATTGGCTTTTTCGTCGGGGAGGATTTCAAGGACCCGGTTGGCCGATACGTGGTACCGAACAGGTTCAACGGCCGTGTGCTTCGCTATGGATCCACCGTCACGCCCGATTCCGCAAAGTGAAACATGCCATGAGCGTATTCCCTTATGTTGCGACCGGATAGTCGTTTTGAAACAGGAGTTGGAATATGAATCGACGTACCTTTATTAGCGCGTCCGCTGGTGCAGTGACCCTGCCGGGTTTAGCTAAACCAACATCCCTGGCGGAGCATCGCATTGATGCGATCGAATACCGTACCGTGAATCTCTCCTGGCCACGCCACGTGGGTCGGAATTCTTCGAAGGGCCTGCACGGTCGTGGACCCGCCCGGCACACGGTTTGCCTGCTTAAAACAGACCAGGGTGCGATGGGGTGGGGACAGATGCAAGGCAATCGCCGTGGCATCAAGGCGCAAAAGGACCAGGTGATCGGGAAAAAGGTCAGCGAGTTGATCGACCCGGCCCAGGGGATTAGGCAGGCTGCCTGGCATGCCCTCGACGTGCCCCTGCACGATCTCGCAGGGGTCATCCTTGGCCTTCCGGTCTGGCAGATGATGGGCGCGGACAAGCCGCAGTTGAGCAAGGTCTATTCCGGCATGATCTATTTTGACGATCTCGACCCGGAGGATAACCCCGCGGGCATCGATAAGGTGCTGGAGAATTGTGCATGGGACCGGGACTACGGCTACCGGCAGCTAAAGGTCAAAATCGGGCGCGGGAACAAGTGGATGCCACCGGCTGAAGGGCTAAAGCGTGACATCGAGGTGGTGCGTGCGATCCATGCATCTTTCCCCGACTGCGAAATCCTCGTCGATGGTAACAATGGCTTCACGGTTGAGACCTTTATCCGGTTTTTGGAGGGTATCGGCGACATTCCCCTGTTCTGGATCGAGGAACCCTTTCACGAGACGCCGGTTGAGTGGAGGGCCTTGAAAGCCTGGCTGGTCGCCCATGGCCGGGAAAAGACCTATCGCGCGGACGGGGAAGCCCGCCCCGATTTTCCCGTGCTCGAGCAGCTCGAGAAGGACCGCACGCTCACGATGCGGCTCAACGATATCTGCGGTTACGGGTTCACAAAATGGCGTGCGCTCATGCCGACCTTAAAGGCCGGCGGTATCGCCGCGTCCCCGCACACCTGGGGTTCAGCCCTGAAGACGGTGTACACCGCGCACCTGGCCGCGGCCTACGGAAATACCCCGACCATTGAGGGCGTGACCTCCGCCGACAGCGACGTCGACTTCGGCGAGAACCGAATCGTTCAAGCGTGCCTGCACCCCTCATCCCGGCCGGGCTTTGGCCTGGGTTTGCCCGCGGCTTGACGCGCATTCCGGTTCCGCGGTATCGCTCAGCCGAGGTTCAGGTAGGGGGCCAGCCCGTGCAGGCCCCCTTCGCGACCGACCCCGGACTCCTTGTAACCGCCGAAGGGGGAGCTGGGGTCAAACTTGTTGTAGGTGTTCGCCCAGATCACCCCGGCACGGATCTGCGAGGTAATCTTGAAGATCTTGGAGCCCTTGTCGGTCCACACCCCGCCGGATAGGCCGTAGGGGGTATTGTTCGCCTTGGCGATGCCTTCTTCCGGGGTGCGAAAGGTCTGCACCGCGAGTACCGGCCCGAAAATTTCCTCCTGGACGATGCGGTGGGATTGCGACGCGTTCAGGAATAAGGTCGGTCGGCACCAATAGCCTTTCCGGGGAAGCGAGCAGCTGGTCTGGTACATGTCTGCACCCTCCTTCTGACCAATCCGAAGGTACTTCTTGATCGTGTCCAGTTGCTCTTTCGAGTTGATGGCCCCGATATCGGTGTTCTTGTCCATCGGATCGCCGACGATCAAGGTTTCCATGCGATCTTTCAAGCGGCGAATGACCTGCGGGTAGACGGACTCCTGGACAAAGAGCCGGGAGCCCGCGCAGCAGACATGCCCCTGGTTAAAGAAGATGCCATTGATGATGCCTTCCACCGCCTGGTCGATTGTTGCGTCCTCGAAAATAATATTGGCCGCCTTGCCGCCCAGCTCAAGGGTGTATTTTTTCCGGGTACCGGCGATGGATTGTTGGATCATTTTGCCCACGGAAGTCGATCCCGTAAAGGCGACCTTGTCCACGTCCGGGTGCTGAACGAGGGCTGCGCCGGTGGCGCCCGCACCCGTGATGATATTCACCACCCCGGGGGGGAGGTCCGCTTCCTGGATGAGCTCGGCCAGCTTCAGCGCGGTCAAGGGGGTCGTTTCGGCCGGCTTGAGTACGACCGTATTCCCGGTCGCCAGTGCGGGCGCGATTTTCCAGGCGGCCATGAGCAGGGGGAAATTCCAGGGGATAATCTGGCCGACGACGCCGATCGGAGAAGGGTTTTTTCCGGGGAAGGCGTATGCGAGTTTGTCGGCCCAACCCGCGTAATAGAAAAAGTGATTGGCGGCCAGGGGGATGTCGATATCCCGCGACTCACGGATCGGCTTCCCGCCGTCAAGCGTCTCGATCACCGCGAACTCGCGTGCGCGTTCCTGGAGCAGGCGGGCGATGCGATAGATGTACTTGCCCCGTTCCCTGGCCGGCATTTTTGACCAAATGGTGTCGGCGGCCTTGCGGGCAGCCCTGACTGCGGCGTTGACATCCGCCTCGCCAGCCGCGGCCACCTCTGCCAGCTTCTTTCCCGTGGCGGGGTTGATCGTATCGAAATAGGTGCGCGACTTCGGGGCCACAAAGCGTCCGTTGATGAACAGTTTGTAGCGTTCGTTTATGGTTACATGATCCGTCGACTCCGGCGCGGGGTCGTAGGTCCAGTCGGTATCGAATTCCAGGGTTGGTTTCTTGGATTTAGCCATGGGGTCGCAATCAATCGTTGGAGAAATAATCCAGCGACTGGTAGGCGCCGCTTTGTTGTTTGGCCAGTTGCATCAGCACGTCATTCGCGAGGCTGCTCGCGCCGAAGCGGAAGTGGGAGGGATGCATCCAGGCCTGCCCGAGGGTTTCCCTCAGCATGACCAGGTAGTGGATCGCGAGCTTGCTGTTGCTGATCCCGCCCGCCGGTTTCATGCCGATCCTTTTTCCCGTTGCATAGAAATAGTCGCGGATGGCGTGGAGCATCACCAGGGTGACTTCCATGCTTGCCGCAGGTTGCACCTTCCCGGTGGATGTCTTGATGAAATCGGCTCCTGCGTACATGGAGATATCGCTGGCCTTGCGCACCTGGTCGTAGGTTTCCAGTTCACCCGTTTCCAGGATCACCTTGAGGTGGGCCTCGCCGCAGGCTTCCTTGATCGCGGCCACCTCGTCGAAGGTGTAATTGGTTTCACCGGCGAGAAAGCGCCCGCGCGAGATCACCATGTCCACCTCGTCCGCCCCCTCGTTAACCGCGAGCTTGGTGTCTGCGATTCGGTTCCGGAGGCTATCCTGGCCGCTGGGAAAGGCGGTGGCGACGGAGGCCACCTTGATCGCACTTCCCGCGAGGGCCTTCTTCGCGACCCCGACCAGCGTGGGATAGACGCAGATCGCGGCCACGGTGGGGATGTCCGGCATGCGGTCGTGTGGGTGCATGGCCTTGTAGCATAATTGGCGGACCTTCCCGGGGGTGTCCTTGCCCTCCAGCGTGGTCAGGTCGATCATGCTCAAGACGGTTTTCAAGGCAGCGTTCTTTGCCTGGGTCTTGATGCTTCGGGTGCGAAACCGCGCGCAGCGTTCATGGACGCCCACCCGGTCGATGCAGGGGGTAGGGGGGACGGATATGGAGGTATTCGTCATGTGATTGGCGGGAAGTATAGGCGGGTGGCGGGAAACTGCGCAAGCATTAACCGAGCGGATCAAGGCGTACGCGACCCGGTGTTCGGGTATGGCACAGGGAGTGGTTTTCAGCCCCTGGCCGGCGTCAAGATTGTGAACCAAAACGAATAAACGCGGGTTGGCAAACGTCGTATTCCGCGTATGTTATTTTGACATGAAGATATGGCTTCTAATCCTGTCCCTTGCCCTTCCCGGATTAACCGGGGCGCAAAACAAACCGGTGGAAGAATACACATTCCCCTGGATCATGGGGGAGACGATCATTCACAAGGTTTTCTGGCTGGGCATTCCGGTGGGCACCAGCGAGGGCACCACGCGCTGGGTGGTCGACAAGGATGGGCGGAACTGGGTGCAGTTCCGCATGGAGGTGAAATCCAATAGTGTCATCAGCAAGCTTTACCCCGTGTACTCGGGAATCGAATCCCTGGTGGATCCCGACACCCTGCTGCCGGCCAGGTTTACCCAGAATCGTCGCGAAGGGCGGCATAAGACGCACGAGGTCACGGTTTTCGATCACGCAAACCGCAAGGCGACGATGACCAAGTTGCATCGCGAGGACAAGCCGGAAATCGTGTATGAGATCGATGCGGACACGCGGGACATCATCAGCTTCATGTACATGATGCGGGGGGCTTTGTTTGAGCCGTCCACGAACTATGCGTTCCGGGTGATGTCGGATGAAAAGATCTACGACCTCACCATGACCACCCACGCGTACGAGGAGGTAAAGCTGAAGCATTATGGCAAGGTGAAATCCTTGAAGGCCGAGCCCGACGCGGCCTTTAAAGGCGTGTTTAACCGTAGCGGGAAAGTGAGCATGTGGTTTTCGACGGACTCCCGTAGTTTGCTCACAAAGATGGTTGCTGTTACGCCTTTTGCTAATGTAAAGATGCTGCTGGAGGAGGTGCACGGACCCGGCGATGATTTCTGGACGAAAGAAGAAAACGAGAAGCAGGCGCGCAGTACGGAGGACCCGTCTGAGCAACCGATCCACCGGTGAAGCATGCTGAGTGCGACTCGAGCCGCTGAATTGCTGGCACGCTTTCCGGAACAACATCTGGTCGTCGTGGGCGACCTCATGCTGGACCGCTACGTTACCGGCGCAGTGGAGCGCATCTCGCCCGAGGCCCCGGTTCCCGTCGTGCATGTGCAGGAGGAGCGTTCCGTCCCGGGCGGTGCCTGTAATGTCGCCGCCAATATTAAATCCCTTGGAGCCGAGGTGACGCTCTGCGGGGTCATTGGCGAAGATTATTTTGGCGATGAAATGCTGCGGGTGCTCGCCGAGTACGGCATCGGGACGGATGGTATTTCCCGTTCCCCGGATGCGGTGACCACGGTTAAATCACGTGTTGTGGCCGATGGTCAGCAGGTCGTTCGGGTCGATCGCGAGGATGTCTCCGATGTGCAGGTGGCCGATTCAACTCCCTTCCTGGGCACCCTGGAGGAAGCCCTCCGGACCTCGTCGGGTGCGATCATTGAGGACTACGGGAAGGGGTGCATTCACCAGGGCCTCATTGATATCGTCGCGAGGAGCGGTCGGGAGCAGGGTATTCCCACCGGGTTTGACCCCAAGAACAATTACACGCTGAATGTCCAGGGCCTGACCCTGGTCAAGCCCAACCGGCCTGAAGCCTTTGCCGCCCTGCAGCAGCGGGATGCCACGGCTCATTTGCCGGTCGACGGCGATGCGGACTTGATACGCGCCGCCCAGGCGCTACTGGCGCTCTGGCAGTCTGAATTTCTCCTTTTAACCCTCGGGCCCCAGGGTATGCTGGTGGTATCCGCCGATGCCGAACCGCACCATGTGCATACGCGGGCACGCGAGGTGTATGATGTGAGCGGTGCGGGTGACACGGTGATCGCAACGACCCTGCTGGCCCTCGCGGGTGGTGCGAGTCCGGTCGAAGCGGCCGAGCTGGCCAACTATGCCGCGGGCGTGGTTGTGGGCAAGCTCGGAACCGTGACCTGTTCGCCGGACGAATTGCTCGCGGGGATTTGCTGATGCCGTCCGGAGCCATTGGTATTGTTCCGGCCCGTTATGACTCCGCCCGGTTTCCCGGGAAAATGTTGGTCCCGGTGGGCGGCAAGCCGCTCGTGCAGTGGGTGGTCGAGCGAGCTGCCCTCGCTCAATCGCTGGATACGGTTCTCCTGGCAACGGATGACGAGCGCATCCGGAAGGCCGCTGAAGGTTGGGGTGTTCACGCGGTGATGACGAGAGCGGATCATCCCTCGGGAAGCGATCGAATCGCAGAAGTTGCCGCACAGTACGACGCGGAAATCATCGTAAATATACAGGGTGATGAACCCTTGATCGATCCCGGCTTGATTGACGAGCTTGTGGATAGCCTGCGCAAAGATGAGAGACTTGACATGGCCACTGCGGCGGTTTCAATTACGCATGCTGACGAATTGAAAGACCCTTCCGTGGTGAAGGTGGTCACGGGGTCCGATGATGTCGCGCTTTACTTTTCACGTTCGGTGATTCCGTTTAATCGCGATGGAAGCCCGGAGCAGGCGGTAGCTGCCGGATGGTACTTTCGTCACCTTGGCATCTATGCCTATCGGAAAACCTTTTTACTCCGGGTGATGGATACGCCGCCGACCCGGCTGGAGCAGGCGGAAAAACTGGAGCAGTTGCGCGCCTTGCATCTCGGTGGGCGCATGAAGGTCGTCAAGGCCACGAGCATGGGCCCGGGTGTCGATCACCCGGACGATGTCCCCCGGGCGGAGCGCGCACTCCGGGAGGCGGGATTGATAGCATGAAAGCAGATGGTTAAATGAAAGCTACCCGCAGTTTTACTATTGCCGAGCTTGAGGTCGGTGGCAAGCAGCCCCTGTTCTTCTTCGCGGGCCCCTGCGTGATTGAAAGTCGAAGTGGCTGCCTGGCCCTGGCGGAACGGCTGGCCGAGCTCGCATCCGAGTTATCGGTGCCGCTGATTTTCAAAGCATCCTACGATAAGGCCAACCGTACCTCCCTGGAGTCCTTTCGTGGCCCGGGGATCGATGAAGGCCTGGACATTCTCGCGGAAGTTCGCGAAAATTACGGATTGCCCATTATCTCCGACGTGCACACGGTCGAGGAGGCGGAGCGGGCGGGCCAGGTGCTCGATGTGCTTCAGATACCTGCCTTTCTCTGTCGCCAGACCGACCTGGTTCTCGCAGCAGGCGAAACAGGGAAAGCCATTAGCCTCAAGAAGGGGCAATTCCTGTCACCCTGGGATGTCGGGCCGATGATTGAGAAGCTGGAGTCGACCGGCAATGAACGGATATTGCTGACCGAGCGGGGGAGCAGTTTTGGATACAACAATCTTGTCGCAGATATGCGCAGCCTCGTCTGGATGCGCGAAACGGGTTATCCTGTTGTGTTCGATGCGACCCACAGCGTCCAGCGGCCGGGTGGAGCCGGTGGGCATAGCACCGGTGACGGAGAGTTGGCCCCGTACCTGGCCCGTGCGGCAGTAGCGACCGGTTGTCATGGTGTGTTTATGGAAACTCACCTGGATCCGGCCCGCGCGCTTTCGGATAAGGACAACGCCATTCCCTTCGAACAACTGAAGGCCCTGTGGGAGAAGTTGGTCGCGATCCATGCGATTGCGACCTGAAACGGTTTAATAGCTCGACCTGTCCCAATCCCTGCCGTATATTGTATCCAGAGATGATTCGAAACAGCCGCTTCCATAATGCTCCGCGAACAGAAGGCCAGGGTTCAGGCGGAGCAGGGATGAAGTCGTGCTGGCTCCCCCTGTCCTGCTGTTCAGCTCTTCTGTCGGTCTTCTTGTTTGTCCCGGACGCTGTGCGGGCTGAAAAGCTCATCGGTTTCGAGATTCCCGATTACTACGAGGACGGTACGCGTAAATCACTGATCAAGGCCGGGGTTGCCATCATCGACAACAAAAGGGGCGTCGTCGACATCTCGGAACTCAACCTTCTTTTGTACAAAAAGAATGGTGATCCGCAAAAACCTGAGGTCGAGATGACGGTAAAATCTCCCAAATGCCTGTACTCACCTAAGCTTAAGCGTGCGACCTCGGATGAAGCCGTTCGGATCGATCGCGAAAATCTCCATGTCACCGGTATCGGCTTCGAGTGGCAGGATAACGGTGCCAAGCAGGAATTTAAAATTCGTTCCAAGGCCAAAGTGATTCTGAATAACATGGGAAACAAGTTGAATGAAACCAAACCTCCTCAAGCTAATAAATAGGACGATTGCCAGCCTGCTGTTCGTCGCGTTGATGGCTCCTGGTTCAGGCCTGGTGGCCCAGGAAGCGCCAGTCGCCACGGTGCCGCCCAAAGCCGCCCCTGCGGCTCCAGCCGCCAAGGCGAAGAAATCTAACGAGGTTACGGTGATCACCTCTGACCGCCTGCTGTACGACTATAAAAATGCCTTTGCGGTGTTTGATGATAATGTCGTGGTGATTGACCCCGGCCTGAAACTAACCTCCGACAACCTGCTTGTCCGTTTTGACGAAGAGGGCGAAGTCGAATTTATTGAGGCCAAGGGCCAGGTTTATATCCAGCAGGAAGGGCTTACCGCCCGTTCCGAGGTTGCGATATACGATATAAAAAAAGCAACGATCATTCTGCAGGTGAATCCGGTGGTTCAACGTGAGGGGGCCATGCTCACGGGCGATAAAGTCATCTATTATCGTGACGAAGGTCGGCTCGAATGTTTTCCGAACGCACGGTTGATCATTCCTTCTGACAAAAGAGGCAAGAATCTCGGGGGCAAGTAGTGATAACGGGTGACTCCTATCTTGTTCGTACCGACCATCTCGTAAAACGATACGGGGGCCGTGCGGTAGTTGATAAGGTAAACATTAAGGTGGGGCGAGGGGAGGTCGTCGGGCTCCTGGGGCCAAACGGTGCCGGCAAGACGACCACCTTTTATATGATTTCGGGGCTGGTTAAGCCACACTCCGGCAGCGTCTTTTTTGAAGACCGGAACATTACCCGGCAACCGATGTTTCGTCGCGCACGCCTGGGCATGGGCTACTTATCCCAGGAGCAATCCGTCTTTCGCCGCCTGAGCGTCGAGGACAATATCCGGGCGATTCTGGAAACCCTCCCGCTCTCCAGCCGCCAACAAAAGGAGCGCCTGGAGTTCCTGCTGGAGGAGCTGGGCATCGCCCAAATCCGCAAACAGAAGGCCTTTACCCTCAGCGGGGGTGAGCGTCGGCGCCTGGAGATTGCGCGTGCCCTGGTCACCGATCCCGCGTTGATCCTGCTCGATGAGCCCTTTAGTGGCGTCGACCCCAAGGCCGTCGCCGATGTGCAGGATATCATCGTGCAGCTAAAGGAAAAAGGGCTCGGCGTGCTGATCACGGATCACAACGTGCGGGAAACCCTGCAGGTGACCGACCGCGCCTACATCATTTTTGAAGGGCGGGTTTTGCGGGAGGGAACGGCTGAATTCCTGCTCAATGACCCC
>JAPYUI010000002.1:18032-26393 GCA_029936175.1 Kiritimatiellia bacterium
TTTTGAAGGGCGGGTTTTGCGGGAGGGAACGGCTGAATTCCTGCTCAATGACCCCGTGACCAGGGATGCCTACCTGGGCGATCGCTTTAACATGGATATCCAAGAAGAAGACGAGGATGACAGCCAAGAAGATGATTCAGACGAGGATGACAGCCAAGAAGACTATAACAACGGAGAAGATGATGAACATTAATATTACCTGCCGCCACATGGAGGTTACTTCTGCTTTGCGCGATCACGCCCAACAAGCTGTGGAGGCAACCCTGACTGAGTTCACCCGTATCGAGCACGTTCACCTGATTATGGATGTCGAAAAGTATCGTCATTCTGCCGAGGTGATTGTGCAGGCTAAAAATCATATCCGGGTTGAGGGCAAAGAGGAATCTGATGACATGTACCATTCCATAGAAGCCGCGTTGAACAAGGCACAAAAACAACTCCGTAAACTCCGTGACAAGATTCAGGATCACAAGCACACCGAGTCGCTCGGCGAGCTTGAGGCACATTCTTTGCCCGAGTAAAGCTCCTTGGAGGTGATTGTTGAATGCGGGCAATCCCTGCCTAAGCCATGTAGCGCTAGTCGAGCGAATGCCCTATTTATGCCATGAGTGTAACCATTAAGGACTTTCTCGATGCCGCGACCGTTCACCACTTACCCTTGGTCGTGGAGTCGGGCGAAGAGCATCTGGACCGGGTCATTCGGGAAGAGGCCATCAACCGGCCTGGACTCGCGCTCGCTGATTTTTTTCAGTATTTTGCGAACAATCGAGTGCAGGTCTTCGGTTTGGCGGAAAACACCTACCTGAAGTCCCTCGACGAGGCGGAGCGTGCTCGACGGCTCGAAGGGGTGTTGAAACAGAACGTCCCCTGCCTGATTTATACCCGGAGTCGACGCCCGTCGCAGACCTTGCTGGATCTCGCCGAGCAGTACAATATTCCCGTGTTGCGTTCGTCCCTGATCACCAGTCGCTTCATCAACCTGGCGACCTTGATTCTGGAAAACCTTTCCGCACCGACGACGCGCTTGCACGGAAGTATGTTGGATATCCTCGGGGTAGGCGTTCTTATCGAGGGCAATCCTGGAGTTGGCAAGAGCGAGGCCGCCCTCGGATTGGTCGAGCGTGGACACAGCCTGGTCGCGGATGACATGACGGTAATTCACCGGGATAATCGTGGTTACCTGGTGGGCAGTGCGCCGGATGTCACCCGCTACCACATGGAAATCCGGGGCCTGGGGATTATCAACGTGCCGAGTCTCTTCGGAATGGCCTCAATTACCCAGGAAAAACAGCTGGACTTGGTCATCAAGCTGTACGCACCGGATGGTGATGAGAACCTTGACCGGGCAGGGCTAACCCCGCAAACCCGTACTTTACTTGAAGTAGAAATTCCCTTAGTAGCCCTTCCTGTTCGCGCAGGGAGAGACATGTCAGATGTCATCGAGGTTGCGGCGATGAATCAAAAATTGCGGAATTTGGGGCACGATGCAGTCAAAGATTTTAACCAGAGCCTGATCAATTCCATGAAGAAGACCACTACCGACGATTGACCATGTCAGATCCTGTTAGCAAAGAAGTTAAAGTACAAAACGAGTATGGGTTCCACCTGGTTCCCGCCGGCATGTTCGTCAAGACCGCCGGGCAGTACAAGGCGAAGATTACCGTATGTTGCCGTGGAAATGGCCCGGTTCCCGCGACCAGTATTATGGCGCTGGTTACCATCCAGGCTGATAAGGGGAGCGTGATCAAGATCACAGCTGACGGGGAAGACGCTGATGAGGCTGCCGATGCCCTGGTCGCACTGGTGATGAGCAAATTCGGCGAAGACTGAACGTGTGCCGTTCAGGAGTATCATGCGGAACCCGTCTGCCCGAGCCTGAATTTAGCGCATGCGCCAGCGCGCCTCCCCAGGGGGTATCCTGTTCGGTGTGACGACGCTCTCTTGTACCGGGGGTCGACAGAATCGATTTTTTTGGTAGGGGAATAGGCATGGAAACCGGGATGGATTATGAGGTCCGATTCAGTGGCATCGCCCGTCTGTATGGTCGCGTCGGCCTGGAACGCCTGCGTGCGTCCCATGCCGCGGTCATCGGGATCGGGGGTGTGGGTTCCTGGGTTGCGGAGGCCCTGGCCCGTTCTGGGGTTGGAACAATCACCCTCGTAGACCTGGATGAGGTCTGCGTCAGCAATGTGAATCGTCAACTCCATGCCCTGGATGGGGAAATCGGAAAGGCCAAGGTGGTTTCCATGGCTGCCCGCATCCGGGCGATTAACCCAGCGTGCGTGCTGCATGAGCAGCATATGTTCTTCGGTGAAAAGACGGCGAATACCCTCCTCTCAACGCCCTACGGGGTTGTGGTTGAAGCCATCGACGAGGTGGACAAGAAGTGCCTGCTTATCGATGAATGTACCATGCGAGGTATTCCCCTGGTTGTTGTTGGTGCTGCCGGCGGGCGTCGAGACCCCGCGCGCGTCAAGGCGGCCGATCTCAGTCGCTCCTACGACGACCCACTGTTGAAAAAAGTGCGCAAGCAACTACGGCAACAACATGGATTTCCTCGCTCACCCCGGAGAAAATGGCGCATCTGCTGTGTATTCAGCGACGAACCCATGTGCTATCCGCAGCCCGATGGAAGCGTATGTGGAAGCCCGATACGGGATACGAATCTGAAACTGGATTGCGCCAGCGGGTACGGTACGGCCAGCTTCGTCACCGGAACCTTTGGCTTTGCTGCCGCTGCCCAGGCGGTCAGGATACTCACAGCCGATGTTGTTTGATACACACTGCCATGTGAATCTATACCCCGATGTGCCCCGGTTGATCCGGGAGATCGAGGAGCAGGCCATTGAGGTATCCCTGGTTACCACGGAACCGGAACTGTTTCCGGATTGCGTCCAGTTGGTCGCGCATGCCCCGCATATTCACCCGGCCCTGGGCTTGCTTCCCCATGAGATTCATCGCCTTGCGCCGCAGGTGGAATGTTTCCTGGAGTTCCTGCCGCAAACACGTTTTGTTGGGGAGGTCGGGTTGGATTATGTCACCGAGGATGATGCCGAACGTCGGCTGCAGCGGTCGGTATTCGAACGTATCCTGTCCGCCTGTGCCGAAGCGGGCGACAAGATCATCAGTATTCACTCGCGCCGTGCCGCGGATGCGGTGATCGAAAGGGTCGGCCGGAACTTTCCAGGAACGGTTATCCTGCATTGGTTCAGTGGCAGCCCCAAGAATGTCACATCGGCGGAAAACTGCTACTTCTCCGTGAACCCCGCCATGATAAAATCCCGGTCGGGAAAAAAGTTGATCCGTGCCATGGATCCGGCCTTTATCCTTACGGAAACCGACGGACCCTTCGTCGAGGTGGCGGGCCGCCCGGCGCGTCCCTCCGACATCAGGCAGGTGATCAATTTCTTCAGCCGGGACTGGGGGTGTTCCCATGCAGAAGCGGAAGCACGGGTTGCGGCCAATGCTATCCGGGCGGGCCTGGGTTAAGTGGTGCTCGGCCTTGCGCGTTTTTGGCCCACCTGTTAGAAATAGTCATGCAGATCGTGGAACTTGACCAGATGCGGATTCGCACGCCCGAAGGCGTGGAATTTGCGCTTCCCCTGGCCGGGCCTGTTTCGCGCATGCTGGCGGTACTGTTGGATACCGTGATCCTTATCGGGGCCAACATGGTGCTAGGCCAGTTGCTGCAACCGCTGTTTCTTCTCAATCCGGACACGGCCAGGTTGTTTACGGCTATGCTGTTCTTCCTGCTCGGCTTCGCCTATTTCATCGTCCAGGAATGGCAGTACAAGGGCCAGACCCTGGGTAAGCGACTCATGCGTATCCGGGTGATGGATGAGCAGGGTTTGCGCCTGCAGTTCAGCCAGGTCACGGTACGAAATCTTTTTCGGGTACTTGATGCGTTTCCGCTTTTTTACCTCGTCGGTGGAATGGCGGTAGTACTCAACCGTCACGGTAAACGCCTGGGCGACCTGGTAGCGAATACCATCGTGGTCAAGCAGGTCAAGCTGGAGGAACCGGAGATGGATCAACTCCAGAGCGACAAGTATAACTCCTTCAAGGAGCATCCCCACCTGGTTGCCCGTTTGAAACAGCGCGTGAGTCCCGCCGAGGCCACCCTGGCGCTCGATGCCGTTATCCGGCGTACTGAATTCGAGGATCGTGACCGCGTGCGTCTTTTTGCGGATCTCGCCGAACACTTTAGGCGCTACCGTGTATTCCCCGAGGACAGCAATCTGGGGCTGACGGATGAACAGTACGTTCGAAATCTTGTTGAAGTGTTGTTTCATAAATAGTTGAGGAAGCAGGTCTGGGTGAAACGCTGGTTTATTGTTTTTTGCGCATGCATGAAGCAGTCCGCTCGGGCGCTGTAGCGACTTGCGCAAGCATCTGGAACCGGAAGAGATCCCTTGGAGGCCATTGTGGGTGGCATCAACGGGCATGCAGGCTCGTTTGAAAGGGGTTGAATGAACGGCCCTTTGCCCGTAGGTTGTCTGTATGCAAGTCGTGAGGATTATCTTTTTTTGCATACTCGGGGGCATCGAAGGTTCGTCAAAGGAACCGCAGGCACCGGTGCAAAAAGGTTATGATAGCGAGACCAACACCCTGGTCGAACGGTACACGCCCGAGGTGACCCTGGGCCGTCGTCCGGATGGATCGTCAAGAATCTGGTCCCGGAAGGTTGCTTCCGAGCCCATATCAGAGGTCATCCTCGTTGTGCAGAAACTTTCCGGGGCTGAGGATTGCCACCTGGTGCTCCGCGTCGGGGAAAAGGGGTCCCCGCTTGAGCGGGGGAAGCGTATCTTCCTGAAGCATACCCGCCAAATGGAAGTGGGCTGGTATGTGAATGGCCTGCGTACGAAAGATGATCCATTGATTGTTGAGGTTGTGAATGGACAGGTCGCACTCGAACAAGTGAAGGTTCACCGGAAACGATGAAGCGTTCGATCCTGCTGCTGGTCGCTCTCATGGCCCTGAAGTCGTTTGCGCAAGATCCCGCCCCCGGATTGACCAAGCATTTTATTGCCGGCGTTTTCCCGGATGGAGACAATGACGGGACCTGGGAAGACAGCCTCGAGACCACCGATTTCAACTGGAGCTTCAACGGGGCGCAAAGCCCGGTCGGGGTCAACGGCATGGAGGTGCCGGGCATCAGCCAGGGCTATCCCTTTCCGGCTGCCCGTGCCACGGGTCCTGCTGGTTCCACCTTGGGGTCCAGCCAGGATACGAGTTTTGAGTTGTGGTTTAAGCCCACGGACCTGAGCGGCAACCACGTCCTGTTCGAGTTCGGGGGTAATGGCAATGGTACGGCACTTCTGCTGGTGGGCGACCAGGTTCATTTCTTCAGCCAGACCGGCAGTGCCAACCAGATGCAGTCGAGCCTGACCCTGCCGCCGGAAGCTGCGGGCCGCTACCATCAACTGGTTGCCGTGCTGGACTTCCTCGGTGGCGGAGCCGGGGTGAACCGGCTTTACCTGGACGGTGGAGCCCTCAGCACTTCCAACAGCCTCGCTTCCGGCTATACCAATTTTGCAGGTAGCAACGGCTCCGGGCTGGGGAGGAATAACTCGACCTATTCAGGGGACAGTGTATTTGCATCGGGGACCCTGACCGATTTTAACGGGGAGATGGCGGTGTTTCGGATATACCAGGGGGACGCCATCAGCGAATCCGACGTGATGCAGAATTTCCTGACCCTTTCCCGTGCACCGCCGGTGATTGACACGTTCACGGTTAGTCCCATCAACGTGTCATCCGGTACACTTGTCAATGTCAGTTGGGCGGTTCGCGATGGGCTTGATATCCTGATCGAGCCGGGCATAGGGTCCGTTGTTACGAATAGCAACACGACCGTTGTAGTCAACGAAACCACCCTGTTCACCCTCGCGGCAAGCAACCAGGTCGGCACAAGTTTCGCATACGCCCAGGCGACGGTGGACGGTATGTTGTTCGACCCGGAAATCACGGAGTTCATGGCGTCGAATGATGGCACATTGGATGACGGGGATGGGGATTCCAGCGATTGGATCGAGTTGTATAATCCCAACGGGGTGCCCCTGGACCTGGCGGGCTGGGTGATCACGGATGATGCGCTCAGCCTGAAGTGGACGGCCCCCTCGATTGTGATCCCCCCCCGGGGCTACTTGATTCTCTTTGCATCGGGGCAGGCGAGCAATACCTACGTGGATGCGGCGGGCTTTCACCATACGAGCTTCAAGCTCGATGGGGACGGGGAATACCTGGGCCTGGTCAACCCGTCGGGGAACGTGGTCCAGGCCTACGCCCCGGCTTACCCCGAGCAGGCGGTGGATATCTCGTATGGACATTCCGGTGCCGGGGGACTGGGTTACTTTGCTGCACCCACCCCGGGTGGGCCCAATGGGAACAGTTTTGTAGGTATTGTTTCCGATACCAAGTTCTCCGTTGATCGCGGTTTTTTCAGCAATGCGTTTGTCGTTGCGATCAGCAGCGCGACCGCAGGGGTCGAGATTCGCTATACCCTGGACTCCAGCACGCCCGGTGCGACGCACGGACTGGTCTATACCCAGCCCATAGCCATCGATACGACGACCCTGCTGCGGGCGGCGGCCTTCCGACAGGACTGGTTGCCGACCGATGTGGACACCCAGACCTATATCTTTCCCGCGGACGTGATGAACCAACCCGCCAGTCCGCCGGGATGGCCCAGTACCTGGGCCGGGGTGGCGGCCGATTACGAAATGGACCCGGACGTGATCGGGGTGAACAATTTGTTCAGCAACGTGTATCGCAATACCATTGTTGACGATCTGCAGCGTATCCCGACGATTTCTATCGTGACCGAAATGGACAACCTTTTTGGCCCTGCGGGGATCTACGACAATCCCACGGCTTCCGGGGTGAATTGGGAGCGTCCGGCCTCGGTCGAGTTGATTCACCCGGATGGGCGAAACGGCTTCCAGATTAATTGCGGATTGCGCATCCACGGCGGATCGGGCCGCAATTCCGATATCCCCAAGCATAATTTCCGCTTGCTCTTCAAGCGGGCCTACGGCCCCGGAAAATTGGAGTACAAGCTGTTCAAGGACCAGCCCGCCAGTACGGGAGCCGCGGAAAAGTTTGATACCATCGTTCTCCGTGCGCATTTTAATAATGCCTGGACCCATCGGCATTGGTACCAGTGCCCGCGCGCCCAGTATGTGCGGGATCAATTCATGCGCGATTCCCAGAACGAAATGGGACATCCCTCTCCGCACGGGATGTATGCGCACCTGTACGTGAACGGCTTGTACTGGGGAGTGTACAACCCGAGCGAGCGCCCGAGTGCACCCTTCATGGCGGAATATTACGGGGGTGGCCGGGAAGATTTTGACACCCAGAACGTGACGGAGGCGATCGACGGGGACTTGACGACATGGAATACGATGATGGGGCTCGCCAATGCGGGCCTCGGCACGCAGGCGGCTTACACCGGTATACTTCAATACCTGGATGCGACGAATCTCGCGGACTATATGTTGTTGAATTTTTTCACCGGGAATGATGACTGGGATGGCCATAACTGGTATGCGGGCAGGAAGCGGGAAGCCGGAGCCGGATACCAGTTCTTCAGCTGGGATGCCGAGCTCAGCATCTCGGTTCACCAGAACAATCCTCCTCCGACGCAACCGGATTTCGACGCAATCCTGGCTCGAAACAAGACGGGAATAAACAATGCCAACAAGCCCTCGCGCCTGCACCAGAAGATGGCCGTGAATAACGAGTACAAACTGCTCTTTGCGGATCGGGTACAGAAGCATTTTTTCAACGAAGGCGCGCTTAGTCCCTCGAGAATTATCGATCGCTGGATGGCACGGCGAGACCAGGTGTATCCCGCCGTGGTTGCGGAATCCGCGCGCTGGGGTGACCACCGTCGTGATGTTAATCCCGGAGCCTATACCCCGGCCGATTTCGATCTTTTTCATCGAGACAAGCATTACGACCCGTACCAGGACTGGGTGATCGGGACCTACTTTCCGCAGCGCCGGGATATCTACCTCGACCAGTTAAGGGCGCGCGGTCTTTGGCTGGACATCCTTGCCCCGGGCTTCAGCAGCTATGGCGGACCTATCCCGAGCGGGTTCAGTTTGAGCATGAGCAATGGAAACAGCTCAGGCATCATCTACTACACATTGGATGGGAGTGATCCCAGGGAGGCCTTTACATCAAGTCCGGCAGGACTGGTATATACCTCAAGCCTGACCCTTGCGAATATTAACACGACCCTGGTGAAGGCTCGGGTGTTGCGTGCGAATGCAGAATGGAGCCCGCTCAGTGAGGCGGCTTTTGAGATTGACCCGGACGATACCGATCTCGATGGACTCTCTGATGGTTGGGAGT
>JAPYUI010000002.1:26493-28861 GCA_029936175.1 Kiritimatiellia bacterium
TTTGAGATTGACCCGGACGATACCGATCTCGATGGACTCTCTGATGGTTGGGAGTATTTATTCTTCACCAACCTGTCGCAGAACGCGGAGGATGATTTTGATGGGGATGGCCACTCCAACGCCGAGGAGGAGTTCGTCGGCACGCATCCGGTGGATGCCGCCTCCGTATTCATGGCGGTTCCTCAGCATCCGGCAGGGGGCGTGATGAGCGTGCAGGTCACTCCGACCTCGCGAAGCATCCGCCTGGAAGTTTCAACCGACCTCCAAAGCTGGGTGGCGGTCGAGACCTTTACGGTGTTTCCGGACCGGATCGAGGCTACGTTGGATCCGAGTACACTGCGGCAGTATTTTCGCGTGGTTGCCGAGTAGGGCTGGCCGTTCCCCCTGAGAAATCGCCGGGCACATGGTACGTGGCCGCGGCAGGTTTGCGTTGCGAAGGCGTTAATCCAGCAGGGCGTTAACCTTTGCCGCACAGATAAAGTCATTCTCCGACAGGCTGCCGATTGAATGTGTCAGGTAGCGTATGCTGCAGGTCTTGTAGCCGAAGGTGATATCCGGGTGGTGATCTTCCCGCTGGGCGACCCCGGCCGCCGCATGTACGAAGGCCGTTGTTTGATCATAATTCTCAAAGCGGAAGTCCCGGACGAGCTCGCCATCTCGAATGGCCCATCCCTGGACCTCGGCAAGCAGGCGGGCTGCGCTCTCGGGCGATAGGGCGGGTGTTCCGCTTTCGCAAGGGCTGCATGATCGCAGGCTTAACGCGTCCATCTATGCCCTTAGTTGCCGATCTTTTCCAGTTGGGCCTGCGCGACGGGTTTGAGATAAGCGACCCAATCGGCTGCTGTATCGACCTCGGTTTCGATGAATTTCTTCAGGTGGGGACCGGCCAACTTGGGCTTGTTGCCTGCGATTTTAGAAATGCCAATGGCGAAATCGCGTAGGCTGACGAACCAGGTTTCGGCCTCGGCGGAGGTGCCGACGAAGGTCTCCTCGTCAATATCGCCATGCATAAACCGGGCAATCAGCCGGGGGGACTCCACCGGTTCAGCTCCACCCTTGTATTCAATTTTCATTTTTAGCACGCGGTCAAATTCATCGGCTGCGGAGCCGGTACTTTTCTCCATGGCGAGGACAAAGCCCATCATGATGCTGGTCCATGCACTGGCCTGGCCCAAGTCTTCTACCGCGCCAGATTGCTTGTCGCGCAATGTCATCAGGGCAGACTGGGCACCGAGTCCGCGTCCCTCGGCCTGCAGGTCCAGGGCTTTTTTCAGGCTGCGCTTCTCCCCGCGCAGGAAAGGGGACTTAACCGTTCGGCGAGCGACTAGGGTTTGCGAGCCCCCGCCGGGACTTCCGCCAATGACCTTGGGTGGCTTGGCCCGGTTCCGGGCAGCCATATTTTTCTGGAAGACAAAGATGCTGAGCAGGGTGACCAGGACCACGCCGGTGGTGATCAGGATGGGGATGATCGGGTTCCCTTTTTTCGTCGCCTTGGCCGTTGCGCGCGCCTCCTCGGAGGAACGTGCTATCTCGGCTTGCGCGCTTGCGTTTAATGCGGTGTTGATATCCGCATGGAGGGAGGCATAGGTCGGGTAGCGATGCCCCGGTGTTGGGCTCATCATCCGCTCGATGATCTCGGCCGTCTCCTTGGTGATCAGTGGGTTGGCTTCCTGCAGGCTGGGCACGGGATTGTCAAAGCGGGCTTTGACGACATCGGCGGGCATGTCCCCATCGAAGGGTGGGTAACCGGAGAGGGCATGCCAGAGTGTTGTGCCGAGGCTGTACTGGTCCGATCGCCAGTCCTCCGATTTCCGCTTGACCTTCTCCGGGGCGATATAAAAAGGTGTTCCCCAGACCTCGTCGCCCTCGCCGTCCGGTTGGCCGCCGCCAAAGCGGGCCAGGCCAAAATCCACGACCTTGGCTTTCCCTTTTCGGTCAAACACGATGTTTGCGGGCTTGATATCGCCGTGGGTCAGGCCGGCCGCCTGCGCTGCAGCAAGTCCCTCCGATACTTCACCTGCAACCTTCAGGACGAATTTTTCGTCGAGCGGCACGCCGTGAACCATCTCCAAATCGAGACGGCCTCCGCTCACCAGCTCCATTACGATGAAGGGTTGACCGTTGGACTGGCCAAACTCGTAGACCTGGACCACGTTCGGATGGTTCAGGGCCGCGGCGGCTACCGCTTCACCTTGCAGTGCTTCCAGTGAATCTGCATCCGCACCGTACTCTTCGCGCATGACCTTGAGGGCAACCTCGCGGTCGAGGTTCTCGTCAATGGCGCGATAAACCACGCCCATCGCTCCCTGTCCCAGTTCCTCAAGCAATGCGAAATGGCTCAGGCGACCGGGGACAGTCAGCTCCGCCT
>JAPYUI010000002.1:28961-39938 GCA_029936175.1 Kiritimatiellia bacterium
AGTTCCTCAAGCAATGCGAAATGGCTCAGGCGACCGGGGACAGTCAGCTCCGCCTGGCAGGTGGGGCACTCGATCGGGGTGAAGGTTTCGAGATCAGAGACGTCGAGTTCGAGTCCGCAACCATGGCAGGTGATCGTCTCCACGTTTTCCGTTGTTATGCCCGATCCGCTAGTCATGGTATCGCAAAAGTCCGTGACTAACTATCGGGTGATCATTCAATAGACAACGTAAAACCACACTTTTTCAAGTGCTCGGCGATGCGTGGCAAGGGTTGGATTTTGATTTACGGATCAGGTACGGAAGCTTACCTTGTGGACCTCATGCAACGTGAAGCATTCACTGTTTTTGGCTGGCCGGTCTACTGGTACGGGGTGTTTTTTGCCACGGGTTTTCTCGCCGTTGTGGTTTTCTGGACCTGGTTGTCCCGGCGCGAAGGTCGTTCGGCGGAAACCGCGTCAGATCTCGCCCTCTGGCTCATGCTGGGCGGCGTACTCGGTGCGCGCCTGGCCTACGTGGTTTCGGCCTGGGAGGACTTCTCCCAGGAACCCCTGGCGATCTTTCGCCTGTGGGAAGGAGGTCTGATCTACTACGGTGGCTTGTTCGGTTGTGTGGCGTCGGGCATCCTGTATGCCAAGGTCAAAAAAGAGCCCATGCTTAAGCTGGCCGACTTTATTATCACCGCGGTCCCGCTCGGGCACGCTTTTGGCCGGATCGGGTGTCATTTCAACGCCTGTTGTTACGGTCGACCTACCGAAGCATTCTGGGCGATAAAGCTCCCGTCCACGGGTGCGATGGTGCATCCCACCCAATTGCTGGAGTCCGGATTCAATTTCCTGCTCTTCGTGGTGCTGGTGAAGCTTTACCTGAAAAACAAGGTGCCCGGTCGCATCACGGCGATCTACCTGTTGACCTATCCCATTTTTCGTTTTCTCAACGAGTATCTGCGCGGGGACAACCGCATGACTGCAGGCCTGTTTGACGTGGCCCAATCCATCAGTATCGGCCTCTTCGTTTGTGGAATCGTTTTCTGGTGCCTGATTCGCCCGTCCCGGGAGGCCTGATGGCGGTATTCACCGTCGATCCGTATGATGCCGGTATCCGGGTGGATGCCTGGTTGGCGAAACGTATGGAAACACTTTCGCGCGCGCGCGTTCAATCGCTGATCGATTGCGGGGACGTGCTGGTAAACCAGGTGGAGATCAAGCGTAATCGTATGCTCAAGGCGGGAGACGTAATATCCATTACCGTTCCCGAGGCGGTGGCGGTCGAGATCGAAGCCCAGGAAATTGCGCTCTCTATTCTTTACGAAGATCACGATATAATCGTCATCGACAAGCCTGCGGGGATGGTGGTGCACCCCTCCGCAGGCCATTGGTCGGGCACCTTGGTCAACGCTCTCCTGTATCACTGCGAAGATCTGCGTGGCATCGGGGGTGAGATTCGCCCGGGAATCGTCCATCGTCTCGACAAGGAAACCAGCGGCGCACTGGTCGTTGCAAAGAGCGAGCAGGCCTTGCGACATCTGTCGCTTCAGTTCAAGAATCGAGAGACGTGCAAAAAGTACCTGGCGCTCGTCTGGGATCATCCTATTCCGACGAACGCAACCATTCAGACAACGATTGGCCGCAATCCGAACAACCGGAAGAAGATGGGGGTGAATATGGATGGCGGGCGACATGCTGTCAGTAGCTATCGCACGATTGAGACCTATCCATGCCATGCCTTTCTCGAGGTGGATATTGAAACAGGTCGCACCCACCAGATTCGCGTCCACATGGCACACATCGGTCATCCCGTCGTCGGGGATCACGTCTACGGAAAGCGGCGGCTGAAGGAATTACCCGGGCCGGTGAACCGGCATATGTTACACGCGGCCGAACTGGGGATCCGTCATCCTCAAACCAACGAGTTGCTGAATTTTGTCGCGCCTATACCGGATGATATGCAACATCTGATTAAATGCCTGCGAATGGAATGAGCAACAAGGATGGTGGGATAATTGAGTTGGTCGCCGGCCTGGTTGAGTACCTCGACTGGCGCGTAGAGGAGGGCCAGCGTTGCCTGGAAATCGATCCCGAAAGCCTGGTCGGACTGGGTAAGTGGGGACCTCCTCCGGAGGCAGGTGTCGAAGCACCCACGCCTGGGGGTGAAGCCGCATCATCTTCAAAGGCCCAATCGCCTCCACCACCGGATACCCGTGATATCCGCTTCGCCCTCGCGGAACGCATGTCCGTGTGCAAGGACCAACGGCCTGCCGGGCAGACCCGGCTTGTCGTGGTCAGTGAAGCGGCGGCCTTTGAGTCAGGACCGGGGGAACTGCTGGGTAGGATCCTGAAGGCCGTTGGCTATGCGTTCGTCGATGGACCGCAACAGATGGAGAGCGAATCCCAACTCGTCGACCTCGCCCCGCGGGTGATCTTGAGCATGGGAAATTCCGCCTTGAAAACTTTCGTGCGCCGCGGTGACATCAGCATGATGCGCGGTCGCTGGAAAACCTTTCATGGCATTGATGTGCTGTGCACCTTCGATCCCGTGTACATGGGCTCCCAGGATGCGAGAAAAAGGGCGGTATGGAGTGATATGCAGGACTTGATTAAGCGGCTGGATCTGCACCTTCCCGACGGCGCCAAGCAGTAGTCCTCGAAGACGAGTTGTCCGCCTCGGGATGGCCTACATCTTTGGGTCGCTGACCCCGCGCTTCAAGATCTGACGCAATTTGCGAAGGGAATCATCCTGAATCTGCTTGATCCGCGCACGGGTCAGGTTGAGCATCTGCCCGGTTTCTTCCAGGGTCCGTCCCTCCATGAAGCGGAGGCGGAGAATATACTGGGCCCGGTCGGGCAATTTGCCCACCGCCGTCCACACCTCGCCTTTTTCTGCGGCCTTGATTGCACTTTCCGCGTCTACGTCTTCCACCAGCTCGTGCAAGCTGCTGGTGCTGTCACCGACCAGCGCATCCAGGGAGACGGGAGGGGAGGGCATGCGAACCCATTGATTTACCAGGGGGCGCAGTTTCTTGATCCGTTCTTCGGTCAGATCGGTCATCTGTACCAGCATGCCAAGGGAGGGGTCCTCGTTGTGATCGTCCTTGAACTTGTCCATGGCCGCTTTGATTTTCCTCATGTCATCGGTGGGACGGATGCCCAGGCTGCCGGAGCGGATGTGATCACGGAAAAAGTTGCGCAGGCGATTTTGGATCGATTTCTGGGCATAGGCGTAAAAAGGCGTGCCGCGGGTAAAATCAAATTTTCGGATCGCATTCGAGAGGGCTTTCGAGCCCTCCTGCAGGAAATCAGCAATCCACACCTGGCCGATCCAGTAAAAGGGCTTGATACAGCTGACGACCAATCTGCGGTTGGCAATGAACAGTTCTTCCTCAGCGGCTTCCATGCGTGAGATCAGTTTCCGGGAATAAACCACCGCATCTCCAAATTCCTTTTCTGCCTGGTAACGCTTGCGGGATATTTTTTCTATATGCCAGGCGCACCAGTGCATCTCGGTAAACAAGGCGAGGGTCATTTCAGGCTTGAGGATTTCCACCGTCCCTTGCTCCATGAGGAAACGCCCGATGGCCTGGGTCGAGGAATCCGAGCGGCTGAAGATGCGAGGTTGGCGAATAATCTCCGGGTCGTAGCTTGCCCGTTTGTATTCTGGAAGCTCGATGCACTTAAACGGAAGACCTGCCGCGAGCGCATTCAGTTCTTCTTTATGCCTTTTTATCTTATCTGACAAAATGGGTTCCGGGTCTTGTCGGGAGCGGACACATAAACAGTCCGAACGCCTGTTATAGAAAGCTTGGCCATGAATGTAAACCGTTAGGAGGGAAATTGTTCGCGCAATTCCGGGATGGCTTTTCGCAGGCTTTGAAAGCCGTGCAGGTGTTCCAAGGCTCTGTTCATCATGGTTAAAGCCGGCCCGATATAGGAAAGAAAACGATGTGTGGAGGTGCTTCGGCCAAGGAGCCCAAAGGCGCCGAGGGCCTGGGACAAGCGTTGAATACAGGCTGGCCAGAACTGTTCAACTGCCTGGTGATCCCCTGTGATTTGTGCGTAATAGGCGAGGAGCCGGAGCTGCTGGTCTACCGGTAACATCGCGTAGGGATCCGCCAGCAGGGAGGCCAGATCGTATGCCGCCGCCCCGATGCGCATGCCCTGGAAATCAATAAAAGCCGGTTGGTGCCGGTTTACCAGCACATTGGTCGATTGCAGGTCCCGGTGGATCAGTGCGGGCGTGGCGTCGGCCAGCCAGTCGTCCAAGCTGCCGAGTTCCTTCAGCAAATGCCGGGATCTCCGGGTGGTCCACCCTGCCACCGGTTCAAGAAATTGTTCGGCAAAATAATTTCGCTCCCATTGATAGAGCTTTGGGGAGAACGCGGGCTGGAGCGGCAACTTGGCCGCGATTGCTGCCGGAGCAGCTCCATGCATCAGCGCGAGCTGATCCAGTACGCGGGCGTAAAAGCGCTGAACCCAGAGGCTATGCCCGTCCCCCACCATATCGAGCAGGTGGATGTCACCGAGGTCTTCGAGGATCGTGATGCGCTCCGCGGGGGCATCGGACAGGACTTTCGCCACGCGGATACCCTGCTTGGACAGGAAAGCTCCGAGCTTTACGCTGTGTTCGTTTTCGCCGCGTGACGTACCGTACCGAACCAGGATCGCCTTGCGTCGAAGGCCACTGGTCACGCGAACATATGAGCGATCGGATCCCCGGGGGGGGAGTGCCTGAACCGTCGTGCGATCCGGGTTCCATTTCAGGCGGGTGAGCAGGTTCTTCTCGCGCTCCTCCAGGGCGAGTGCGGCCGGAACAAGCACGCCACGTGCAGGCATGTTTACCGACGTTTGTCGCCCCACCACCGCATCGGTGAGCCGGGCATGGGTTCCCAGGTGTGCCCCGGACCAGACCACGCTGTTGCAAAGCCGCGCTCCGGGGTCGATCACCGCCTTTGGGTCCACACAGGCGAAGCCCTCGATACACGGGTTATTCTTCTTCAGGGTGCGTACGCTCTTTTCTGTTTCCCGCGATATGAAGGGCAAGGCCTCGCGCAGGGTCCAGGCCTCGGCATGGGCATGCAGGTATTGCTTCGGCGTTCCCAGGTCATGCCACCAGGAGTCGGGCACCTGTATGCCGGAAATCTGCTCACCCATTTTCATTCCATCCCGGTAGGCCTGGATGATGGATGCGAATCCGCCCCCGCTTGGCAGGAAGTTCAGCACGCGTCCATCGAGAATCTGCAATCCGCAGAAGGTGGCCGTGTCGTCTCCACCCGGATCGTCCACATGAAAATCCGTAACGCGTTGTTTTTCCACCCGAACGGTCCGCGGCCCGGATTGGGCGTGCATCCACAATGCAGCGAGGGGTCGGTGCCTGGCGAATGCGCGCACGAGGGGTTCCGGATCGAGTTGCGCCACCACGTCACCGTTAAACACCCAGCAGGGATTATCGTCCGCGAGGAGCCAGTCCGCCTTTACCAGTGCCCCGCCGGTGCCCAGGATCTCCGGTTCGCAGGAAACCTGGATGCGTACTGCGCCGGGTGTCTGCGCGTACGCGAGCAGCCAGGAGATGATCTCCTCGGCTCGGTGATGTACATTCACGGTCACGCTTTCCACGCCCCAGCGTGCCAGCATCTCAATCGAATGCTGCAGAATGGGCTTGTTCCAGAAGGGCATGAGCGGCTTGGGAAGATCCCGGGTCAGCGGTTCCATGCGGGTTCCGTAACCCGCGGCGAGGATCAAGGCTTTTTTAGGGTACAGGCTCACGGTACGAAATGTAGCAAACGGAAATCATCCATGCTCTGCAAGTGCAAAATCAGGAGACCCCATGCATGAGGAATAGATCACCGTCCGCGCGGCTGTTGTTCGTCCCGGGAATAAAACGCGGGATCCGGTTAGCGCAGCTTCCGGATCATCTGCTCCAATTCCGCCAGCTTCTGGTACGGTTTTGCCTTCGTCAGGCGGGGAAACGTTCCGCCTTCTGACAGGTATTCTCCCCCGCGGACCAGCATGACCTTGTCGCCGCGCACGTCCACCTCTCTAACCCCCTTGCGCGCGGCCTGGACCCGTATGCCCGCCACCGCCAGGAGGTTCCTCACTGGTCGCGGCAATCGACCAAAGCGATCCTTTAACTCCGCCTCCAGCTGCTTAATCCCCGTGGGTGTGCTCAGCGATGAAATCGACTTGTACAAATCCACCCGCATGCCCTCCTCCTCCACGTAATCCACCGGGATGACGCAGGCCGCTTCGTAATCGTTCAGCCCCGTTGACATCTCCAGCCAGTCGATGCGCAGGGTCACATCGATGAGATCCGGTACCTTTTCGTTCTTCAGGTGCTTGACCGTGCGGTCGAGCAGGCGACAATACAGGTCGAATCCGACCGCCGCGATGTGGCCGCTTTGCTGCGCCCCGAGAATATTCCCCGCGCCGCGAATCTCCAGGTCGCGCAGGGCCAGCTTGAATCCCGCGCCCAGGCTCGAGTAGCGCTGGATCGCCCGAATGCGTTGCCGGGCAATCGCCCGCATCTGGCTCTTCTCAGGCACCATCAGGTAAGCGTAGGCCTTGTTCCTGTAACGGCCGACCCGCCCGCGGAGCTGGTACAGTTCCGCCAGGCCGAAACGATCCGCCCGGTCGATGATCATCGTATTTGCGTTGGGAATATCGACGCCACTTTCAATGATCGTCGTACAGAGCAACACGTCGTATTCGCCCTTGATGTACCGCTGCATGACGTCTTCCAGTCGGGCTTCCGGCATTTGCCCATGTGCGACGATAATCCTCGCTTCCGGAACGAGCAATTTCAACTGGCGCTCTACCGTGTGAATCGTCTGCACCCGGTTGTGCAACACGAACACCTGGCCCTCGCGGTTCAACTCGCGCAGGATGGCCTTTCGCACGAGTTCATCGTCCCAGTGCCGCACAAAGGTCGCAATGGGTTTCCGGTCCCGCGGAGGGGTGCTGATCGTGCTCATTTCCTTGGCGCCGGTCAGGCTCAGGTAGAGGGTTCGCGGAATCGGTGTTGCGGTCATGGTCAGGACATCGACCAGTTGCTTGAGATCCTTCAGTCGCTCCTTGTGCTTGACCCCGAAGCGTTGTTCCTCGTCGATGATCACCAGGCCGAGGTCCTTGAAGGCCACGTCCTTCTGTACCAGGCGATGGGTGCCGATCACGATGTCCACCTGGCCGGTCTCCAGCCGTTTGAGCACCTCGTTCTGCTCCCTGCGCGTACGAAAACGACTGAGCATCTCGATCGTCACCGGGAAAGCGGTCATCCGTTCCCTGAACGATTCATAATGCTGCTGGCACAGGATGGTTGTCGGGACCAGGATTGCTACCTGCTTGCCGTCCATTACCGCCTTGAAGGCTGCGCGCATCGCGACCTCGGTCTTGCCATAGCCCACATCTCCACAGACCAGGCGATCCATGGGCTGGGGGCTTTCCATGTTGTGTTTCACCGCCCGGATGGCCTCTTCCTGGTCGAAGGTTTCCTGGTAGGGGAAGGTCTGCTCGAAATCATGCTGCCAGGGGGTATCCTTGCCGAAGGCATGCCCGGGTAGCGCATCACGTGCGGCCTGGGTAGCCAGCAGATGCGACGCAAGGTCGTTAATCGCCTCCTGGGCCGCTTCCTTGTCCTTGATCCACTTCTTGCTCCCGAGTCGATGCAGGGTCGGGTTTGCCTGCCCGGCCGCAATATAGCGACTGAGCAGGTGCGCCTGGTTCACCGGGATGTGGAGCTTGGCCTCGTCGGCATACGCGACGGACAAAACTTCCTGCAGGCGTCCGTTGAACTCAATCTCGTACAGGCCCTGGTAACGCCCGATGCCGTGGTCCACATGTACCACCAGTTCACCCACCTGGATGTCGGTCCATTCCGATATCCGCTCGCCGAGCGCGCGACTGCCCCTGCGTGTTCCAGAATGCAGGTCGTACTTGCTGCGCAGGGCCTTCCGGAAGCCGTACAGGTCGCTCTCTGCAACCACCGAGAATCCTGCCCCGGGTACGGAGAAGCCTTCGTGGATCATTCCCCGTTCCACCGTGATGTTTTCTGCGCCCTCCACGCGGGGAACGAAACCCTCCACGAAGCGATCGAGGGAGCCCTGGGTGGAAAAGCAGAACAGCACGTCCTCGCCCTGGGTCGCCCGGTCTGCATACGCGCGGATGAAGCGCACCCGCGCCTCGTCGAGCAGGTCGGGATTCATGTTCCCGCTGTCGATGTCGGCCAGTCCCTCGCAGGGCAGGAGGTCGATCTCGACCTCAGGGTAGGGGACCTCCGTCAGTCCCGAGAAGACCTGTCCACCGCCCGCTGCAGCCCCTACGCGGTCACCGAGCAAGGCGTAGTCGAGGATGTGCGCGCCCGCCCCGGCCTCGATCATCGTGTGCTCGTAGATGCGTGCGTGGTCGAGGATCTTGTCCGGCTCGAACCAGGCCCAGCAGGTGTTCGCCGGCAGGTAATCGATGAGGTCGGCATCCAGCTTCACCTTCGTCGCCTCCCCGAAGGCATCCATCGCCGGGCCGATGAGCAGGGATTCCATTTTCTCCAGTGAGCGCTGCGAGCCCGGGTGAAAGCTGCGAATCGATTCCACCTCCACGCCAAAGAACTCGATGCGAAGCGGATCCGATGCATCGAGTGGCCACACGTCGACCAGGCCACCGCGCCGAGTCGCCTCGCCCTTGTTCAGGACCTCGTAGGTGAACTCGTAGCCTATCTTCACCAGCGCCCCGCTGAAGGATTCGATCTCGCGTTCCTCGCCGACCCTCACCTGCACCGTGTCTTGCAGGAGTGTATCCGGTTTGACCGTTCGCTGCATCAGGGCCTGGATACTGGTCACGAGCATGAAGGCCCTGGCCTTCCCGGTGCTACACTGCAACAGGGCCTGCAGGCGATCTCCCGCGAGGTCGAGGTTCACGCCCCCGCCCTGTCCCGGCATCGCCTCCCAGCCCGGGTAATACCAGATGCCGTCGGCCCGGTTTCCCGAGAGGGTATGGATATCCTGGTAGAGGGCCTCGAGGCTCCGCGGTCCATCCGTCACCACGACCAGCGGGCCGGCCACCTGGCGCCCGATGCTCAGGCTCAGCCAGGCAAAGGCACTGCTCGAACATTCCGGCACCCGCAGCGCCGAGCCCTGCTTCAAGTGGGGCATCAAGGGGCCGGTGAGGGCCGTATGTTCGAGGTTTTCTGCTATCATGCTGCGTCCAAACGCCGCCAGCCGGATGATAGGTATCATCCGGCTCGACGCTTTTCCCTGGCCGCCCACGGGGGATTGTTTTCCCGTGCTCGGAAGGCCGAGTGGGGCCCTTCCAAGGGTCGGAAAACCTAGGGTATATGGCCAGATTATAGGAAGACATTTCGCCTGGTTTTCGGGCAGAGCAAAAAGCTTGCAGTTGAATGGCCCTTTTCGGGGCCTTCCCCGGTACCTGACCGGTCCCGCGTGGGGCCGTGCCGGCTCTGGTTTTCCTGCCCGACTTTCCTGTTGAATGCAGCGTTTTGTAAACCTTGGTCCGGATTGCACATTTAGCTATCCAGATCCTTGCGATTTTAATAGGATGGAAGGCATGAAACAATCCGTAGCCCGGTTCTACCTTGCCGCCGCCTTGCTGCCGGGGGGATTATTCGCCCAGAACCAGTTTTTTGACGGGGATGCCTTGGATACCGCATGGTCTTCGGCGGCCAACTGGAACCTGGATACCCTGCCCGTGGCCCGGGCGGTGATCGCGGGCGGTTTGACTGCGACCACCACCTCGGGCGATGCCTTCACGGTAACGGATTTACAGGTTGGCAGCGGGGTCGAGGGCCCCGCGGGCAATGGAGCCCTGACCATGAACGGGGGGACCATCAACGCGAGCGAGCTGACTGCCGGTCGCAATGGCCACGAGGGGACCGTGACCTTGAGCAACGGGGCGATCCTGAACCTGAGCGGCCACTTGCGTATCGCACGCCACGATGGCTCTGTCGGGACGGTGGAGATCGGCGGGGCGGCCAGCGAGGTAAACGTCGCGGGCCAGATTATTGTCGGGAACAATGAATCCGGGAGTGGCCGGGTGCATGCGTTCCTGAACCAGAACGGCGGCACGATCAACATGGCCGTCAACCAGGATTTCCAGGTGGCGAATAACCCATTCTCGGACGGGACCTTCAACCAGACCGCCGGGACCTTGAACACCTTGCGGACCATGAATCTCGGCCGCGCCGACGGCACCAGCACCGCGGCAATGAACACCGCCGGGAATGTGCATGCAGGCGCCACTATACAGTTGCGGCACGGCGCCTGGAATCAGAGCGGGGGCCTCGTCAGCAACGGGGTGACCTCCGTTTCGACCGATATAAACCTGGGCGTGGACCCGGGTGGGGATGGCACCTTCATCCAGGCTGCGGGTACCCTTTACGCCTCCCGCAACCTGAACCTCGGGCGCGCTCATGCCCAGGGCACGGGCAACATGGACGTCTCTGGAACGGTGGACGCGGGGGAAAATATCAACGTGAACAACGGGACCTTCCATCACCGGGCGGGCGCACATGTCCGGACAGGGGTACGGGTCACTGGCGGTGACCTGAATATCGGTACCGCGGCGGGATCGTCGGGGACCTACCTCTACGAGGGCGGAAGCCTGGCGGTCGGGGATGTCCTGGGCATCGGCCGCGACCAGGGCGATGGGACAGGACACATGAGCATCAATGGCAACATCGACATCGATAGCCACTACATATTGCGTAACGGGACCATCCAGCACAACAGCGGGGATATCGTGGCCGGCCTCCAGAATAACAATGCCGATTTCAACATGGGCAGTGCCGGCAGCGGCAGCGGTAATTACAACCTGGTCTCCGGCAGCATCACGATTGATCGCAACATGAACCTGCAGAACGGTACCTTTACCCAGCAGGCGGGTGCGGTGGTCCTCGGCGCGGATCACGGGGGCGACTTGAGCATCGGAACGGCGAACGGGGTGGAAGGCACCTACGATCAACAAGGTGGGACCCTCACCATCG
>JAPYUI010000002.1:40038-44535 GCA_029936175.1 Kiritimatiellia bacterium
TGCATATCAATAAGGGGGCTTTTGTCCAGCAAAGCGGCACGGTGTCCATCGGCAGCCGGAGCGCCACGCCGGGATCGTTGAATATCGGGACGGGCGCCGCCGAGGATGCGAGCTATACCTTGAATGGGGGGAGCCTGACGGTGGCCGGCGAGCTGCTCCTCGGCCAGACGGGCTTCGGCACGGACGGGGTTGGCACGATGGAGTCACACGGGGATGTGAGCCTCGGTAAATCGGCCCAGGTTAACCGGGGAACCTGGAACCATGATACCGGGAACCTGGTTATCGGTGCCGACGATGCGACGCCCGTATCCGACCTTTTTGTCGGGAGCGACCCGGGGGAGGATGCCCTGTTCACCTTCACCGGCGGGACCCTTACGGTTCCGCACGAGTTTAATGTCGGCCGCAACGAAAATGATGGTATCGGGCATGTCGTGTTGAACGGGAACGTGTCCAGCGGGACGAGCCTGAACCTGCGGAATGGCACCGGTATCTTTGGTGGGGGTACCCTTGACGTGGGCGTGAACAACACCGGCGCCGATTTCAATATCGGGCACGAGTACGGGGGAAGCGGAGTTTTTACCCTGACCGATGGAACGATCAATGTTCCCGAGCACATGTCTATTAACCGGGGAAGCTTCACCCAGGAAGCGGGCCTTGTGGCCCTGGGCGTGGATAGGCCGGATGGCGATCTGTACATCGCCACCGACCCGAATGAGGAGGGGAGCTATATCCAGAACAGCGGAACCCTGACCGTTCCCGACCGGATTTATATCGGTCGCGCAGACTCAACCGGGACGGGCTACATGACGATCAACGCCACGGTCGAGGCCGGGGACGACGTGGAGATCCGGCGGGGTACGCTGACCCAGACCGGGGGGGACTTCACGGTCGGAACGCCAAGCGTTGCACAGAATTCCTCCTTCCTCATCGGCACCTACAGTGGTTGGGCCGGCCGCTATGACCAGCTTGCCGGCAACCTCACGGTTGAAAGGAACCTGTACGTCGGCCAGTCCAATGGTCCCGGCAGCGGTGCCGCGACCCTGGACGGCCACACGGATATCGGTACAAGTTTCCACTTTCGAAGGGGAACGGTTGAGCAAGCCGGAACCCTCCTGGTCGGGACAAGCAACGAGCTGGGTGACTTCAACCTCGGGACCGATCCGCAAGGAGATGCCAACTACACCCTGCGTGCCGGCGGGGCGATCGACGTGGTCGACCGGATGCATATCGGTCGTTCGGATGGACAGGGTACGGGCACGGTGGAGAGTAGCGGCGCCCTCAGCACCGGTGACGTGTTAGATTTCCGCTCCGGCTCCTTTACCCAGACCGGGGGTTCGATTGCCGTGGGACAGGTCGGGGCCAATGCCGGGAACCCCAATGCACGTACGGATGCGGACTTTAATATCGGCACCGGTACCGGGGCCAACGCGGTCTATTACCAGCACGGAGGAACACTCAATGTCGCCCGCAATATCAACGTGGGCAACAGCACCGGCAACAGCGATGCGGTGTTTGCATACCAGGGGGCATTCACGCAGATCGAACCCTCTCGAGACCTGAACATCCGGCCCAACGCCACCCTGCGGACGGTGTTCGACAACACGGGCATCACCGTGATCGAGACCCAGGGCACGGGCAACATCAACCTGAACGGCTCAAGCACCTGGGACGTGGACCTGGCCGGTGGCGTATTCCTCTCGGGCATCGATAACTTCACCGCCCTCGAGGCCGCGGGATCGGTCAACGACAGTTCAAATTTCTCCGAGGCGATCTGGAATCGAATTCAACTCGGTGTCGAGGTGGTCGTGCTGGAACTGGCCGGTGGCGGCTTGGGATTCCTTGACCAGGCGGTCACGGACCTGGCCGTGCCCTCTGCAGAAGTGGGCTTTATCCAGATCGACGAGTACGCGGGAAGCCGCATTGCCCTGCTCATGGACCTGGGCGCATTGAACACGACGAGCGACCTGCTGGCTGATTACATGCGGGCCGGCGGGCAAAGCGTGGCGGCGGTGGATGCCGATACCCTTCGCCTTCACCTTGACGTGCCCGATGATGATTCGTTCTTTGCCTGGGACTTCGATGATTATAACATTGAGCAGGGGGAGGTGGCCAACGTGATGCACCTGTCACTCCAGGTGATTCCGGAGCCTTCAAGCCTGGTCCTTTGTCTGCTCGGCATGCTTGCCCTGCACCGCTTGCGTCGCCGGCCTTAAGGGGCCGTGGATCGTTTATCTCTTTCAATACCGTGGCCATCATCTACGCATGCAGCTTAAATGTATAATCCTGTGTGCGCTTTGCGCGATGACCTGTTGCGCAGATGAGTGGAAGCTGATTGAGCGGAAAATACCCCCCGCGGGAATGGGTATCCCCGGGACCAATCGGGAAAGACTGGAGGCTGAGTGGGAAGCCTTGCAGCAGGAAATGCGGGCGCGTGGCTTTGAACGGGACGCGGACCTCCAGGTCTACCTCAAGGCCGTGGCCTGGGCGCTTAAGCATGATGAGTTCTACCGGAAGGGGGATGCGCTGTTCGCGGAACAGCTCCTGGCCCGTGCGAAGCAACGACTGTCCACCGCGAAAGAGGCGCCCTGGAAAAAAGCAAAAGGCCTCGTGGTTCGTGGGTACCACTCGCGCATCGACGGGTCGGTCCAGCCCTATGGACTGGAAATCCCGGAGCAGCTCAAGCTGGACCGGGCCGTACCCCTGTACGTCTGGCTGCACGGCCGCGGGGATAAGAATACCGACCTGTACTTTATTCGCGACCGTGAATCCCGGCCCGGCCGGATCCAGGTCGATGATGCGATCGTTGTGCATCCTTTCGGTCGGCACTGCATGGGGTTTAAATCCGCCGGTGAAATAGACGTGCTGGACGTGATCGAGGAGGTTAAGCGCAACTACCCCATCGATCCAAGGCGCGTTGTGTTGATGGGGTTTTCCATGGGCGGCGCGGGTGCCTGGCACATCGGTGCCCATTACACGGATCGCTTTGCCGCGATCCATGCCGGGGCGGGTTTTGCCGAGACCGCCCGGTACAACCGGCTCCAGCCTGAAAAGTACCCCCCGGGCTATGAGCAGACCCTGTGGCGGATGTACGATGTGCCCAACTACGTGCGCAACTTGTTTAACCGGCCGGTAGTTGCCTACAGCGGCGAGGTCGACAAGCAGATTCAGGCGGCGCGGGTGATGGAGGAGGCGTTCAAGGCGGAGGGGCGGGTCTTGCCGCATATTATCGGTCCGAAGATGCCGCACAAGTACGATCCCGCTTCCCTGGCGGAGGTGCTGCTCCGCATGCGGGCGGCCCTGGAACACGCGGGGGAGGATCGTGACCGGGTTTTCCTGCAAACGCAAACCCTGCGCTACAATCGCCTGGACTGGGTGGAGCTACTCCGGCTGAAGGAGCACTGGCAGGACACCCGGGTGGATGCTCAATTCCGGGAGGGGCATGTGGTGGTCAAAACGAAAAACGTGCGCGCGTTCCGTATCCATCGACCGGCCCGGTCGATCCGCATCGACGGACAGGCGATGGCGGCGGGCAAGGATGCCGCGTTCTGGCTACGTGAAGGCCGGTGGAGCGCGAAAAGCATCGAGGAACCCGCCCGGGTAAAGAAACCCGGTTTGCAGGGGCCGATCGACGATGCCTTCCTGTCGCCCTTCCTGGTGGTGACCCCCTCGGGTACGTCGGCAAAGGTGGAGACCGCCCGGTGGGTGGATTTTGAGTTGCAGCATTTTCTCGCCCGTTGGGAAGCCCTGTATCGAGGAAAAGCACGGGTCAAGCGGGATGTCGATGTCACCGAGGCGGATGTGCAGAAGTACCATCTCGTAGCCTGGGGGGATCACGGAAGTAACGCCGTGCTGGGGAAACTCAGGGGTCGTCTCCCCCTTGAAGCCCTCGCCGAGCACCAGGTGCCGTTGTTTGTGTATCCGAACCCGTTGAACCCCGAAAAATACCTGGTGGTGAACTCGGGGCCGACGCACCGGGAGGGCCACGACCGGACGAACAGTTTGCAGAACCCCAAGCTGCCGGACTGGGCGATCGTGGATGTTCGCCAGGCTCCCGACGCACTGAGGCCGGGAAAGGTGGTGGATGCCGGCTTCTTTGATGAGGCGTGGCAGTTTTGAACCCCGGGCTGTCGCTCGAAGCGGGTCACCTCCATCAGGCCACAAAGCACGGCCCGGTCGATCCTCTCCAGCGGGTCGCTAGACGATTTCGATCTCGTTGATGCCGGGTTCTGCAGGGGGCCATTGGGGATTCATGTCCTCGAGCACATCGCGGGTAACCTGGGCGACCAGCAGGTTCCGGAACCACTTGTTGTTGGCGGGCACGACATGCCAGGGGGCATCGGTCGTGCTGCATCGGTCGATCATGTCCTGGAAAGCCCCAACGTAGTCGTTCCAGTATTTTCGTTTCTCTACATCGTCTTTGCTGAACTTCCACTGCTTGAGTGGGTCCTGGCGCCGGGCTTCGAAGCGTTTCCGCTGCTCCTCCGAATCGATAAAGAG
>JAPYUI010000002.1:44635-46140 GCA_029936175.1 Kiritimatiellia bacterium
ACCTTGCGGATGGTGCCGTCCTTGCCCGCGGCGTCGATGCCCTGGAGCACGATCAGCAGGGACTGTTTATGTTCGGCCGCGAGCCTATACTGCAAGTCGGGAAGGGTTGCACGATGGGCCTGGAGCAATTTTTTATATTTCTTGTTTTTTGTAAAACCGGCGGTCTGGCCCGGGTCAAAGGCGGATAGGTCGATGCGATGATCGGGGCCTGTCTTGAAGGCTTCGGTAAAATTCATTTTGAATCCAGAATCGTGGGGGTCACGGTGATATCCGTCATTTCGTGGCGGCCATGCTGGTCCACGCCGAACAGGAACTTTTTGAACACTTCGTTGCGGGAGATGTGTCCGCCAATCTTAATGGTTTCGCCGTTCCGGGCGATGATGTCGGTCGAAACCCTGGCATAGCGGATCGCATGCGGTTTCCCGTCCACCATGCCGCTCAACTCGGGCGTCAGCACGATCTTCACTCGTTCACCGGTTCCTTCGCCTACGATGACCGGCTGGACCACGAGGTAGGAACCGACCGACTGCCAGTTCACCCGGGCCTGGACGGTGTTCCACCTGATGAGCCATTCGAGATAGGGGACCTCGGTGCTGATCTGGAGGCGTGCTTCGCCTCCACTTCGGGTCGTCACAAGCTGTTGGGTGCGCGTGTTTCGGTTTTCGGATTGATAGGTCAGCTCCGGACGGATGGTGAAGGATCCCTTGCGCTTCCCGCCGCGGTCCACGATTACGCCGTCGCCCGAGACCGATGCCCCCTTGTCGGTGTGCTCGGCCTGCCGTTTGAAAGTAACCTGCACCTGCACGTTCCTGACCGGACGATCCACCTGCTGGAGGATATCTACAATCTTTTGCTGGATCGCATCGGGGGCGGAAACCAACAGGACCTGCCTGCGCCGGTCGAAGGCCAGTTTATATTCACCCTCCACGAGTCCGCGAATGGCCTGCTCAACCATGGTCGAATCTGCGTGGAGATAGGGATAGGCGCGTATTTCACCTGCTGGAGCGATGGACAGCAAGGCTTGGAAGAGCAGGAAGGGACGTAGGAAGAGCATGAGTCGGTTGATATCCATGAACTGGGCCGTAGCGTACCACGCCGCGGGGATTGCGGCAACGCCATCCAACAGGCACTGGGCGTGGCTTCGCTGATCCTAGTTGCGCGAGAAGAGAATGAAGGTATTTCTCAGCGCTTTCGGATCTTGAGCACGCAACAGGGGCATGTTGATTCGGCCTTCGCTGTCCAGCAATACTTTCCCTTTGGCGCAGGCCAGGAAAGTGCCGGAAAGCAGGAGCTTTCCGTCATGCTGGGCATCCAAGTGTTGGAGTCTGTTTTGTTGCATATCAGCTACCATGTACAGTTCGATTACATAGCTGGATCTGTGCCAGATCTTTCATTTTTTTCGAAAAATGCCGCATATTTCTGAAATTCGTCCTGTTTGTCATCTATTCATTAATTATAGATGGATTGATCATGGGTGTTAAGGGGAGGACTCTCAAGACTTTGGC
>JAPYUI010000002.1:46240-63896 GCA_029936175.1 Kiritimatiellia bacterium
TAATTATAGATGGATTGATCATGGGTGTTAAGGGGAGGACTCTCAAGACTTTGGCCCCGCTTGGACGGTAAGGGGCCGGTCCCGCGTCACGTGGCCAGGTGGTATGCCAGGGTACAGGCCTGGTATACGGAGTCTTACGCCACCCGAGCTCGATGAACGGGGATGCCGTCCTGCTCAGGGTGTTGCCGCCGGACTCACGTATACCCATAGCTCATCAAGACGCGAGGGTATGTTCCCATTTTTCCAGATAACCGCCAGTATAGAGACGGTTTCCCGTACTTCCAATACCGTTGCGGTTCCCCGTGGCGTGCCTGGTTCACCATTGAGAACGCCCGGCTGCGGCTTCGTCATGTCGACGATCGTGAACCGGGTCGAAGGATCGACTCCGTGGACGGTCCCGACAGCGGCCTGCCAGCCTTGGTCCGCCTGGAAAAGCCGAGCCTTGAGCGGGTGCTTCCCATCGACCCCTTCCGCTATGGACGATTTCGCTCCCATCTTGAGTCCCGCGACCAGGAAAGCGCCGGTCATCACCAGGAGTCCGGTGGCCATCGCTGTTCTCAGTGGGGTCATATGACGTTTTCCATCACTGCCATGCCCCCGGGCATCTCCCGGTTCCGGCTGGTCTTTCATTGTTTCTTCATTCACTCCATTCGCCTCCAATGTCGGGAATAAGGTGGGGCAGGTCTCTGCCTTCCTCCACGCCGTTATCTTAACCGGGGCCATTGCGGGCCTTTAAGGTTTACCGGATTATGCGATACCGGTTGACTCGATTTCCGGTGGGGATTCTGCCAAACAGCCTGTTTGTGGTCAACGGCAATGCGCAGGGTACGGGTTGGCCTCCTGCTGTATGTCGGGATTGCTGACATTCGGGCATAAGGGGCTTGCAGATTGCCACTCGCCGGGTGAGGAATGCCCTTGTGTCCATGCATTGAATTTATCGCTATGTGCGCTATACCATCTCCATGTCCAGTGAAATGAAACCCGTACTCGTCGCCCTGTCCGGCGGGGTAGACAGCAGCGTGGCCGCCGCCATGCTGGTGGATCAGGGGGTCCCCGTAGTCGGGGCCTACATGAAGAATTGGATCAATGAGGTCGAGGTGGTCGGCGATTGTCCCTGGCAGCAGGATGTCGATGACGCCCGTGCGGTGGCAGATGTCCTGGGCATCGAATTCCGTATCGTCAACCTGATGGAGGAATACAAGGCCCGGGTCGTGGCCTACCTGCTCGCGGGCTACCAGGAGGGGATCACGCCGAATCCGGATGTAATGTGCAATCGCGAGATCAAGTTTGGCGTCTTTCTCGAGTACGCGATGGCGCACGGGTTTTCCGCAGTCGCTACCGGACATTACGCCCGGAATCGTACATTGGAAGACGGCAGCTGGGAGATTCGTAGCGGGCTGGATACAAACAAGGATCAAACCTACTTCCTCGCCCTGATGAGCCAACACCAGGTGGCCCATGCGCGGTTTCCCATAGGTGGAATCACCAAGCCGCGCGTGCGCGAGCTCGCCAGGGAATTTGAACTGCCCAACGCGGAGAAAAAAGACAGCCAGGGCATCTGTTTCATTGGTGAAGTGAAAATGGCTGATTTCCTGGAGGCCTATCTCGAAGACGAGCCGGGTCCGATCGTCAACCAGGCCGGCGAGCGTGTTGGTGCTCACCGCGGCTTGCACTACTATACCCTGGGCCAGCGGAAGGGAATCGGTGTGGCATCCAACACCTTCAAGGAGGCTTTCGTCGTCGTGGAAAAACGCAAGGAAGCCAACGAGCTGGTCATCGCCTTTGATCGACCTGACACTCCGCGCCTGTATGCCCAGGATTGTGTGATCAGCCATCTGAGTTTCACGAATAAGCCGGTACGTGAAACGCGTGAACTGCTTGCCCGTCCACGCTACCGGGCCCCTTCAACCCCGGTTCGCTTCGAGCCCATTGGCGATGACAAAGCGCGCGTGCATTTTCACGAACCCCAGCGGGCGCTTGCATGCGGCCAGGTATTTGCCTTGTACGAGGAGGATGTCCTCCTGGGTGGAGGCATCTTCACCTTGATCGAGTACTAGCCCGCCCATTGATATGCGCCGAAGATATAGTCGACCCGTGGCCCGGGCACGCTCGACAGTGAAGCGTGCTCCATGTACTATGCTGCAGTACATTCCATGAGTCGGCCCTGCATATTTTTCGATCGCGATGGCGTGGTCAACGTTGCGCCTTCGCCGGAGGAGTATTACGTGCTTTCCCCGGACCGCTTGTTTATTGAGCCGGCCTGGCTGGAGGCCTTGGCCGTCGTCAATGAACGGGGCTACGCAGCCATCATCGTGACGAATCAAAAGTGCGTACACAAGGGCTTGATCAGCCAAGCTGAACTGGATGAGATTCACCAGGTGATCCGGGATGCCGTGAGCGAGCACGGGCTGGAGGTGCTCGATATCTTTAGTGCGACCCGGGGCGACGATGACCCTGATGCGAAGCCGAATCCCGGGATGTTTTTCAAGGCCGCGTCTGAGCACGACCTGGATCTCGCCCGTTCCTGGATGATCGGGGATTCTGCCCGGGATATCGAATCTGGAGAACGAGCGGGCCTGGCGGAGACGTTGTTGGTCGGGGAGGAGCTATCGATGGAGGATGTGTGTCAGATACTTCGGAAGCGCTTGCCAGGCGAGATCGATTCGCGGCATGGCATGGTCGGTGAAGATGGCTAGTCAGCCACCGAGGCGTACCCGTGCCGGGGATTTCTTCCATGTGCCGGTGGCCGGATCGGAAAGGTTCTCACGAACCTAGCTGCAATTTTCGTGTGTTTCGCGTATTTCGTGCTTAATCCTCGTCGCTATGGTGTTACCCCTCCAGAAGCTGAAAGCCGCACAGGGACTCTTCGTCCTGCTCGTGATCTGGCTGCTCGCGGTAGCCATCAGCCCCACGACCCTGGGTGGAGAAAATATTTTTCTCAGCGCGGGGAATCTTACCGACCTGTTACGCGCGACCGCGCCGGTCGGGATCATGGCCCTGGCGATGACCTTCGTCATTATCACCGGGGGAATTGATCTTTCGGTGGGGAGCCTGATGGCGCTTTCGGCGGTGGTGACCTCGATCTTGCTCACGAGTGGAAGTCCGGCCATGCCGGAGGGGCCACGCCTGGTGCTGGCGATCCTGGGGGGTACACTCAGTGCAGGGTTAATCGGCCTGCTCAATGGCGGACTCATTGCGACCCTGCGTCTCCAGCCATTCGTGATCACGCTGGCCACCATGATTGGGGTGCGGGGCCTCTGCCGGGTACTCACCACCAATGAAAAGGTATTATTGGGCGTAGGGGATGACCTGCCTGGGCGCTTTGCCGACATGTTTTCCGAAAAGATATGGATGATTGGAAGTTTCCTGTTTCTCGCGGTGGTCTGTGACATCCTGCTTCGCAGGACCGTCTTTGGCCGATATGCCATGGCGATTGGGAACAACGAACGCGCTTCCAGGTACGCCGCCCTGCCCATCGCATGGATCAAGATCGGGGTGTACGTTCTCTGCGGCTTGTTCGCGGGCATCGCGGGCGTCTTTCATGCGGCCCGTACCACGACCGGTGATCCGAATGCAGGGATCGCCTGGGAGCTGGATGTCATCGCGGTGGTGGTCATCGGGGGGACCAGCTTGATGGGCGGAAAGGGCTCTATTCCGGGCACCATAAATGGCGTGCTCATCGTGGGAATTCTTACCAATATTCTTGGTTTGCGTAACGTGGACAGTAACATGCAGTTGCTGCTTAAATCGGTGATTATCATCCTCGCCGTGGCCTTGCAGCAGAAACGATCGAGAACCTGAGAGGAACAACGATGAAACGTATCCTGCTACTTTGCCTGGCCCTTGGCGTGTTCGCCGGTTGCGGCAAAGGAACGACCTCGCCTTCCGGGGAAGCCCCGGCCAATCCGAAATACCTGGTGATCTTCAGCCAATGCAACAACGCCGAGCCGTATCGTGCAGCGCAGAACGGCCTGCTCAAGGAGCTGTTGGCTAAAGACCCGGAAGTCAAGCTGGCCGTATATGATGGCCAGGCGGATGCAGCGAAGCAGATCAGCCAGATCGAGAATGCGATTCGGCAAAAGCCGGATCTCCTGATCGTGGCTCCGCTGCAACGCGATGCCCTGACGAAGGTTATGGGTGAAGCCATGGCGGCCGACATCCCGACGATCTGCCTGGAACGGGATATCATCGAGCCGAACTACACGACCTACATCCGCTGCGACAACCGGAAGATCGGGCAGATGGCCGGCCAATATATCGTCGATTACCTGACGAAGAAAAACGGTTCTCCCAAAGGCTCCCTGGTTGAACTGCAGGGGATGAAAGCCGTCGAGGGGGCGATGAACCGGCACGCCGGTGCACATGATGTGCTGGGCAAGTACCCCGAGATCAAGGTCATACACGACGCCACCGGAAACTGGATGCAGGACCAGGGCATGGACCGCATGGTGGAAGCCTTGAATGCGCACCCGGTGGGGATTGATGTCGTGTACGGTCACAATGACCCGATGGCCTATGGGGCCTATCTCGCGGCCAAGGAAAAGGGCCGGGAAAAAGAAATGGTTTTTGTCGGCGTGGACGGTCTGGCTCATGAAGGGGCCAAGTACGTTTCCGAGGGCGTGCTGGGGGCTACTTTTGAGTACCCGCTTTGCGTGAATAAAGCGGTCGAAATCGGAATGAAAATCCTCAAGGATTCCACTTTCACGCCGGAAAAGACCTACCTGATGGAAAGCCGGATTATTTTGCCTTTGTCGAAGTGACCCCCCCATCTTCAAGAGCCTTCGAATATAGGCCTCCCGCCCATTGGGAGTGGACATTCCTTTAGCAATGAGACGTGCGCGTTGAAATCGGAACCTGACTTTACGCTCATCATCCCCCGGACCCCGGAGGAGTTGGAAGCCTACCACCTGCTTCGCTACCGGACCCTGCGCAAGCCCTGGAACCAGCCGCCCACCGCCGATCAACCGGACGATGACGACACCGCCACGCATTGTGCGATTCGCGATGAGTCCAGTGCCGCGCTCGTCGCCGTGGCCCGCCTTCACTTTAACTCCCCTGAACAGGCCCAGATTCGTCTTATGGGCGTAGATGAAGCCTTCCGAGGCCAAGGCCTGGGTCGCATGATGATGGATCACCTCGAAGGACTTGCCCGGGAACAGGGCGCGAGCACCATGGTCCTGCACGCAAGGGACTACGCCGTGGGTTTTTATGAAAAACGGGGATACGCGGTCGTCAAGGCATCGTACCTGCTCTTCGACGAGATCCAGCATGTCCTTATGCAGAAGTCGTTGGTTTAAGGTTCATCCCTTTGATCGGCACAGGCCGGACCTTTGGTGAGACCATTCTTGCGCGCCTTTCAACAGCCTGATACTAAAGCCCCCATGTCCGAAACTCCTCCAGGCAAGAACGGGTCAAAGAAGCTTTGCTTCAACCTGGTCATCCTGATCGCCATCATCGGCTTGGCAGAATTCGGCAGCTACCTGGTCTTCAAGCGTATGGCCTGGCGCTTTACCTTCAACGATCCCCAGGTCCACTTGAAGACGATGGAGGAGATCGACAGCGTACGCCATCTTTTTGATCCCGACCTGGGCTTCGACCGTTTGCCGGATGGTCGTCGCCTGGTAAAGGATTACGGGACGAACGGGGTGATCACCTATGGGGATTCCTACACCGAGGGGGATGAGATCCAGGATCACGAAACCTGGCAGACCTTCCTGTCCTCGAAGCTCCAGGTCAATGTCCTCAACTACGGGTTAAACGGCTACGGAACCGACCAGGCTTACCTGCGGTTCAAGAAATACCACCCGGGCTTGAAGGCTGAAGTCGCGGTGCTCTGCCTGATCACCGAGAACATCAATCGTTGCCTGAATGTCTACCGTCCCTTCTACGCGGCCACCAGCGGTGCATTCCTGCCCAAGCCCCGCTTTCTCCTGGAGGATGGGGTGAACGTGTTATTGCCGAATCCCCTGCGCACGCCTGCGGATCTGGACCGCTTGATGGATCCGGAATTTTTTGAAGCGATGGGCAAGCACGATCGCTGGTACAATATAGATGGGAAGCCGCAATTTGCCTCGCCCTACCTGCGCCTGTGGGGTAGCAGGTATATCTGGACGGTGCTGAAGTCCCAGCGCGAGGGCGCGGACTTGAAGCAGGTCAACCTGCGGCCCTGGGAAGTGGATACCTGGAACGATGCCGAAGCCCGGGCCATCATGTTCAACATTTTCGCTGATTTTGTTGCGGACGCCAAGGCGATGGGCGTGACGCCGGTCATTGCGGTGATTCCGATGAAGAAGGAAGTGGTCGCGGCTTCAGAAGGCAGGGCCGTCGAGGATATCGCGATCATTACCCGGGAGTGTGAGGCGCGGGGCTACCATTATTTCAACGGCCTGGACGCCTACATGGCCGCCGTTGATGCGGGCGCGACGCCGGAATCGCTCTATGCCCTGCATCATCCCTCCGCGAAGGGAAACCAGGCCTTTTCCCGGGCTTTGGCGGCAACCATCAAACCCCTCCTTTCCAGGTGAAGAGCCGATGAAAGGATTCCTTAAAGCCCTGCTGTTTGGTCTCAGCGTTGCAGCCGCCGCGGACGAGACGCCGATCAGCCGGATGGCCTTCGGTTCCTGCATACGCCAGACGGAGCCCATGAATTTCTGGGGCGGTATCAAGGCCTTCGATCCGGAGCTATTCGTCTTTCTCGGTGACAATATCTACGGGGATACCCGTGACATGAAGAAGCTCCAGCAAGCCTATGAAATCCTGGGGGCGGAAACAGGGTTTCAGCAGCTGCGCGAGATGGCTGAACTTCGCGCGGTGTGGGACGATCACGATTACGGTGAAAATGATGCGGGTGCAGCATATCCGATGAAAAAGGCGTCGCAGGCGATATTTCTCGATTTCTGGCAGGCCCCGGCGAAGGATCCTCGGCGTGGTCGCGAAGGTACCTATACCGCGGAATATTTTGGTCCGGAAGACCGGCGGATTCAATTGATCTGCCTGGATACACGGTACTTCCGCAGCCCCCTGGTGAAACGCGGGTTCAAGGGGAAGGACGTCGAAGGGGCAACCGGCCCCTACACGGTGAATGCGGATTCATCCACCACGATCCTTGGCGAGCCGCAATGGGCGTGGCTGGAGGAACAGCTCAAGCACAAGGCACGGTTGCGGATCATCGCCTCGAGCATCCAGTTGATTGCGGATGACCACCATTGGGAAAAGTGGGGTAATTTCCCGCATGAGCGCGCACGTATGTTTCAGCTGATTCGCACCAGCAAGGCCAACGGGATTATCTTCCTCAGTGGCGATCGGCATCGCGGTGAAATTTCCGTTTACGAGGATCGTATGCCGTACCCGCTTTTTGATATCACGGCCAGCAGTCTGAACCAGGGCCGCGGGTGGCGCAACGAAATCAATCGGCATCGCTACGGGTCACTCGTCTTCTTTGAAAATTTTGGCTCGATCGAGATTGACTGGACGAGTGAGGATCCCCAGTTACAAATGCAGTTGCAGGATGGTCGCGGCAAGCCGGTGATCCAGGTGACCCGACCCCTAAGCGCTTTTCAGCCGTAGACGAAATAGGTGCTTGCGCAGGAAGAGGGTCCAGAGACCGCCGATCAACAGGAAGCCGGTGACGCGGGGTTCGGGGACCAAATAAACTTGTCCCCGGATTTCCCCGGTCGGCATGTAATCCGAGTGGACGTTGAGGTACACGTTTCCCGTGTCCAGTTCCGTAATGACCTGTGAGAAGCTGAGGTTGATAAAAAAGGGGTTGGTCGCCGAGTAGCTCCAGTTGCCCGCGGCCGGGTCCTGGTTGCCCGCAGCATTTGTCCAGTCGCTGTCCCGGGTGTTGAAGACGTGGGTGGGGGTAGCCGCTCCCAGGGCGCCGAGGTGCAGGTGGGCACCCGAGCAGATGCTTTGCGGCAGGAAACAAGGCCGGTAGATACCTTGCATGTCGTTCAGTTCTGCGGTTGCGGTGAAGGTTTCCGCCACCGTATCGAGCGTGAGATTAAAGATCCCGCTTGCATTTGATGCCGGAAGCCCGAGTGCTGCAGCCGTGGGAACGATTTCCGCGCTGTTCAAGATGGCCCGGTAGTATATGAGGTCTGCCCTGCTGGATGCAATACTGAGAAACCCCACGCATAAAATGACTGATTTAATTGACATATTAATCCACTATAAATGTTTCCTGCTACATAGTATATTGTGTTTATGCATTTTCGAATCAGCGGCCTCCTTTTCCTTGGGGTTATATTTTCGCTGCAGACCCTGCGTGGACAGTTGGTTCCCTGTGTAAACGGTTTTGCCGGGCCCTATCCCTGCCACCAGGTCGACCTCCTCGCCCAGATGATTCCGGCCCACATGGGAGGAAACGGGATGGAGTTGAATGATATCTGGGGCTGGACGGATCCCCTTACCGGTACGGAATACGCCCTGGTGGGCCTGATGAATGCGACTGCGTTCGTCGACCTCAGCACCCCGACAAATCCGGTTTATGTGGGCAGTCTGCCCACCCATACCGGTGGCCCGGTGACCTGGCGGGATATCAAGACCTATGAGGATCACGCTTTTGTCGTGGCGGATCACTCCAGTACCTTAGACCACGGTATGCAAGTCTTCGATCTTAGGCAGTTGCGTAGCGTGACGAACGCGCCGGTAACCTTTTCCGAGACCGCACACTATGATCTCTTTAGTAGCGCACACAACATTGTGATCAATGAAGAGAGTGGATTTGCGTATGCGGTTGGGCTGGATCCGCCCGGTACGACCTGCAACGGCGGCCTGCACATGATCGACATCCATACACCGACCAATCCTGCTTTCGCGGGTTGTTTCAGCGGCGACGGGTATACGCACGATGCCCAGGCCGTGATCTATCACGGACCCGATCTCAACTACGCGGCCCGGGAGATCGTATTCGCATCGAATGAGGACACCTTGACCATCGTGGATGTGACGGTTAAAGCCAATCCCGTGATGCTCTCGCGAACCGGTTACGGAGGTGCATCGTATACACATCAATGTTGGCTCACCGAAGATCATCGGCACTTGTTGCTCAACGATGAACGGGACGAGATCGTAAAAGGGTACAACACGCATACGCATATCTGGAGCGTGGAGAACCTCGCCGCGCCGGTGTACAAGGGGTATTACGAACATAGTTCGCCCTCGATAGACCACAACCTGTATGTGCGTGATCGATTTGCTTATGCCGCCAACTACACCGCAGGCCTGCGCATCCTCGATACGACCCGGATTGACCAAACCATCCTGCAGCCGGTTGCTTACTTTGACCCGCACTACACCTCCGATTCGGTGTCATTCAGTGGGGCCTGGAGTGTCTACCCTTATTTTGATAGCGGGGTGGTTATTTTGTCCAGTGTCGAGATGGGCCTGTTCGTGCTCCGGCCGCGTCTGGAGGAAATTCCCGATAATCGACTGGACGTGCACCAGTTCGCGGCGGAGAATCCCCTGGTCAGCACCAACTGCCCAAGCATCCAGCTAGTGGTGGAAAATACCGGGACCAATGCGGCCGTCGACGTGCAGATGCATCACCAATTGACGCCCTACACGCTGTCGCTGATTGATCAATTCGATGAAGGAGACGCCAGCATGGATTTTGGTGGCGGGACTTCGGAGCACGTGGAGTTTGAGCTGCCTTTCGCCTGGCTTACCCTGGATGCGCAAGGAGCCACGGAAGGATGGGGGGTATATACCTCCCGGGTGATCGATGCGGAACACGTGGTTGACTGGGATCAATTGGCCTGGAAGCCGGCCTTGCCGTATGGCAAGGAGTTGGTTCCCGGGGCACTCAGCGATATCGGATATCCGGGGGTGCCGGTATTTGGTATGATCGTGTTTCACCTGCATCCAACCGGTGGAGGCATTGGAAAGGGAAAAACCGGGGCGAACCTCATATTTCATTTAAACGAATCGCCGGCAACCAATGGCGTGATGATTGCGGATGGATCAGGGCGGGGCAACCATGGCTGGCTCGACACCGGAATAGATACAGGTACGCACAGCGCTACCGGTAAATTCCATTCGGCGATCACGCTCGATGGGGATGACCGAATTACTTTCGATACACCCCTCATGTATACGAATGGCCTCGTTATGTCCTTCAGTTGCTGGGTGCAGACCACGAGTGACGGGACCTTGTTGGCGCAAACGGCCGATGGCGAAACCAACCGCTTCGAGTTGGCCATCGTCAGTAACCGCCTGGCATGGGTGCGGGATGATGCGATTGTCGTCCACGGAACCAATGCCGTGACCGATGGTGAATGGCATCACCTGGCGGCTTCCCGTGGCACGTTGGGCGATATCTCCCTGTACGTCGACGGGGTCGCTGACAGCCTTGGCGTGGACACGAACAGCTTGCTGGAAACGAACGCGGTCGTTGGTGCGGCCGGTACAAATGACTATTTTACCGGAACGATGGATGAGTTAGCCTTGTACCAGGTGGCCTTTTCGGAAAACGATGTGCGGGAGTTATATGCCCGTGGCGTGAACCGGATTCTCTTCCAGGTACGGGCCGCCAGTGAACCGACCTTTGCCGGCATACCTTTCACCGGGCCGGGAGGGCAGGTTGACACCTATTTCTCCGAGGGCTTGAATGCGGAAGTCGGGCTTCCCGACCTGATGCTGCAGCGAACGAGTCGCTATATCCAATACCGGGCTCGGTTTGAAACCGATGATGCGGCGTACCGTCCCAAGTTGTTGAACGTCCGACTGGGACCGGAACATATTGATCCCGACACGGGGAACATCTCGCTCAGCCAGGGCAGGGTGACGGCGTATGATCCTTTGGTCTTCGACCTTGACGTGATACCCGCCGGATCCAATGTGGTGATCGATCTGCAGATTTGCATGCAGAGCAATGCATTTGAGCATATGGTATCCGAGGCTGAGTTGAGCTGGTTGTCCGCCGTGCCTGGAAATTCGCCTCTGACGAATGTGTACACGGTGCTTGTCATGGACACCGACGGCGATACCGTGCCCGATTTCGCCGATATGGATGATGATGGTGACGGCATCGCGGATACGAATGACCTGCCCGACCTGGCCGTGGCAACCTCCGTGCAACCGCTGCAGATCCTGGATGAATCGGCCCTTGCGTATTCGCTCAGTGTGACGAACGGGGGAACGGATGCTGCGGAAGCCGTCGTGGTGGAGGATCTGATGCCGCCGAATACCCAGGTGCTTGATTATCGCCTGAACCACCCCCAACTCGTAGCGCTTTATGATTTCAACCGGGATGAACTGGAAGAAGGTGGAACCGTCATCGATCACTCAGGCCATGATCGACACGGCACGGTCCACACGGGACTGCCCGGGGTGGATCAATCCGTTTCCACCGCGCACGGTACGGGGATCCACCTGGATGGTGTGAGTGACTGGGTGGATTTACCCTCCTTCGATCTGTCCACGAACTATACCATCAGTATGTGGATTGATCTCGACAATACAGCGGATTCCGGCGCGCTGTTGAGTAAAACCGACGCGATTCCAAGCTGTGAATTTATGCTGGGTGTATTCGGGCAGGAATACCTCGTGCTGATCCAAAGCGCGGGACAACGACCAAATCTCGCGTTGCCGGGTCCCCAGCACCTGCTCGTGTCGATCGTCGAATCAAACGGCGTATCAGGTGTCGACCTTTATAAGGATGGGGTGTTCCTTAGTCACGTGGCATTGCCGGATGTGCTTGGTGACGTGTCCGGTGGACTCGGTTGGACAATCGGCAAGGTCGCCACTCCATCCGGGAATGTCAGCTTCATTCCGGTGATCGTTGATCATCTGTCTATTTTCAATACGGCCTTCACCCCGGCCCAGGTCGCCCGCTTATACGAACATGGACCGGTGGGCATGGTGGATGAGGCCGGCACCTTGATGCTGCGTACCGGGCCACTCGATCCTGGTGGTGTTTTGGATGTGCTGATTGATGCCGAGGTTCAGCCAGGTGCGCTGGGTGCACTGACGAATATCACCTCGTTGATTTTGCTGGAACCGGATGCGTCACCCGAGAACCACAGCGCTACGAATGTTGTGTTTGTTGTGGATACCGATACGGACGGGATCGCCGACTTCACCGACACGGATGATGACAATGATGGCCAGTCGGACAGTGATGAGTCTATCTCGGGGACCGATGCAAAAGATCCCGCTTCCCGCCTGGAGCTTTATATTCGGCTTGCGCTTGACGAGGCCCACCTGGGCTTTGACGCGGTGACCGGGCGGACCTACCAAGTCGAAATGCGCGAAAATATAGAGGCACTTGCCTGGACCCTCAGCCAGTCCAACCTGGTCGGAAATGGGTGGGTTGAATGGCCGCAAACCAATGCCAATGCGCGTTCGTTTTTTCGGCTGGGGGTGGAAAAACAACCTTGATATAAGGGGGTTATACCTCAAGCTGCCTGGGTGGATATCGTGGTCGCTGAGGGCGAACGCATTGCGCCCCGGTTCTCACGGGTATCAACGTATCAGGATTATTTTTCAGGATAGACTATGGCACACATCGTTACGGAACCCTGCATTGGCTGTAAGAACACGGTCTGCGTCACCGTTTGCCCGGTGGATTGTTTTCACGAGGACGAGCGCGCGCTGTGGATTGACCCGGAAGAGTGTATCGATTGCGGTGCATGTATTCCTGAATGCCCGGTAGAAGCTATTTTCGATGAGGGCGATGTGCCGGAGAAATGGATGGCCTACATCCAGATGAATGCCGACAAGGCACCCCACTTGCCGGTGATCACCGAACGCAAGGAACCGCTCAAGGAGTCTTGAGGATGGTTTTGCGGGGGTGTTGAGGCCCGGTGCTTTGGGAGCCGGGCCCGGATAATGTTCTCGACCGTCATCGGCTGCGGTTTATAACCCTTGGATGGCAAGCTATCCGGTTATCATCCACGCGGTACTCATGGTCTACGGGGTCATTGGCCTCGGGATGTTCTTGTGGAAAGCCGGGGTGATTCCTCGGGAGGTCAATCAATCGCTCAGCAAGATCGTGATCCTGATCCTGTATCCCGCCCTGATCTTCGACAAGATCGTGGGCAACCCGGGACTGGGGGATACGGGTAACCTGATATGGGCACCCTTGATGGGCCTGACCACCGTTTGCATGGGGTACCTGGTCTGCTGGATGGTGGCCCCCCTGTTCGGCTTGCGGAGCCAACAGGAGCGAGGTACTTTTTCCTTCACCACGGGGATGTTTAATTACGGTTTCATTCCAATCCCCCTGGCCCTGGCCCTCTTTGATGACCGTACCGTTGGCGTGATCTTCCTGCACAACGTCGGGGTCGAGGTTGCGCTCTGGTCCATCGGTCTCATCGTGTTAACGGGGCGCTGGGAGGCCCACCTGCTGAAGCGCATGCTGAATATGCCCCTGATCGCGATTGCCGTGAGCGTATCGCTCACCCTGCTGGCGCTTGACGGATACATCCCCACTTTCCTCCGCGGCTCCGTCCAGCTCCTTGGCTCCGCGGCAATTCCAGTGGCCTTGTTGGTCATCGGCATGAGCATGGGGGAACACCTGAGCCGGAAAATATGTCGGGAAGGGGTCAAGACCGGCTCGGCCGGAATTCTATTGCGCCTGGCGATTCTGCCCGTCCTGATGCTGACCCTGGCGCACTTTATCCCCATGTCCATCGAGCTCAAGCGGGTGGTGGTGCTCCAGGCCGCGATGCCCAGTGCGGTCTTTCCTGTCATCCTGGCCAGGGTCTACGGCGGCGATGCACGGACGGCGCTCCGGGTCATCCTGGCGACATCCGTGCTGAGCCTGTTTACGATCCCCCTGTGGATCATGATCGGCATGCAATGGCTGGGCCTGGATGTATGAATCCGGTGCCCTACGCCCTTTCGATGCCGGAACAGGGCCGGGGGGCGGCCCTGGGGACCGATGGACGAATGGATCGATCTTCATGGCAGGGACGAGGTCACACGACGGCAGATCCGGCCGTATCTCTAGGTGGAATACGCCATGCCTTTATGATACCATCGTACAAATTGTTCGGAGCACCCTTATGAAGACGATCCTTTGCCTAATCCTGTTTACCTTCCTGACGTTGACCCATGCCGACAACTGGCCGCAATACCGGGGGCTCGATGGCAGTGGCCACAGCGCTGAAAAAAATCTCCCGGTTCGCTGGGGCGATGCGGATATCAGTTGGACGGTCGAGTTGGGCGGGGAAGGCCAGTCCACGCCGGTCATCTGGGCTGGCCGCATCTACCTGACTTATGCCAAGCCCCGCGACGGCAGGGTCTCGCGTCATCTCGTCTGCCTGGATCAGTCCAGCGGCAAGGTGTTGTGGGAAAAGGAAACCTCCGTGAGCGATGGGGAAAAGCTGCACAAGATGAATACCTGGGCGACTGCTTCCTGCGCAACGGATGGAAACCTGGTTGCAGCCTTTTTCGGCCGCGGCGGCCTGCATGTTTTTGATGTCGAGGGAAAGCACCTCTGGTCGAAGGATCTCGGGGATTTCCCCGGGCCTTGGGGCACCGCAGGTTCACCCGTGTTTCACGGCAACCTGTTGATCCAGAATGGTGACGCGGAGGGAACCTCTTTCCTGTATGCCTTTGAGAAGCAGAGCGGTGCACCCGTCTGGAAAACGCCGCGCAATGAAAAGCCCCGGGGTGGCTGGAGTACGCCAATCTTCATCAAGGCGGGTGACAGGGAAGAGCTTGTGCTGAATGGAGAGTTTGGCGTGAAAGGCTATGACTTGAAGAGTGGCAAGGAGCAGTGGTTTTGCGAAAGTTACAATGGCCGCGGGACGCCCATCCCCGCCTGGGGACATGGTTTGCTCGTCACCCTGAACGGGAAGCCCGGCGATCTTTATGCCGTAAAGCCCGGTGGGAGCGGGAACGTCACGAGCACGCATCGGGTGTGGAATGCCGATCGCGGTAGCAAGGGCCGTGACCTCGCTTCCCCCATCATGGTTGGCAAAGAGGTCTTCATGGTAAACATGGGTGGATTTGCCACCTGCTACCACGCGCCGAGTGGCGAACGTTACTGGGTGGAGCGTCTGGGCGGGAATTTTTCATCTTCGCCGATCGCTGCCAACGGACTGGTCTACCAGAACAACGAGGAAGGCGAAACGATCGTAATTCGTCCGGGAAAGAAGCTCGATATCGTCGCCCGGAACGTGATTAGCACCGACCGGGAGATTTTTCGTGCCTCGCCCTCTGCAAGTGATGGACAGATCTTTTTGCGTTCCAATCGCCGTGTCTTCTGCATTGGCAAGCGCGGAGGGAGCTAGGCGTGTTCGCGAAAATCCTCTTCAGCATGTTATCCGCGGTGGTCCTTTTCCTGGCGGCCGCAGCCCCTTCGCTCGCTGCGGAGAAACCGAACGTCCTCATCATTATGGCGGACGATTGCACGCACAATGACCTGCCTGCTTACGGGGGCCGGAATGCGAAGACACCGAACATCGATCGCCTGGCCGGGGAAGGCCTGACCTTCAACCGTGCCTACCTGTCTGAAGCCATGTGCCAGCCCTGTCGTTCCGAGCTGTACACGGGTCAATACCCGATGCGTAACGGCTGTGCCTGGAATCACTCCGCCGCCCGCCCGGGGCTCAGCAGCATGCCGCAACACCTGGAGCCGGAAGGTTATCGCGTGGGGCTTGCGGGTAAAGTGCACGTACGTCCCGCCGCGGTTTTTCCCTTCAAGAAGGTGCCGGGCTTTGATCCGAATTGCGTGCGCAACCCGACCCAACCGCATACGCTGGCGGGTATCCGCTCCTTCATGGCGGCCGACAAGCCCTTCTGTCTCGTGGTGGCCCTGGTGGAACCCCACGTGCCCTGGGTGATGGGCGATGACGCCCAATATCCGCCGAAAAAGATCCAGCTGCCGCCGAATATTGCGGATACCCCGCGCACGCGCCAGGACTTTGGTCGTTACCTGGCCGAGATCACCTACATGGATGGCCAGGTGGGGGAGATTCTTGGTGCCCTGGAGCAAAGCGGCAAGGCATCCCGCACCCTGGTGCTCTTTACGTCCGAGCAGGGCTCGCAATTCCCGGGCTGCAAGTGGACGAACTGGGATACCGGGGTCCATACCGCACTGCTTGCCCGTTGGCCGGGCCGGGTCCCCGCAGGACTCCGCACGGATGCCATCGTCCAGTACGCCGATGTGCTGCCCACCTTGATGGACCTGGCCGGGGCTCCGTCCGATGCCGATTTTGACGGCTCCAGCTTCCTGCCGGTCCTGCTGGGCAAGAAGCAAACGCACCGGGATTTTGCCTACGGCTGCCATAACAACGTGCCGGAAGGCCCATCCTATCCCGTCCGGACGGTCAGTGACGGGACCTGGCGGTACATCCGCAACCTGAGCCCCGACGAAATCTATATCGAAAAACATCTCATGGGTTTGCACGGGAATGGTGCCTTGAACAACCCCTACTGGGCGACCTGGGTGTGGAGCAGCGGGTCGAATGCCCATACCTATAAACTGGTCAAGCGCTATACCCATCGCCCCGCCGAGGAACTCTACCGGACCGCGGCGGATGGTTACGAGATGACGAACCTGGCTGGTAACCCGGAGTACCAGGCGATCAAGCAGCGCCTGTCCGCGGAGCTCGACCGCTGGATGGAGAGCCAGGGCGATCCCGGTGCGGCGCAGGACACGACCCAGGCACTGGAAGCGGCCCGAAAGGGCCAGCACCTCTACGCGCCTCCCGGGTCCTGAGCCCGGCGCGTATCCCACGCGGATTTTATGCGCCCTGCGTTCTCTCATGGATCCGGCATGGCCTCTGGCATCTATGGGGTTTTGTGATACAGTGGCCCGCGCGCAGAATCCAGCCCATCGCTGCTTTTCGGCGCATGCTGCCCATGTCCCTGCTGTCTATAATCGAGCTGTTGGCCGTGATCGCCACCGCCGCCTATGGAATCCTCCTCGCTGTGCGCAAGGAAATGGACGTGGTGGGTCTGTTCACCGTGGCCAGTGCGGTGGCCTTCGGCGGCGGAACACTTCGCGACCTGTTCCTCGACCGGCAACCCCTGTTCTGGATCGCGAATCCCCACCTCCCGCTGGTGGTGCTGGTCCTCGCGCTGGTGAGTGGCTTTCTTCCCTGGCTCCTGAAGTGGATGGAGCGCTATCTCCTCCTGCCCGATGCCCTGGGGATGGGGTTGTTCACGGTGGTGGGCACGCAGTACGCCCTGGATGCCGGTTCGCCTTGGTTCATCTGCGCAATCCTGGGGGCCATCACCGGGAGCTTTGGCGGGGTGATCGGGGATATACTCTGTAACGAGGTTCCCAGCCTGTTTCGCCCGGCGCCGCTGAATGCCACCTGCTCTTTTTCCGGGGCCTGGATCTATATGCTCGCAAGCGAGTTCGGCCCACAAGGGATTTCCGCTTCCGTGATCGGGGTTCTCGTGGTTTTTCTCTTTCGCCTGGCCGCGGTTCGCTGGAATGTGCAATTGCCTGCCGTGCGTTTCCAGCCAGGCGACTGAGCGATCTGGATGCTGCGCTTCCATTCGGATAATAAATGAATAGATAGCCTTTTCGGAACGACTTGCGTATACTGTTTCAGGATGTATCTCGTCTAAAGACGGCTGATCAAACAGGTGATTACCCTATTTATTATTTACGTAACATTTCCATACAGATTGTTTTCGTTCTGCTGGCCCTTCTGCCTTTCGCCTCGGCCGAGGTGGTGATCAATGAGATCAT
>JAPYUI010000002.1:63996-69850 GCA_029936175.1 Kiritimatiellia bacterium
TTCTGCTGGCCCTTCTGCCTTTCGCCTCGGCCGAGGTGGTGATCAATGAGATCATGTTTCACCCGGTCAATGGTGGGGTGGAGAACCCACTGGAAGAATTTATTGAGCTGTATAATGCGGACCCGGTCGTACCCGTTGATTTGACCGGTTGGCAGATCGACCGCGGGATCGATTTCACCTTTCCCGCGCTCACGCTCGATCCCGGTTCGTACCTGGTGATCGCTGCCGATGTCACGACCTTCTTCAATCGCTATCCCGCCTCTGCTGCAACCGTGGTCGGGGGTTGGAGCGGCAAGCTCAGCAACGGCGGCGAGCGCATCCGCCTGGTGGATACGCTGGGTGTCGAGGCGGATAGCGTCAAATACGCGGACGAGGGCGAGTGGGCGGAACGGGTGCGGGTCGTTCTCGGTGGCGAGAATGGATGGGACTGGCAGTCCGATGCCGATGGGTCCGGGGTCTCGCTTGAACTCATTCAGCCCGGCCTCCCGAACAGCCGGGGCCAGAACTGGTCATCGAGCACCGTGCAGGGCGGAACGCCGGGCCTGGTCAACACCGTGTCCAGTGCCAACCTTCCGCCGATGATTCGCAAGGTCAGGCACGAGCCGGCCATTCCCCGTTTTGCTGACCCGGTCACCATCACGGCCCGGCTTGAGGATGAAACATCCAATCCCAGCGCCCAGGTGCATTGGCGGATCTCCGCCGCAAACCCCGGGGCCTTTAACCTTGCGGCGATGAGCGAGGGCGATCCCGGTGATTTCTCCGTCGTGCTCCCGCCCCAGGCGGAAAACAGCGTGATCGAGTTTTATATCAGTGCCGAGGATGGCGTACATACGCGCACCTGGCCCGCACCAACCGACCAGGGACAGGTGGCCAATGCCTACTACCTGGTGGACAGCACCCCCGATCCTCCCGGTACTGCGGTATACCGGGCGGTGATGTCGGTTGCGGATAAAGGACAATACGACACCATTAATCGTCAAAGCGATGCCCTGTTGAATGTCACCTTCATCGTTCACGAAGGCTCCGGTGATGCGATTCGTTACCAAGGGGGGATGCGGATTCGTGGAAACGGCAGTCGCGGCTTCAATCCGCCACCGCTACGCATCAATCTCGCGGGTGATGACCCCTGGAACGGGCAGTCCTCCTTGAATTTGAATTCCCGTTATTCCTGGCTGCAATTCATCGGGATGCATTTCATGAACCTGAGCGGTGTGGCCGCACCGGATGCAAAGCGTGTACAATTTTATATCAACGGAATAGATGCCGCGCGAAGCGATGGCACCATGCGTGGCTCGTATGTGCACATGGAGCCGATCAGCAGCGAGTACCTTTCGGATAAATTCCCGGATGATGATGCCGGGAACCTGTACAAGAAGCGCAGTGCGGCCGGCGACCGTGACGAGAAGTGCTGGGGTGTACACTATGGAACGACCGTGGCCTACTCGACTGCCGAGTGGTACGTGGCCGACCGATGGTCCAAGTTGACCAACTCCGGTGAAAATGACTGGAGCGACCTCCAGGCCTTTGTCGAAACCATGCACCAGGCCTCCGGGGCGTCCTATTATGACCAGGTCAGCGCGGTGATCGACCTGGAGCAGTGGATCAAATGGTTCGCCGGGATGGTCTTGCTGAACAGCTACGAGACCAATCTCAGCAATGGCATCGACGACGACTACTGCATGTATCGCGGCTTCAGCAGTGGCCGTTTCAAGTTGATCCCGCACGACCTGGATACGATCTTCGGCGAAGGGGACACCAGTTCGAATCCCAACGACACGATTTTTCCTTCCCTGGTCTCCAGCATCCCGCGCCCGGTGGAGGATGGGCGTTTCCCACAACTCGTCACCTTCTTTGAGGATCCCGAGATTCGGCGGCAGTTCTTCGCCGCGGTTCGCGCCCTGCTGGAAAACGAGTTTTCCAAGGCAAGCTTCGATGCCCACCTGCAGAACCATCTCGGTGACTGGGTGACCCAGGAAGACCTGGACGCGGTGGTCAGTTACATGGATCAGCGGAGGACCTTCCTGTCCAATATCGTCAACGCTCCGCTCTCGGTGAGTCATTCGCTTCCCGTCGTCGGCGGATTTCCACGGGCCACGACGGCCAGCGTCGACCTCAGCGGCAGCCTGGACCTGACATCGACGGACACGGTCCTGGTAAACGGACAGGCGGCACTGCTTGATGCCGTTAATGGTGCCTGGAGTCTCGCTGGCGTGGGGCTGTTTCCCGGGATTAACCGGGTAGCCGTTATGGCCCTGGATGCGGAAGGTGACGTGCTGGATGAGCAATGGATCGAGATCTGGTACGAGGATGGAACGACCAGTGCCTTGACGGGCCCAATCACGGTGAACACGACCCTGGCTCCGGGCGATGGCCCCTATCGGATCAGTGGCGAGCTGGTGATCGCTCCCGGGGCGACCTTGACTATCCAGGCAGGCACGAGCCTGTACTTTAACCCGGGGGCCCTGATAACCGTGAACGGGGTTCTCAAGTCGCAAGGGTCAGCTTACGCGCGCGTCTATTGCGGCCCGGTTCCCAATGCCGCCTTGGTCCCGGATCCTGCCGGCAACGGGGGACTCCCGGACGGTCCGCCGAAGTGGGGTGGTATCCAGTTTGTCGATTCACTTTCAAGTGCCAACCTGATGAGCCATACCGATGTTCATCATGCCCAGGACGAGAACGGGAGCGTGGGCATTCATCGCTCGGAGCTCGTGCTGCACCAGGTGAGTTTCTCCGGGACACACCTGCGCATGGTGTATGCCGACCGTTCCTCGGTTGAGATCCTGGAGTCGGTTTTCCCGGATATGTTTGGACCGGGGGAAAACGCGGAAGCCCTGGGCCTCGACGACATCAGCGAGCATATCACAAGCGAGGGGGCTTTCCCGGCGAATGGGTTTTTCATTATCCAGGGCAACCGCTTTGGCACGAACAAGGGGCACAACGATGTGATTGATGTGGACAGTGGTCGCCGTCCGGGCCCGATCCTGCAGGTCCTGGATAACGTCTTCACCGGGGTGGGGGATGACGCGTTGAATCTCGGGGGGGATGTATATGTTTCCGGCAACCTGTTCATGCATGTGGACAAGGATAATCAGAATTCCGATGAGGGCTACGCGAGTGCCATATCCACCGGGGATGCGGGATCGAACACCTTGATCGTTGCCACGCGGAATGTTTTCTGGGATGTCGATCATGCGATCGACTTGAAGGCCGGAGCGACCACGATCTTCGAGAACAATACGATTGTACAGGTACACCCGGACTTCACGGATCCCTTTGGCAACCCGAACCTGGCCTCCGCGATCAACCTGTTCGTGGACGAACCGGGTGCCCAGGCAGGGGATGGTGCGTACGTCGGCAACAATATATTCGTCGATTGTCCCCGTGTCTTTGGCAACGTGGACCTGCCCGGTGGGGTTGAGACCGTGGTGGAACTGGAGCATAACTTGATGACACAAAGCCTGGCGGAAACCCTCATCTCCACCCGGATCGGGACCGGGTTGACCCTCGATCCGCAGACCCTTATCGCACACCCGCACTTTATCGATGAGGCCTTGGGCTCGTTTGCTTTACTCCCGGGTTCGCCCGCGGTTGGATCGGGCCTGGCCGGCCAGGACCTCGGGGCTGCCATCGCGGAGGGCCTCTACATCACCGGTGAGCCTCCCGAGATCACCCCGTTGAATTCGGCCAGCCTGAGCATCGGTGGCCCGGGCATCTTTTCCTATGTATATCGGGTGAATAGTGGTCCATGGAGCGACGAGCTGGCGATCGGGAACGGCTTCGACCCGGTGGGTGGCACCACGCGAACGGCTGAAATCGAACTCGTCGGCCTGGCCCCGGGGACGTACAAGGTTCAGGTCCGCGGCCGGGATTTTGCCGGCAGGCAGCAGAGTGGAATCACGGAATCCCGACTATGGACCGTAGATCCTTCGTTTGCGCAATTGCGGATTAATGAGGCCCTGGCCTCGAACACCGCGGCCTTTGAGCATGCCGGAAGCTATCCAGATCTCATCGAGCTCTACAATGGCGGAGCGAACCCGGTGGATCTTTCGGGGATGCAGCTCAGCGATGATTCCGCCCAGCCGGGCAAATTTGTCTTTGCCCCGGGAAGCAGTATCGCCGGGGGTGAATACCTGGTGCTCTACGCCGATTCCGAGACGGCACTCCCGGGTACCCACCTGGGTTTTGGCCTGGATGACGATGGGGAAGGGGTGTTCCTGCATGACGCGGTTGCGAAGGGCGGGGCCCTGCTGGATACGGTTTCCTTTGGCGTACAAATCCCGGATTTCTCGATCGGGCGTACCGGACCTGGCGGGGCGACCTGGGCCCTGACCCTCCCGACCCCCGGTGCGCCCAATATCGCACAGCCCTTTGGCGATCCCTATGGACTGCGGATCAACGAGTGGCTGGCGACGGCCGAGGTTCGTCTTGAGGACGATTTTATCGAGCTGTACAATCCCGATAGCCTGCCCGTGTACCTGGGCGGCTTAATCCTGACCGACGAACCCCAGGCGGACCCGGGGCGCCATGTGATTGCCCCGCTGAGCTTTATCGCGGGATCGGGCTTCGCGGTGTTCCATGCCGTCGGCGAAGCGGATCCAACGGATGCCCGGGCATTGTCCTTCAAGCTCGCCGCCCTGCATGAATGGATCGGCTTGAACGACGAGAACCTGTACCCCATCGATCTCGTGAACTTTCAGAGCGAGGTGACGGATATCTCTGCCGGTCGAGTGCCGGATGGCGGGCTCGCCATCGATGAACTTCTCCTGCCGACGCCCGGAACGGAGAACCCCATGCTCACGGTCGAGACCGTGGTGTCGACCCTCGTGGATTTGCCGGCGATATGGGCCTACGAGCAGAGCAATGTTGACCTCGGCACGGCCTGGATCGCCCCTTCCTACGACGATCTTTCCTGGCCGCGTGGTCCCGCCCTGTTGTATCGAGAAACGGGAGCACTGAACGGTCCTGCCGGAACGGAAATCAATCTCAACCCGCCGACGACCCACTATTTTCGCCACGCCTTTGATTTCAGTGGAGACATCAATGTTGCCCAGTGGGAGTATGATCTTTTTGCCGATGATGGAGCCGTAATCTACTTGAACGGGCTGGAGATTAATCGCCTGCGCATGCCGGCCGGAACGATTTCCCACGCGACCTTTGCCATTACCCCGCAGGGCAATGCCCCGCGCGAAGGCCCCTTCGCGATTCCCGGGCAATTCCTGCAGAATGGGAGCAACGTGATTGCGGTTTCGGTGCACCAGGATGATGGCACCAGTGGCGATGTGGTTTTCGGGCTGGAGCTTCGTTCCTCGGTAAGCGAAACCCCAAGCAATACCTTTGCCACCGTATTGGCCCTGGCAGAAGGCTTGCGCATCACCGAGATCATGTATCATCCGGCTGGCTCGGGCCTGGCCGAATTCATCGAGTTCCAGAACATAGGCTCCGTGCCGCTGGACCTGGAAGGCGTGCGCCTCGATGGGGGGGTCGAGTTTATCTTTCCCGCAATGACCCTCGCTCATGGTGAATACACCCTGCTGGTGCGCGACTTGGCCGCCTTCACGGCCACCCATGGAACCGGCATCAACGTCGCGGGAACCTACAGCGCCCCACTCGACAACGGAGGAACCGACCTGGTCTTGCTTCCGCCCAATCCCTACGATGCCGCGATCCTGCGCTTCAGCTTCGACGACACCTGGTACCTGAGTACCGATGGTGGAGGATCTTCACTGGAAATTGTCAACCCGGATGGCGCCATCGACCGTTGGGGCCTGCCCGAAAGCTGGAGGCCGAGCAATGGCGGGACGCCAGCCGAGAAGGCTCCACCTGTCATCACCAGTGCACAAATTGCCACCGGGCG
>JAPYUI010000002.1:69950-82877 GCA_029936175.1 Kiritimatiellia bacterium
CGCCAGCCGAGAAGGCTCCACCTGTCATCACCAGTGCACAAATTGCCACCGGGCGCCTGGATGATCCCTTTCAATACGCGATTAGCGCCTCGGCGGATCCGCAAGGTTACGCGACCACTGCATTACCTGCCGGTTTGGCGCTTAATCCGGGAACGGGCCTCATTTCCGGCACACCACAGGTCTACGGTGATTTCGAGATCGTCGTTTTTGCCACGAATGCAGGGGGGACCGGCCAGGCAAACGTGAGCTTGAGTATCTCGGCATCCGGTCCTTTCGCCGGATATGCCTGGGATTCAATCGCCTCGCCGCAGCCCCTGTTGGGGCCCATCCCGGTGACGCTCCATGCGGTCGATGCCCAGGGTCGGGTCGTTGTCGGCCAACAGGCCACCATAAACCTCAGCGGGATCACCGGGGCGACATCCAACCTGTCCTCCTCGTTGCTCATTACCGAATGCTGGGACCGCTCACCCGATTATGTCGAGATCCAGAATGTCGGCTCTTCCGCGCTGAATACCATGGGCTGGGTCCTGGCCGTAAATGCCGCCGAAAACCAGGGGCTCAATGATGTGGCTCCGACCCTGTGGAGCCTGCCGGCATCCATCCCGGCAGGAACGGTGCTGTATCGCACCGATGATCCGAACGATAACTATTTTGGTGGGGACATCCCCTGGTCGAACAGCCGTTGGTTTGTCAGTAATGGTCGGCACGGCTGGGCGATGATCGTGGACGATGTCGGCGCGGTCGCTGATTTCGTGGCCTGGGGCTACGAGGCCGCCGAGTTGGCTGGCCTGGACGTGACCGTCAACGGTTTCAACATCACGCTGGGGACCGCGTGGACCGGAGAGGGTGTCACCTGGAACAGTGCGGGTAGCCGGGCCCTCCTGCGGAACGGCGATGCCGACACAGACCAAAGGGGGGATTGGAACTGGACCAGCCTCAGTCGGGGTTCTGAGAATGCCGGGTTGACCGTGCCCTTTCCCGGCACGACAACGGCCGTAAACGTTTCGCCTCCCAGTGCAAGTATGGCGAACGGGGTGTGGTCCGGAACGGTCACCATCAGCAACATCGTGACACAGATGGTCCTGCTGGCTGAAGACGGGTCGAGCCCACAGGCGGTGAGTCAGCCCTTTGACGTGGTCATTCCGTCCGCGCCGGTCGTGACCTCCGCAGCGAGTTTCAGCGCGGTGCAGGGCCAGCCCTTTGCCTACTTGATTACCGCTAACAATGGACCCACCAGTTTTGACGCAGCGTCCCTGCCGGGCAACGCGAGCGTCGATAGCGGATCCGGTGTGGTCACCGGGATGGTCGCGACGGCGGGCGCCCTGGATTTCACGATCTCGGCGAGCAATGCCGGCGGTACCGGGAACCTGGTGGTCAGCCTTACGGTGGAAGCCGATACGGATGGCGATGGAATGCCGGATACATGGGAAGGTGCGCATGGCTTGAATCCCTCCCTGGCCGACGCCTCACTTGACCTGGACCTCGATGGGCAGAGTAACGTGAATGAATTTCTCTCCGAGACCGACCCGGATGACGCGGATTCCGTTCTCCGGGGCATGCATGTCACGCACGTGGCTAACGATGCGTTCGTCCAATGGGCGTCGGTACCCGGACGGCGTTATCGTGTGCGGGCATCCACCGACCTGGTGAGCTGGGAACTCCTGCCCGGGAGTCTCACCACCGCCGTCGGAACCACGTCAAGCTTTCTCCATGTGGATGCCGTGAAAGGAAAACGCATCTACTACCGTATCGAGACCTTGAACGGGTATTGATTGCTCGCGTCGGCGCATTCCCGCCAAGGCAGGATTGCGGGAACCTACTGCTTCCAGGGCAGGAATTTGAGGGCGGAGCAGAACGGGGAGGCCGGTAACTTCGCGGCGTTGTACAGGTTGGCCTTTTCCGGATCGCCCTCGCTTGCGTAGCGAACGGCTACCGGTTTGTTCACCTCGGCGCAGGTCACCCGGATGGTTTTTCCGCCCGCTTCGATCAGAGCCTTGGCCGGGTGCCAAGCGCCTGTTTCATCGGCTATCTCGAAGCTGGCCGGCGGCGCCCCCGGGGTTTCTTTGGCGGGCTCCAGTCCCGTCTTGGCGGCGGTAATCAAGCCGCCTTCGAGATGCGAAAAATACACCCGGATGGCGTTTCCCTCGATGGTGGCTTCCTTGAACAGGGGGCCACTGGCCGCGATGGGCCGGCCGTAGACCTGGGCCAAGGGCCACCGTGCAAGGCGATGGCCAACATCGAGCTTGTTGCTGGGGTGGATGTCCGTGTCCCGAAGGTCGATGGTTACGGCCATGCCCGTATGCGCATCGAGCGCGAGGGCGAGTCGTTGTTCTTCGCGCAGGCGTATCCAGCCCCTGCTTTCATCCTTGTACGCGGGAAGCTGGACGAAATAAAAGGGCGCCTTGGCCCGATTCCAGGCCTTGCGCCAGCCTTGGATCATGGCCTGTTGCTTGTAGCGGTAGTCACGTGGATCTTCTCCTCGTCCGGCATTCGACTCGCCCTGGTACCAGATAAAACCCCGCAGGGCGTAGGGTGCAATGGGTGCCATGCGGCCATTGAAGATGCGTCCGGGCATACCGGCGGTGTTGCGGATAATGACCCCGCCTTCGAGTTGCTTGAGCGCCTCGAGTTGATCGGCATCTGCGAGCTTGAGGATGGTCTTGAGTGTCTTGTTCCGGTCAAAGGCCGGGCGGGGGATAAAGCCCTCGATCGGTTTGCCGCCCCATGCCGTGTCGATGATGCCGACCGGCAGGTCGAGCTCCTCGCCCAGCCGTTTGGCGAAAAAATATGCGGCGGCGGAAAAGCTGCCACGCGTCTCGGCGGTGTCGGGCACCCACCTTGTGGGAAGATCTTCCAGGGGCTGTTCGGTATCCGGGCTTCGAATCTTCAGCATGCGGAGCATGCCGGGTCGCGGGTCTGTGACGAGGTCCTTGAAGAAGGAATGGCGCCTGGCACAGCCCTGTAGATTCATATCCATGTTGGATTGCCCGCTCGCCAGCCAGACTTCACCCACTTGGATGCCGTTTACGGTCAGGCCTTCCTCGCCTGACTGGACCCGGAGGCTCTGGTGCGTGGCATTGGCTGCAAGCGGATCCAGGGTGACACGCCAGGACCCGGTCGATGCGGCGATTGTGGCTTCCTTTTGGCCGGCGAATGATACGGAGACCCGCGCACCGGGGGGTGCTTTGCCCCAGACAGGAAGAGGGGTGTCCCGCTGCAGGACCGCGTGGTCAGAAAAGATGCCAGCGAGCTGGAGCTCTGCGCCATGCAGACCGCTGGCCAGGAGAAACAGGGCAAGGAGCTGGGTCTTATTCATGAAAGGCCTTCGACAAACGTTCTCGTAATTTGTTGAGGGCGGGTAATGGCACCGCCGACGACAACTGCGAAGGCCCCGGCATCCAGGGCGCGCCTTGCATGCGCGGGTGTACTGATTCGACCTTCAGCAAAAACCGGGATCGCCAGGGCTTCGTTCAAGCGCGTGATGAGGCCGAAATCAGGATCCTCCTGCTGGAGGCTGTATTCCGTGTAACCCGAGAGGGTCGTGGCGACCACCTCTGCCCCGTGCGCCACAGCGGCGAGGCCTTCTTCAACCGTGGAGATGTCGGCCATGACCGGGATGTTGCCCGCATGTGCGGTCGTGATGAGATCCGCCAGGCTTTCACCGTTCGGCCGGGGACGGCCCGTACCGTCCATCGCGATCATGTCCGCACCCGCTGCGATCAAGCCATCCACATGGCTTCGCGTGGGGGTGATGAAGACCCCGTCCGAGCCGTCCTTGAACAGGCCGATCACCGGGAGGTCGACCACGGCCTTGATGGCCCGGATATCCTCCGGGCCGTTGGCGCGAATGCCCGCAGCACCGCCTTCTTGTGCCGCGCGTGCCATGCGGGCCATAATCTCGGAGCTGTGCAGGGGCTCGTGGGCGAGCGCCTGGCAGGAGACGATCAAGCGACCCTGTAGGGATGAAAGCCAGGGAATGTCCATGCTGCACTGTATGCAGGGGAGGAGGCAGATGCAAACGCGGGGCGCATCGTTCTTCGGGGCATTAGGTGGATGATTCATGAGGTCATGATTATCATCATGACGGTTCGCAACCGGTGCTACGTCAGGCATAAAGCCCCGCCGGGCAGTATATTCAAGCATTTGATGGAATTCGGGGAATGTTGGAAAATCAAAGCATCTTTCAAGTTTCTACGCGGGTTGATATGCGTTAAATTGCCTTCATGAATGTACGAATTATTTCCCTGGTGCTGTTTCTTCCCTTCCTCTCGACTGCGGCTGCGGAAACGGCCCCGGAATGGAAACTCGCGGACGCGATCGAGGCCGCGGAGTTGTTTGCGGCTCCGGGGACCAAGCGAAAAGTCTCCTTGAAGGAGTCAAAGGCCTGGACCGATCAACTGAAGGCATCAGGGCTCAAGCTCGGGGAGTGGGCCTACCTGAAGGCCGTAGCGCTATCGTGCCAGGGTGAAGGCGAGCCTGCGCAGCAGGCCCTGGCCGACGCGCTGGATGGCCGTTCCTCCCTGCCCCTGCATGCCGCGCAGCATGGAGTCGTCCTTACGCGTGTAGGAGCCGCTTTATTGAATGCCCGCCTGAAGGAAGGTTCCCATGCCGACCTGTCCTCCATCGTGCGCACGCTCCTGGAAGTCGGTACGCGCTCGCCAGACCAGTTGACACGCCAGTTCGGTCGGCGTTTTGCGAAAACGGACAACCCGGCCCTGCGTGAGGTGCGGGCGGAGATCGCCGGGATGTTCTCGGCACATGCCGGACTGTCCAGGGCGGAAAAGGATGTATGCATCGGTCGGCTTTACGGAAAGGGTGGCCCCTCGCCGGAGGTCGAAGCGAGCGTGGGTCCGGAGCGCATCACCGGGCGGAATATCGACCGGGCGCGTTTCCTTATCCTCGGGGGTGGAGGCAGCTATCGAAACAACCAGATCAGCCTGGAACGCAACGTGGAGTTCCTTCACCGCCTTCAGAAGGAGAAGGGTTTTGATGCCGCTGGAAATCATATCCTGTTTGCCGATGGCAAAGCCGATGGCAAGGACCTCCAGATGGTCAATCCCGATAAAGTGCCCGAGTTGAACAGCTTGTTGGCCGCGATCCTGGGAACGACCACCGGGCTTAATCTCAGCTATCGCAGTCATCACCTTGACCGCGTCTCTGGCGCGTCGACCCAGGCGAACATTCAAAAATACTTTGACGGGCTGAAGCTTGAAAAGGGAGAACAGCTGGTGATCAACTTTACGGGCCACGGGGGCCGTGGTGAGAAGGATCACGCACAGAATACCAGCCTCTACCTCTGGGAGAATAAGTCGATTCGGGTAAAGGATTTCTGCAAGATGCTGGACAAGCTTCCGGCGGAACACCCGGTGATGGTATTGATGGTCCAGTGTTACTCCGGCGGTTTCGCGAACCTTATCTTCAAGGAAGGCCAGGCGGACAAAGGTTTGGCCGACCACCCGCGCTGTGGGTTTTTTGCCACGGTTCACGATCGGATCGCTGCTGGCTGTACTCCCTCTATTAATGAAGATGAATACTACGAGTACACCAGTTATTTCATGACGGCATTGGGTGGCAGGACGCGCACGGGAAAGACGATTGATCTGCCGGATTATGATGAAGACGGCCGGGTTTGTTTTGCGGAAGCGCATGCCTATGCCCTTATCGAGTCCAGGACCCTGGACGTGTCCATCAAGACGAGCGACGTATTGCTCCGCAAGTATTCCCGCATCTCTCGTGATCCCGGCATGGTTTCAACCCAGAGTTATGCCGTCCTGCTGGATCGAGCGGGATCCTGTGAAAAGGCCGTGCTCGAGGGCTTGTCGAAACGCACAGGCCTTTCCGGCGACCGCCGGGTCGAGGCTGCCAGGGTTATTTCCAGCGCCCTTGCGAAGCGGCGCAAGGCGGCCGATGAGGAAAAGAAAAAAGTTTCCCGCGAGCTCGTGGAGAAGCGTAAAGCACTGAGCGAGGCGGTGCGCGAGCAATGGCCCGAGCTGGGCAATCCCTGGCACCCGCGCGTGTTCGAGATCCTGTCCAGGGAGAAGAAGGCCCTGGTGAAGGTAATCAAGGACCACCCATCCTACGCGGATTTTATCTCCGGTCGGGCGGCATACAAGAAGCACCAGAATCGCTTCTATGGGTACGAGGCCGAGTGGGCGAGCTTACAGCGCTTCATCCGCACCGCGGAGAATGTGGCCTACGAGGCGAACTTGGGCCGGGTGGCGAGCAAGGATGTACAGGAACATTACAAAAGGCTGGTTGAGCTGGAGCGGGGGACCCTGGAGGCCAAGCCGGTTGAAACGGCCCAGCCGTAATCCGGTGACTGCGGGTGTTGTATCCAGGTTAATCCATCCGGCCCCGGGTTCTGCTGCTGAACGTGCAGAAGGCCCCGGGCCTTACCTGGAGTTTTCGCGGCAGAAACCGACCGGTCGCTTGCCGTGGGTTTCCAGGTTGTCCGCGTAATAGCGATTGCTCATGTACGTGACGTAGCGTTTGGGCGTGAGCATTTCCTGGCTGCGTTCGGCATGCTTATAATACATGTTGAGGACCATGTGGCCGGGGCGGAATCCGAGGATGCCTGAGAAGGAGGTCAGCAGGTTGCCAACCAGGACGATCCCCAGCACGATACGCACATTCCGTTGGCATACCCCGCCCCGCTCGACGCTTGCCTGGTGGATGCGGCACAGGTAAACGAGCAGGACGGCCGTGAGGGGTTGATAAATGCGGGCGATCCAATATCCGCGCACCTGCCAGCCTTTATACCCCTCGTAGGGCGGTGCAAAATTGTTGAAAGCCCAGAGCAGGCCGACCACGATGAGCAGGCAGGTTTCAGCCCGGGTGAAGGGGAGCCTGGGTCCCATGCGATTCAGGATCCAGCACGCGATGAAGCCCAGGGGCAGGAAGAGAAAGCTGGAGAAAAGCAGGTTGTCGAGGAAGATCATGGGGACTTGCTTGAGGTACCAGGCCCAGACCTGGAGATCCCCGCCGTCCAGGTAGGCATTGACCACGTCGGCGTAGTGATTGACTTTGAACAAGTCGGCATGGAATCCGTAGACCAGGGTGATGACCACGATGACCAGGGGCAAGGCCATGAGGCCCACCGCAGGAGGAATCCAGAAAAGCTTGCGGCGAAGCAGCAGCACCAGGCCGGTGGCGGGAATAAAAAAGGCGTAGTGGTCGTAACCGGTGAACATGATACCCATGAGCAGGGCATAGCCCATGGCCGGCTTCCAGTGCTCGGCCCGGCTGATGGCTTCGAGGAGGAGGAAGCCGGCTAAAAAGCCCGGCACGAGCAGGGTGTAGGAGTAGGGGAGGCCGCCGTAGTACGCGATGCCTGGATAGGCGGCCAGCAGCCAGAGGCCCGCCTTGGCAGCATCACGACCCACGTGCTTGTTTAAGAAGTAGGCGAGGCCGAGCAGGGTCAGGGCGTAGATCAGGAAGTTGGAAAGGACGCCCCCCCAGTCGAATCCCAGGGTTTCCATAAAGGCGATGGTGAACAGCGGGTAGAGAATCCGACGCAGGTGCACGCAGAATTCCCACTCCTCGTACGGGGCGCCCTCCAGCATCCGGAACTGGGCGATGTGATGCGCATGATCCCAGTTGAACAGGTAGCCGCAGTGTTCCCCGACCTCGGGCGTGGCGAGGGTGCTCGCATAGGGTGCCAGGGTTCCGGAATTCAGCCAGATGGAGAACCAGACCAGGACGATACTCCCGACCAAGTGACGGCGCAGCGGTTTAAGGGAAGCCCACCCGGTTGGATCGCGCGCAGGCATCTCAGCCAAGGGGCTTGCGCGCTACGATGTGAAGGGAGCCCGATATTTCGCGCAGGCCGGGCAGGACTTCTGCGCCGAACCCAACGGCTTTTACCAGCGGAATCATGGGGCGGGGAGTGATCGGTGGCAGGAAATCGAAAGGTGTGACACACACCTCGGTAAAGCCGATGGACTTGAGGAGCCGGGCGAGTTTCCAGCGAACGAAGGCCGTTTCATCCGGGGACTCGCCGAGCTTGCGCCCAATCCACTTGATGTTCTTGATGATGGCAATGTGAGGATTCAGCATGTTCGGCTCGCAAAAACTCATCCATCCCCCGGGCTTCAGCAGCTCGTGGATCTTGCTGGTCGATGCCTCGATGTCGAGGTGATGCAATACCGATGATCCCACGACGGCATCGAAGGGTCCATCGACCACCGCATCCTCGAAACCCTTGCACACATATTCCACCTGCCCGGGTTTTGTTCCTCGCTTGCGCGCAACCTCCAGCAGATCGGGGCTGATGTCCACGGCAAGGATATGCGCGCCGCTTTCGGCGACCATCTCCGTGAATATACCGGTTCCACAGCCCACTTCCAGGACCTTGCTCTCCGCATGCAGGACGGCCCCCTCACGAATCTTTTTACCGCGACGAATCGCGCGGAGTCGACCCGCGGGTGAGGCCCAACCCCAGACATCTTCAGCCCCGGCTCCCGCGAGGAAGCGTCCGTGCTCGATTTCGTTGTCGTGCCGGTTAGCAAGTGAGGCGTCGGGAGGCAGGTTGGTGTCAGTAGGCATCGGTGCTCGATTGGTTGATATCGGCCGGAAAGCACGACTAAAACGACAAATGCTCAAGAAATCCAGCGAAATTATCGATCCGGTTGGGGGAGGGAATGGATGAAGCCGGAACGAGGGAAAGTGGAAAGAATTAAAACAAATGGTCGGAGCGACTGGATTCGAACCAGCGACCCCTACACCCCCAGTGTAGTGCTCTACCAGGCTGAGCCACGCTCCGACCGTTTGAAGCAGGCAATATGTCGAGATTTCGACGAAGTTCAACCGTTATCTGTAACAATGACGGGGGAGTTTCACGACCGGTCCAGCCGGGTGTCACGGGTCGGTTCGGCTGAGCGGCTTGTTCCCGCCTCCTTGGTTTGGCCGGCTTGGAATTACACGAAAAGAAAATGCCCCCGCTCCTGGTGGAGCGGGGGCAACCCAGGGTGAGACCTCGAAAGAACCTAAAGCTTGCGCAGTACCTGTTCCTTCTTGGTCTCGTATGAGGCGATCAGCTTGTCGCGCAAGCGGATCATGTGTTGTGTGTGGAGTTCCTTCGCTACCCAGGTCCAGAGCCGGATCTCCCGTTTCACCCGCCTTTCCGCGGGTTGGGCATAGCGCTCAATCGCGATATGTCGGCGGTGTTCGATGTCCAGCATGGCCAATTTAAAGCCCCCGATGGCGCGCCATGCGTTCGGCAGGTTCATGCGGTTGCAGAGGGCCAGCAAGTCATCCACCGGACGTTCACTGGGTAGGTTGTGTTGTTTCTGAAGATGGTCTTTCAATGCCCGCGTCGAAAAGTAATCGTCGCCGCTGATGATGATTTTCTGGATCGGCATCTCGCTGCAACGGCTGCAGCTTGAATGGAAGTCAACGATTTCAGCACTGCAACGGACCAGCGCGTGGCGGGCGGCGTACATGAGGACATCCAGGCTGACCGGGGCCTTGCGGCGGTCGCCCACGCGGATGACGGCATGGCTGTCGGAGCCGATACGGAATTCCGGCGTATCCTCCAGGGCATTCTGTAGTTCGGCGATATCAACCGACATGCCGACAGCCGCATGGGCCTGGATGCATTGGCTTCCGGAAGGGAGGCTGCGTTCAGCCTTGAGCTGGCCCTTCAGGTAAAACGAACAGGTCGTGTGATCCGTGTCGATCTCGATAACGATGGTGCCGTACTGCCGTTCGTGCTCCGCGAGCAGTCCGCCGGACATGTCCGAGGCGGTGAACACGGAGGCCACGTCGAATTCCTTTTTCGCCATGGCCTTCAGCAGTTTACGCAGGGGGCCGCGCTCGGCCAGGGTAACGTAGGCGCAGAGATCGAGGGTGGTGGAGGTTTCCTTGATGGGGTCGTCGACCACCCGGCCGGTATCGAGGGTGTAGTGGTGTGGTTTCAGGTCGACGCACTCATATTTGTCCTGGTCTACCTGTTGCAGGCATTTTTCCTGCAGGGCGCGAACGTGATCCGCGCTGACCTCCGGGTACTGGGTGGCTTCCTCGTGGCTGATGCGCAGCGTTTCCGCCACCTCGTAGCCCTTGGTTACGCATTCCGGCAGGCAGAGGATCATCCCCTTGAAGTGGACCCGGTACTTTTCGCGCATGCGCTTCCAGCAGAACTCGAAAGCGTCAAGCATCTGCTGAACGCCGGGGCTGACGCCGAGGTCCAGGGTGAAAAAATAGGGAAAAACATCGAGCGGCATGAAGTGCCCCTCCCTGTTCCGACTGGCTACGATCAGGCTGGCTGATCGGTCACTGATTAAAAAGACCAGGTAGGTCTTATCCGGCTTGAAGGCTTGCTCACCTGGGTCTTCCAGTAAGTCGCGTAATTGTTTCAATGCCCACACCCTCGTCGTTGTTGTTCCTGTTCTCCGTCGCGTGATCCGCGCGGTCATCATTTCCCACCACTTCGTAAACCGGCTCGGTATCGACCGCCTCCAGGAGACGCTTCTGTTCCAGCATCCGGTGCGCATCCTCGTTGTGCTGGCGCGCCCAGTTCGGTTTCTGCTTAAATTCGTCGATCACGTGAATGTAACATGCGCGACAGTGCGGGCAGCGCACCGCGTCCACCAGGGATTCGCCGCAGGCGCAGGTCTGTTCCAGGGCGCTCGGGCAATACCGGCAGTAGGCTGTACTTCCGGTTTTGACCTTCACGAAATGGGGCAAGAGGTAGAGCGCATCCGATTCGATGGCCACGTGGCTGATACAGCGTGGGTTCTGGCAACAGGCGAGGGTCAGGGCCTTGGGTTCGAGGCCCAGGGAAGGCAGCGGCAGCTTAAGCACCTTCCGGATGGCATTCAGGCGACCGGCACGGATCCCGTTGAAATCCCCCCGTTCGAGCCGGGAGATGCTGGATTGATCGACGCCGGATTCCCGGGCTAATTGTTGCTGGGTAAAGCCCAGCACATCCCGCGCTTTGCGGAAAAGTTCACCTTCAGCTTGATCGATTGTTGCCATGCCTGGATCCCGGGACGAAAAACACTATACTTTCGTATGCTATAATATGCTATTAAAAAATCATAAAAATATATATGCATGCATAGGGATCTTATCAACGCGTTCATTGGATGGCTAAATACCTTACGGCCTGGTGTTAAGCTTCATCAGGCGCAGACTTATTAACAGGCCTTGGCGGAGACTTCCCCGCAATCAGTACACAAAAAAGCCGCAGCTTTCACCGCGGCTTTTTCGCTCTGTGATAGAAGGCAGCGGTCTTAGCTGTCTTTCTTCTTTCCCCCGGCCGGCGCGAGCTTGGTGAGGTATTTCTTCGGGTCGGCATCGAACTTGGCCTTGCATTTGCCGCAGCAGAAGCCGACCGTCAGGGTGGACGACTTCGCGGCATCCTTGCCGCTGATTACGCACTTACCGGCGTCCGTTTTTGCAAGTTTCTTAGCAAACTTGAGCGGAGCCGCGTCGAACTTAGCCTGGCACTTGCCGCAGCAGAACTCAGCTTTTACGTCGGAACTGGCATCGCCAATGGCTTTGCCACTGATCGGGCAGACTTTATTTGCCGCGCCACCGAATGAATATGCGCCCATCAACATGAACACCGAAATCAACAAACCGAATCTTTTCATATCACCTATTCTCCGTAGTTGGTCCTAAAATTTACCTTGTCAGGGCTAACGAAGCCTTATTAAGGCAAATCAATCCTCGTATTTCGAGTCTTTTTTAGCGGGTATATGGGATGCCATACGGGCCTAGGCATGGCATCCTGGGCAGGGCCTCTCCTGTCCCCTTTTCTACCTCCTGTTTTCCGAGGCCATGGCGGGGGCGCATTTCATGTCATTCGGACTCGCACTTCCGGGGAAGGACCGCAGGCCAAATGACCCGCACCTGCATGCTTTTCGGGATGTGGTCTGCGGCAATTTTCCATCGAGGAAGGGGCGTCGGGATTGCTATTCTCGCAGAACTCTTGTGTAAATGGCCGGTGAATGAAGCGGTCTAAGAAGAACAAGCTCTTGATGACCCGGCAAAATATTCCCGCCACCCTGGTGGCCCTTTTCCTGGCCTTGGCGTGCGTCGGTTGTGATGAAGAGTTCTTTGGTGAGCGGATGAGGATCACGACGGAAGAAGCCCCCCCGGGCGGGGTTGGGGTTCCATACCGGTGGGAGATCCACGCCGAGGTAAAGAACGAACCTTTCGATGACCGGTATGATTACCTCTTCAGCCTGCAGGAGGGGGCCTTGCCCGCGGGCCTGGCATTCTCGGATGCGGGGGACTATGCACTGGTCTCCGGGACGCCGCTTGAACCGGGAACGTTCCCGATCACGGTCCGGGTTACATCCGACACGCTCCGCTTTGAAGAACTTAGAGAGGAGGATAGCACGATTGTTGATACGGGCGACTCCAGGGACTTCAGGATCCTGATCAACCCGTAGGCCGGACCTGGTGGCGCGGGGAAGATTCCGCCCCTGCGGATCCCGGTGTGCCTCCGCTCGGTATGCCCCATGTCCGCCACCCTGCGCCTCCTCCCCACGCCTGATCAAGGGCCTTCACGGGAGGATTAAGCGACTTCTTGCTGCTGGTAATGCACAATAAAACACCCGCCTTCGTTCTTGTTCAGCACCTTATGCAATCGGTCCACCGCCGCCTTCGTTACCTTGGTATCGGTCATGGAAAGATGATGGATATTTTTGAGCTTGGTCACCCCCTTCATCTGTGCCAGTCCGGCGTCGGTGATCCTGGAGGGGAGGTGCATACCCACCCCGGCCTTGTTTTCATCGAGCTCGAAGCCGCCGCCCAGTTTCTCAATAGCGGCAATCTCCTCGTCGGGGCTTGGTTTGGTCGCTACCCTGGGCTTCCCGCCTGGTTCCCCGTAAGACATTATGGGTAATCCTGTCGCGCGGGCCTATTTAGCTGCGCTTTCGGTTCGACGCGTGAGGCGCTTCGTTCGACAATAGCTTCCGT